>NZ_JBTYHB010000039.1:0-81960 GCF_054871485.1 Streptomyces sp. UC4497 | reverse complement strand
CG
Organism: Streptomyces sp. UC4497; assembly: GCF_054871485.1. Lineage (NCBI taxonomy): Bacteria > Bacillati > Actinomycetota > Actinomycetes > Kitasatosporales > Streptomycetaceae > Streptomyces > Streptomyces sp. UC4497. Next base: position 81,958 of record NZ_JBTYHB010000039.1, on the reverse strand, counting down.
CACATAAAGTCTATGGGTACCAAAACTGCAACGTCGTGAATCTTAGCATGCGACGTCACCGCACCGCGATCCCGTGTCACCGCACCGCGATCCCGTCCAGGACCATCGACAGATACTGGCGCGCGATCTCCTCGGGACTGTGCCGCCCGCCGGGCCGGTACCAGGACGCGGCGACCCACACGGTGTCGCGCACGAACCGGTAGGTGAGGCGGATGTCGAGGTCGGCGCGGAAGACCTGCTCGGCGACGCCGCGCTCCAGGGTGGTCAGCCAGGTCTTCTCGAACCTGCGCTGCGACTCGGCGAGGAACGCGAAGCGTTCCTGCGCGACGAGCTGCTGGGACTCCCGCTGGTAGATGGCGACGGCGGCGCGGTGCCGGTCGATCTCCCGGAAGGACTCGGTGACCAGCGCCTCCAGGGTCTCCCTCGGTCCGAGTTCGTCGTCGAGCACGGTGTCGTAGCCGGACCACAGCTCGTCGAGGAAGCCGCGCAGGATCTCCTCCAGCATCGATTCCTTGGAGTCGAAGTGGTAGTAGAGGCTGCCGGCGAGCATGCCCGCGTGGTCGGCGATCTTGCGGACGGTCGTGGCGTTGTAGCCCTGCTCGGCGAAGACCTCGGCCGCGGTGTGCAGGAGCTCGCCGCGCCGCTCGGGCGCGGCGTTCGTCGACGGGGACTTCTTCTTCGCGGGCGTCGCAGGCTTCGCGGGCTTCGTTGACTTCGTAGGCACGGGCCCATTGTCGCGGGCGGTGGGGCCGCCGGGCGAAGTGGTCCCCACCGATCGCCCCTTCGGCACGGGCGGATCGTCATGACCGGGGCATCCGTCCGGCCGACGCGCCGCCGTCGGCGGAGACCTCGGCGCCGGTGAGGTAGGAGGCGTCGTCGGAGGCGAGGAAGGCGACGAGCCGGGCGACCTCCTCGGGCCGGCCGATGCGGCCGAGCGCGGCGGCCGGGTGCTCGGTGGTGCCGAGGTGGGCGGTCATCGCCGTGTCGATGGCGCCGGGGAAGACGGCGTTGACGCGGATGCCGTCGCCGCCGAGTTCGAGGGCGGCGGTGCGGCTCAGCCCGCGCAGCCCCCACTTCGCGGCGCCGTACGAGCCGTGCCCCCAGATGCCCTGGACTCCGGCCTGCGAGGAGATGTTGACGATCGCGCCGCCCCGCTCTCCCGCCCGCATGGCGGGGACGACGGCCCGGACCCCGAGGAACGGGCCGACGAGATCGACCTTGAGGATCCGCTCCAGCTGGGCCGGATCCTCGTCGACGATGGGGGACGTCGTGTAGATGGCGGCGTTGTTGACGAGGATGTCGAGCTGCCCGTACGCACGGACGGCGATGTCGACGGCGTGCGCCCAGGAAGTCGCTTCGGTGACATCGAGCCTCACGAACCGCGCGGCGTCACCGAGATCGTCGGCGACCTTCTCCCCTTCGGCCACGAGGACGTCCCCGAGCACGACCCGTGTCCCGCGCGCCACCAGTTCGCGGGTGATGGCCTCCCCCATGCCGCGGGCCGCCCCGGTCACGAGGGCGACCCTTCCGGCCAGTTGTCCATGCATCTCACTCGTCGTCTTACGAGGCGGGCTCGTCACAGGCGCTCGATGATCGTGACGTTGGCCTGGCCGCCGCCCTCGCACATGGTCTGGAGGCCGAACCGGCCGCCGGTGCGCTCCAGTTCGTGAAGGAGGGTCGTCATCAGCTTGCTGCCGGTGGCGCCGAGGGGGTGGCCCAGGGCGATGGCGCCGCCGTTGACGTTGACCTTCTCGGGGTCGGTGCCGGTCTCCTTGAGCCAGGCGAGGACGACCGGCGCGAACGCCTCGTTGATCTCGACGAGGTCGATGTCGTCAATGGTCAGGCCGGTCTTCTTCAGCGCGTACGCGGTCGCCGGGATGGGTGCGGACAGCATCCGGATGGGGTCCTCGCCGCGTACGGAGAGGTGGTGGATGCGGGCCCGGGGCGTCAGCCCGTGTTCCCGTACGGCCTGTTCGGAGGCGATCAGCAGGGCCGCCGCTCCGTCGGAGACCTGCGAGGAGCAGGCGGCGGTGATGGTGCCGCCCTCGACGACCGGGTTCAGGCCCGCCATCTTCTCCAGGCTCGTGTCCCGGCGCGGCCCCTCGTCGGCGGTGACGTCTCCGTAGGCGACGGACTCCTTCGCGAACCGGCCCTCGTCGATCGCGCGCAGTGCCCGCTGGTGGGAGCGGAGCGCCCACTCCTCCTGGTCCTGCCGTGTGATGCCCCACTTCTCGGCGATGAGTTCGGCGCCGTGGAACTGGTTGACGGGCGCGTCGCCGTAGCGGGCGCGCCATCCCTCGCTGCCGAGGAAGGGGCCGTCGGTGAGGCCGAGCGGTTCGGCGGCCTGCCGGGAGGCGAAGGCGATCGGGATCATCGACATGTTCTGTGTGCCGCCCGCGACGACGAGGTCCTGTGTCCCGGAGAGCACGCCCTGCGCCGCGAAGTGGATGGCCTGCTGGGAGGAGCCGCACTGCCGGTCGACGGTGACGCCGGGCACCTCCTCGGGAAGCCCGGCGGCGAGCCAGCAGGTGCGGGCGATGTCCCCGGCCTGCGGGCCGACGGTGTCGAGGCAGCCGAAGACGACGTCCTCGACGGCGGCCGGGGCCACGCCGGTGCGCGCGACGAGCTCCTTCAGGACATGGGCGCCCAGGTCGGCGGGGTGGACTGCGCTGAGCCCGCCGCCCCGCCGCCCGACGGGCGTACGGACCGCATCGACGATGTAGGCCTCGGCCATGACGCATCAACTCCAGTCTCTTCTAAGGGTGGTGGGGTTGGGCTATCCCGTCGAGCACCATCGCGAGGTACTCGCGGGCGATCTCCTCGGGGCTGTGCCGGCCGCCCGGCCGGTACCAGGACGCGGCGACCCACACGGTGTCGCGCACGAACCGGTAGGTGAGCCGGATGTCGAGGTCGGCGCGGAACGCCCCGGCCGCCACGCCTTCTTGGAGGGTGGTCAGCCAGGTCTGCTCGAACTTGCGCTGCGACGCGGCGAGGAACGCGAACCGCTCCCTGGCCGCGAGCGCCTTCGACTCCTTCTGGTAGATGGCGACGGCGGGCCCGTGCCGGTCGATCTCCCGGAACGACTCGGTGACCAGGGCCCGCATCGTCTCGCGCGGCCCGTGTCCGGCGGCGAGCACGGTGTCGTAGCGGCCCCACAGCTCGTCGAGGAAACCCCGGAGGATCTCCTCGACGATCGAGTCCTTGGAGTCGAAGTGGTAGTAGAGGCTGCCCGCGAGCATCCCCGCGGCGTCGGCGATCCGGCGCACGGTGGTGGCGTCGTAGCCCTGCGCCGCGAACACCCCGGCCGCCGTGGCGAGGAGTTCTTGGCGCCGCTCGGGCGAGGGGCTCATGCGCGCTGGCTGCTGACGGAGACGGTCTCGCCGGTCATGTACGAGGAGTAGCCGGAGGCGAGGAAGACCATCACGTTGGCCACCTCCCAGGGCTGTGCGTACCGGCCGAAGGCCTCCTTCTCGGTCAGCTCGGCGAGCAGTTCCTCCGAGGTGACCTTCGCCAGGTGCGGGTGCATGGCGAGGCTGGGCGCCACCGCGTTGACCCGCACTCCGTATTCGGCGGCCTCTATCGCGGCGGTCCTGGTCAGGGCCATCACGCCGGCCTTGGCGGCGGCGTAGTGCGCCTGTCCGGCCTGGGCGCGCCAGCCGATGACGGACGCGTTGTTGACGATGACGCCTCCGCTGCCGGTGTCGCGGAAGGCGCGCAGGGCGGCCCGGACGCAGCGGAACGTCCCGTTCAAGGTGACGTCCAGGACCTTCGTCCACTGCTCGTCGCTCATGTCGACGAGTGCCGAAGTGCCGCCGAGGCCCGCGTTGTTGACGACTATGTCGAGCCCGCCGTGCCGCTCCGCCGTGTGCGCGAAGAGTGCCTGCACCTGCTCCTCGTCGGTGACGTCGCAGGTGAGCGCGGAGACCTGCTCGGCGCCGAACTCGGCGGCGAGGGCCGCTTCGCTCTCCTTCAGTCGGCGCGCGTGCGCGTCGCTGATGACGACGCGGGCGCCCTCCTCCAGGAAGCGGCGGGCGGTGGCGCCGCCGATCCCGGCGCCCGCGGCGGCCGTGATCACGGCCGTACGCCCGTCGAGCAGGTGGTGTCCGGGCACGTACCGGGGGGCTTCGGCGGTCATGCGCGCTCCTCACGAATTCCGGCTCGGAAGGTTCAGAAGGATCAGAAGGTCCGGAAGGTCTCGACTCTGTCCATGCGAGTACGGTAACCTACCAAACACTTGTTAGGGAAGGAGTGGGCGGCCGATGGACCTGGACTTCACCCCGGATCAGGACGCGTTCCGCGAGGAGGCGCGGGCCTGGCTCGCCGGGCACGTACCGGCCGAGCCGCTGCCCTCCCTGGAGACCGCGGAGGGCTTCGCCGCGCACCGTGCGTGGGAGACCGAGATGTCCGCGGACCGCTGGTCGGTCGTCTCGTGGCCGGAGGAGTTCGGGGGCCGCGGCGTCGACATCTTCAAGTGGCTGATCTTCGAGGAGGAGTACTACGCGGCGGGGGCGCCGGGCCGCGTCTCGCAGAACGGCATCAACCTCCTCGCGCCCACGCTCTTCGACCACGCCACGGACGAGCAGCGGGCGCGTGTGCTGCCGTCGATGGCGAGCGGCGAGGTGATCTGGGCGCAGGCCTGGTCGGAGCCTGAGGCGGGCTCCGACCTGGCGGCGCTGCGGTCGCGTGCGGTGCGCACGGACGGCGGGTGGCGCTTGCGCGGACAGAAGACGTGGTCGTCGCGGGCGGCGTTCGCGGACCGGGCGTTCGGCATCTTCCGTACGGACCCGGAAGCGGACAAGCCCCATCGCGGGCTCACGTACCTGATGTTCGACCTGCGCGCGCCGGGTGTCACGGTCAGGCCGATCGGCCGCATCGACGGCAAGCCGGCCTTCGCCGAGCTGTTCCTGGACGACGTGTTCGTGCCGGACGAGGACGTGATCGGGGAGGTCGGCAAGGGCTGGCGCATCGCGATGTCGACGACGGGGAACGAGCGGGGACTGATGCTCCGCTCCCCCGGCCGCTTCCTCGCCTCCGCGGACCGGCTGCTCGCGCTGTGGCGGGAGCGCGGCGCGGACCCGGCGGTGCGTGACCGGGTGGCGGACGCGATGGTGGGGGCGCGCGCGTACCAGCTGTTCACGTACGGCAACGCGTCGCGGTTCGCGGCGGGTGAGCAGATAGGGGCGGAGTCGAGCCTGAACAAGGTGTTCTGGTCGGAGTACGACATCGCGCTGCACGAGACGGCGCTCGAACTTCTCGGTGCCGACGGGGAGTTGGCGGACGGCGAGTGGGCCGAGGGCTACACCTTCTCGCTCGCGGGACCCATCTACGCCGGTACGAACGAGATCCAGCGCGACATCATCGCCGAGCGGCTGCTCGGCCTGCCGAAGGGACGCCGCTGATGAGGTTCCTCCTGGACGCGGAGCAGGCCGAGTTCGGCCGCACGCTCGACCGGATGCTCACGGCGGCGGACACCCCGTCGGTGATCCGCGCGTGGGCGGGCGGCGACGCGGGGCCCGGGCGGGCGCTGTGGGGGCGGCTCGCGGAGGCGGGGGTGTTCGCGCTCGGGGTGCCGGAGGCGTACGAGGGGGTGGGGCCGCTGCCGGTGGAACTGGCTTTGTCGTACGTGGAGTTGGGGCGGCATGCGGTGCCGGGGCCTGTGGTCGAGACGGCGGCGGTGGCGACGTTGCTGAACGGGACGGGGGCCGCGAAGGAGTGGCTGCCGCGGATCGCGGCGGGTGAGGTGGTGGCCACGTTGGCCTCCGGCCCCTATGTGCTGGACGCGGACGCCGCGGACGCGGTGTTCGTGGTGGACGGCGACGCGGTGCGGCTCGCCGCGGGGTGCGGGCCGCTGCGGGAGTCGGCGGATCCGGCGCGACGCCTTTTCGTACCGGACGGGGGCGGCGAGGTCGTGGAGCGCGGTGCGAAGGTGCGGGAGGCTTCGGAGATGGCGGCGCTCCTGACGGCGGCGCAGGCACTTGGCGTGGGCCTGGAACTACTCCGCCGCACGGTCGACTACGTCCGGCAGCGCGAGCAGTTCGGGGTGCCGGTCGGCTCGTTCCAGGCGGTCAAGCATCGGCTCGCGGACGCGCTGGTGGGCCTGGAGTTCGCGCGCCCGCTGCTGTTCGGGGCGGCGCTCACGATGACGTCGTCCGACATCGCGGCGGCGAAACTGTCGGCGGGCGAGGCGGCCTACGCGGCGGCCCGCGCGGCCCTCCAACTCCACGGTGCCGTGGGCTACACGGAGGAGCTGGACCTGTCCCTGTGGCTCCGCAAGGCCCGCCCGTTGCGGGACGCATGGGCCACGCCGTCCGCATGCCGCGAGCGAATCGTGGCATAACCCGTGCCGTGGCCGGCGCCTCCCGTCCTGGTTGCGCCGCACCGGGGTGCCGCCTTGCCCACCCTGCCGCCCCAGGCGGCAGATTGCCCAAGGCGGCGACGGCCGACCGCCAGGGGTGGGGAGCCGGGGTTGGCGGCGGATTGCCCAAGGCGGTGGCGGCGTCAACCGCAACGGGTGAGGAGCCGCGGCTGGCGGAGGTTGGCCAAGACGGGGGCAGCGTCGACCGCGACGGGCGGGGAGCCGTGGCGGTCGCCGGATCGCCCAAGGCGGCGCCGACACCCCGTCGGGCCGACGCCCCCGGAGGGGGCGGGTGGGTGGGAGATGGGCGGGAGCCGGGGCATCGCCCCGAGGCCGTAACGCCGGTTCGGCAAAATCAGCCCCGCCGGCGCTTGAGGCGCGGGGTCCGGGGCAGAGCCCCGTGGCGTGGGGCACGGCAGGCCGCAAGTTACGTGGGACCGAGCCCATCAAGCCCCGCCTCTCGAACGAGAGCCCGCGGCGTCCGAAGCCCGAGGGCCGATCTTTCAGCCCCGCCGGCGATTGAGGCGCGGGGGCCGGGGCGGAGCCCCGTGGCGTGGGGCCGGTGCCGGGTCCGCGGGGTCCGGGGCAGAGCCCCGGGGCGTGGGACCGGTGCCGGGTCCGCGGGGTCCGGGGCAGAGCCCCGTGGCGTGGGGCCGGTGCCGGGTCCGCGGGGGCCGGGGCGGAGCCCCGGGGCGTGGGGGCGGCGTCGGCCCAGGAACGGGCACCGGGCGCCGCGTCGCACAGACACTCGCTTACTCTGTGCCGCATGAAACGCGCAGGCTGCCTGCTCCTCTCCTTCGTGGCCGTGGCCCCACTCGCCACCGCCGCCGTCTACCTCCTGTCGCCGGACGACAAGCAGGACGGAGCGGCCCCACGCCCCACCACCTCCGCCCCGGCCCGCCCCGGCAACCAGTCGGAAGCGGAGCGCAAAGCCGACGACAAGGTGATCGCGAGCCTGCCGCCCGGCCTCGCCGACCCGCAGAAGAAGGACCTGGCCCAGCGGATCGTCGCCAGCGCCGAGAACTCGACCCTCGACTGGCGTGGCCAGTACGGCTACATCGAGGACATCGACGACGGCCAGGGCTACACGGCCGGCATCATCGGCTTCTGCACCGGCACCCACGACCTGCTGACCCTGGTCGAGCGCTACACCAAGGCCCACCCGGACAACGGCCTCGCCCGCTACCTCCCCGCCCTGCGCAAGGTCGACGGCACGGACTCCCACAAGGGCCTCGACCCCGGTTTCACCGCGGCGTGGAAGGAGGAGGCCACGCACAAGGCCTTCCGGGACATCCAGGAGAAGGAGCGCGACCGCGGCTACTTCGACCCCGCGGTCCGCCTCGCCAAGCTCGACGGCCTGGGCACGCTCGGCCAGTTCGTCTACTACGACGCGATGGTCCTGCACGGCCCCGGCACAGGACCGAACGGCTTCTACGGACTGCGCGAAGCGGCCCTCAAGGAGGCCGACACCCCGGCGCAGGGCGGCAGCGAGAAGAACTACCTCGACATCTTCCTCGACCTGCGCCGCAAGGCCATGAAGTCCAAGAACCCCGACCGCGACACCACCCGCATCGACACGGCGCAGCGCCAGTTCCTCTACGACGGCAACCTGTCCCTGAAGACTCCGCTGACGTGGAAGGTGTACGGCGAAACGTTCCACATCCCGGGCTGAACGCACCGCGACGCCCGCCCAGCGTCCGGTCGGGGACATAGGGCGAGCGTCGCGCTCAGTTCCGTACGCCGTTGTACGGGACGTTTCAGCGGCGGACCGTCACACGGCCAGCGCGCGGTCCGTCGGGCGGATCGGAGCCGGCAGCTCCGACGCCCCCGTCAGGAAGCGGTCCACGCCGCGGGCGGCCGAGCGGCCCTCCGCGATGGCCCACACGATGAGGGACTGGCCGCGGCCGGCGTCGCCCGCCACGAACACACCCGGGACGTTCGTCTGGAACTCGTCGTCGCGGGCGACGTTGCCGCGCGCGTCGAGGTCGAGGCCGAACTGCGAGACCAGACCGTTCTCCTGGTCCGTGCCCGTGAAGCCCATCGCGAGGGTGACCAGCTGCGCGGGGATCTTGCGCTCGGTACCCGGCTTGTTGACGAGCTTGCCGTCGACGAACTCGACCTCGGAGAGGTGCAGCCACTGGACGTTGCCGTCCTCGTCGCCCTCGAAGTGGGTGGTGCCCGCCGAGTAGATGCGCTCGCCGCCCTCCTCGTGCGCGGAGGTGACCTTGTAGAGCATCGGGAACGTCGGCCACGGCTGCGTGGTCGTGTTCCGCTCGTCGTTGGGCCGCGGCATGATCTCCAGCTGCGTCACCGAGGCCGCGCCCTGGCGGTGGGCGGTGCCCACGCAGTCGGCGCCGGTGTCACCGCCGCCGATCACGACGACGTGCTTGCCCTCGGCGGTGATGGGCGGCTGGACGTAGTCGCCCTCCTGCACCTTGTTGGAGAGCGGCAGGTACTCCATCGCGTAGTGGATGCCGTTCAACTCGCGGCCGGGGACCGGGAGATCACGCGACACGGTCGCACCCGCAGCAACGACCACGGCGTCGTAGCGCTTGCGCAGGCCCGCGGCGTCGATGTCGCGGCCGACCTCCACACCGGTGCGGAACTTGGTGCCCTCCGCGCGCATCTGCTCGATGCGGCGGTTGATGTGGCGCTTCTCCATCTTGAACTCGGGGATGCCGTAGCGGAGCAGGCCGCCGATGCGGTCGGCGCGCTCGTAGACGGCGACCGTGTGACCGGCCCGCGTCAGCTGCTGGGCGGCGGCGAGACCCGCCGGGCCCGAGCCGATGACGGCGACGGTCTTGCCCGACAGGCGCTCGGGGATCTGCGGGGCGACGTCGCCCCGGTCCCACGCCTGGTCGATGATCGAGACCTCGACGTTCTTGATGGTCACGGCCGGCTGGTTGATGCCGAGCACGCACGCCGACTCACAGGGCGCCGGGCAGAGGCGACCGGTGAACTCCGGGAAGTTGTTGGTCGCGTGCAGGCGCTCCTGCGCGGCCGACCAGTCCTCGCGGTACGCGTAGTCGTTCCACTCGGGGATCAGGTTCCCCAGCGGGCAGCCGTTGTGACAGAACGGGATGCCGCAGTCCATGCAGCGGGACGCCTGCTTGCTGATGATGGGCAGCAGGGACCCGGGAACGTAGACCTCGTTCCAGTCCTTGACGCGCTCGTCGACCGGGCGGGTCTCGGCGACCTCGCGCCCGTGGTTGAGAAAGCCCTTGGGATCAGCCATTGGTCGCCGCCTCCATCATCTTCTCGGTGATCTCGGTCTCGGAGAGACCGGCCAGCTCGGCGGCGTCCTTGGCGGCGAGCACTGCCTTGTACGTACTGGGGATGATCTTCGTGAACCGGGCCACCGAGGCGTCCCAGTCGACGAGGAGCTTCTCGGCCACCGTCGAGCCGGTCTCCTCGGCGTGGCGGCGCACCACGTCGTGCAGCCACTGCTTGTCGGTGTCGTCGAGGGGCTGGACCGCCGACTTGTTGCCGGGGTTCACGTCGTCGAGCTTGAGGTCGATGACGTACGCGATGCCGCCCGACATACCGGCCGCGAAGTTGCGGCCCGTCTCGCCGAGGATCACCGCGTGGCCGCCGGTCATGTACTCGCAGCCGTGGTCGCCCACGCCCTCCGAGACCACCGTGGCACCGGAGTTGCGGACGCAGAAGCGCTCGCCGGTGCGGCCGCGCAGGAACAGCTCGCCGCCCGTCGCGCCGTACGCGATGGTGTTGCCGGCGATCGTCGAGTACTCGGCGAGGTGGTCGGCGCCACGGTCCGGGCGGACGATGACGCGGCCACCGGAGAGGCCCTTGCCGACGTAGTCGTTGGCGTCGCCCTCCAGGCGCAGCGTCACACCGCGCGGCACGAAGGCGCCGAACGACTGGCCCGCGGAGCCCGTGAAGGTGATGTCGATGGTGTCGTCGGGCAGGCCCGCGCCACCGAACTTCTTCGTCACCTCGTGGCCGAGCATGGTGCCGACCGTGCGGTTGATGTTGCGGATGGCGACCTGGGCGCGGACCGGCTGGGCGTCCGTCTGGTCGTTGGCGGCGAGGGCGTCGGCGGCGAGCTTGATCAGCTCGTTGTCGAGCGCCTTCTCCAGGCCGTGGTCCTGCTCGATGATCCGGTGACGGACGGCGCCCTCGGGCAGGTCCGGCACGTGGAACAGCGGCTCCAGGTCGAGGCCCTGCGCCTTCCAGTGGTTCACGGCCCGCTCGGTGTCGAGGAGTTCGGCGTGGCCGACGGCCTCCTCGATGGAGCGGAAGCCCATCTCGGCGAGCAGCTCGCGGACCTCTTCGGCGATGAACTTGAAGAAGTTGACGATGTACTCGGCCTTGCCGGAGAAGCGCTCGCGCAGCGTCGGGTTCTGCGTCGCGATGCCGACCGGGCAGGTGTCCAGGTGGCAGACGCGCATCATGACGCAGCCGGAGACGACGAGCGGCGCGGTCGCGAAACCGAACTCCTCGGCGCCGAGCAGCGCGGCGATCAGCACGTCACGGCCGGTCTTCAGCTGGCCGTCGGTCTGCACGACGATGCGGTCGCGCAGGCCGTTGAGCAGCAGCGTCTGCTGGGTCTCGGCGAGGCCGAGCTCCCAGGGACCACCGGCGTGCTTCAGCGACGTGAGCGGCGAGGCACCCGTGCCGCCGTCGTGGCCGGAGATCAGGACGACGTCCGCGTGCGCCTTGGACACACCGGCCGCGACCGTACCCACGCCGACCTCGGAGACCAGCTTCACGTGGATGCGGGCCTGCGGGTTGGCGTTCTTGAGGTCGTGGATCAGCTGAGCCAGGTCCTCGATGGAGTAGATGTCGTGGTGCGGCGGCGGGGAGATGAGGCCCACGCCCGGCGTCGAGTGACGCGTCTTGGCGACCCACGGGTAGACCTTGTGGCCGGGCAGCTGGCCGCCCTCGCCGGGCTTGGCGCCCTGGGCCATCTTGATCTGGATGTCGTCGGAGTTGACGAGGTATTCACTCGTCACACCGAAGCGGCCGGAAGCGACCTGCTTGATGCTGGACCGGCGCGCCGGGTCGTACAGGCGCTCCGGGTCCTCGCCGCCCTCACCGGTGTTGGACTTGCCGCCCAACTGGTTCATGGCGATGGCGAGGGTCTCGTGCGCCTCCTGGGAGATGGAGCCGTACGACATGGCGCCGGTCGAGAAGCGCTTGACGATCTCGGAGGCCGGCTCGACCTCGTCGATGGAGATCGGCTCGCGGCCCTCGGACTTGAAGTTGAACAGGCCACGCAGCGTCATGAGGCGCTCGGACTGCTCGTTCACGCGGTCCGTGTACTTCTTGAAGATGTCGTAGCTGCCCGAGCGCGTGGCGTGCTGGAGGCGGAAGACCGTCTCCGGGTCGAACAGGTGCGGCTCGCCCTCGCGGCGCCACTGGTACTCGCCGCCGATGTCGAGCGCGCGGTGCGCGGGCGCGATGCCGGAGGCGGGGTACGCCTTGGCGTGCCGGGCGGCGACCTCCTCGGCGATGACGCGCAGGTCGGCGCCGCCGATCTTGGTGGTGGTGCCGTTGAAGTACTTCTCGACGAAGGCCTCGTCGAGGCCGACGGCCTCGAAGACCTGGGCGCCGCGGTAGGAGGCGACGGTGGAGATGCCCATCTTGGACATGACCTTGAGGACGCCCTTGCCGAGCGCGTAGATCAGGTTCCTGATCGCGTCCTCGGCCTCTATGTCCTTGAGGAACGTGCCGGCGCGGACCAGGTCCTCGACCGACTCCATGGCGAGGTACGGGTTGACCGCCGCGGCACCGAAACCGATGAGCAGGGCGACGTGGTGCACCTCGCGCACGTCACCGGCCTCGACGAGGAGGCCCACCTGGGTGCGCTTCTTCGTACGGATGAGGTGGTGGTGGACGGCCGCGGTGAGCAGCAGCGACGGGATCGGCGCGTGCTCGGCGTCGGAGTGCCGGTCGGAGAGCACGATCAGGCGGGCGCCGGCCTCGAGGGCGGCGTCGGCCTCGGCGCAGATCTCGTCGATCCGGGCGGCGAGCGAGTCGCCACCGCCGTGCACCCGGTACAGGCCGGACAGGGTGACGGCCTTCATGCCGGGCATGTCGCCGTCGGCGTTGATGTGGATGAGTTTCGCGAGCTCATCGTTGTCGATCACCGGGAAGGGCAGGGTGACCGCGCGGCACGTGGCGGCCGTGGGCTCCAGCAGGTTGCTGCCGGGGCCCAGCGGGGAGCGCAGCGAGGTGACGAGCTCCTCGCGGATCGCGTCCAGCGGCGGGTTGGTGACCTGCGCGAACAGCTGCGTGAAGTAGTCGAACAGCAGCCGCGGGCGGGCGGAGAGCGCCGCGATCGGCGTGTCCGTGCCCATGGAGCCGATCGGCTCGGCGCCGGCCTTGGCCATCGGCGCGAGGAGGATGCGGAGCTCTTCCTCGGTGTAGCCGAAGGTCTGCTGGCGGCGCGTGACGGAGGCGTGCGTGTGCACGATGTGCTCGCGCTCGGGGAGGTCGGAGAGCTCGATCTCGCCGGCCTCGAGCCACTCCTCGTAGGGGTGCTCGGAGGCGAGAGCGTTCTTGATCTCCTCGTCCTCGATGATGCGGTGCTCGGCGGTGTCCACGAGGAACATCCGGCCGGGCTGCAGGCGGCCCTTCTTGACGACCTTGGCCGGGTCGATGTCGAGGACGCCGACCTCGGAGCCGAGGACGACGAGTCCCTCGTCGGTCACCCAGTAGCGGCCCGGGCGCAGACCGTTGCGGTCGAGAACGGCGCCGACCTGGGTGCCGTCGGTGAAGGTGACACAGGCCGGGCCGTCCCAGGGCTCCATCAGGTTGGAGTGGTACTGGTAGAAGGCGCGCCGGGCCGGGTCCATGGAGGCGTGGTTCTCCCAGGCCTCCGGGATCATCATCAGGACGCTGTGCGGCAGCGAACGGCCACCGAGGTGCAGCAGCTCCAGGACCTCGTCGAAGGAGGCGGAGTCGGAGGCGTCCGGCGTACAGACGGGGAAGGTCCGCTCGAGGTTGTCCGAGTCCCCGAAGAGTCCGGAGGCGAGCTGCGACTCACGGGCGCGCATCCAGTTGCGGTTGCCCTTGACGGTGTTGATCTCACCGTTGTGCGCGACGAAGCGGTACGGGTGCGCGAGCGGCCACGACGGGAACGTGTTCGTGGAGAACCGGGAGTGCACGAGCGCGATCGCGGAGGCGAAGCGGCGGTCGGACAGGTCCGGGAAGAAGGGCTCCAGCTGGCCGGTGGTCAGCATGCCCTTGTAGACGATCGTGCGCGCGGAGAGCGACGGGAAGTACACGTCGGCCTCGCGCTCGGCGCGCTTGCGCAGCACGAACGCCTTGCGGTCGAGCGCGATGTCCTTCGAGGTGCCGTCCGCGACGAAGATCTGGCGGAACGCCGGCATCGTCGAGCGGGCCATGGAGCCGAGCATCTGCGGGGCGACCGGGACCTCGCGCCAGCCGAGGACGTTGAGGTCCTCTTCGGCGGCGATCGTCTCGATCCGCGAGACGAACTCCTCGGTGCCCTCCTCGGGCAGGAAGGCGATACCGACAGCGTACGAACCGGCCTCGGGGAGGTCGAAGTCGACCACCTCGCGCAGGAAGGCGTCCGGAACCTGGGACAGGATGCCCGCGCCGTCGCCCGAGTCGGGCTCGGAGCCGGTGGCACCGCGGTGTTCCAGGTTTCGCAGGACGGTCAGCGCCTGCTCGACCAGCGTGTGGCTCGCCTCGCCGGTGAGGGTGGCCACGAACCCGACGCCACAGGCGTCGTGCTCATTTCGCGGGTCGTACATGCCCTGGGCAGCAGGGCGAGCATCCATGTGCGACCAGGTCTGGCCGCTGTTGGAATGCTGGGACGGCTGGCGCGAGGTACGCATCGGCTCTCCCGTCGTCGTCGTGGCAAGGTACGTGCCGAGGGACGACGTTGGCCCTCTGCGGAGAAGTGCAGCTCAAAAAATTTCGTGCAGGTTACATGATGGGGCGGTTCTCGGGAACCGGATAGTGCGTTCCAACATGCGGACACCGCGGGTGGCGGCGGGAGAGGCCTCGCCGGGCAGATCGATGACCGAGGGCCGGGGTGGTGCTGGCGTGCGCCGCGGGCCTCATTGCCCCCAGCGCTTACGGCTCATGCCCCGTGGTCTCGTAATCGAAACCGATCGGTAACGACTACTTATGCAAGGCGCTGTATAGGCATCTTCAGGCCACGACCGCGACCCGTCAACCAGCAAAAGTGCCGAAGACGCTCCCCAGGAGATACGTCACACCCGCCGCGGCACCACCGAGGGCCAACTGCCGCAACCCGCTGAACCACCAGGAACGCGCCGTCACCTTGGCCACGACGGCCCCGCACGCGAAGAGCCCGAGGAGCGCGAGCAGCACGGCGGGCCACAGCGCGCTCGCCCCGAGGAGATAGGGCAGTACGGGGATCAGGGCGCCGAGCGCGAACGATCCGAAGGACGAGACGGCGGCGACCATCGGCGAGGGAAGATCGCCGGGGTCGATGCCCAGCTCCTCCCGCGCATGGATCTCCAGGGCCTGCTCGGGGTCCCGCGACAGCTGCGCGGCGACCTCGTACGCAAGCTTCGGCTCGACACCACGGGAGACGTACAGCTCGGCGAGCTCCTTCTCCTCGTCGACCGGATGCTTCCTCAACTCACGCCGCTCGACGTCGAGTTCGGCCTCGACCAGCTCGCGCTGGGAGGCGACGGAGGTGTACTCGCCGGCGGCCATGGAGAAGGCTCCGGCAGCGAGGCCCGACAGGCCGGTGATGATGATCGTCTGCTGCGAGACGGCGCCGCCCGCGACGCCGGCCATGAGCGCGAAGTTGGAGACGAGCCCGTCCATCGCGCCGAAGACCGCGGGCCGCAGCCAGCCACCGTTGACATCGCGGTGGGTGTGGTTGTCCCGGTGGGCGTCGTGCAGATCCGCCCCGGTCTCGATGATGGCCATGCTCGTGGACCCCGCTCCCCTGTGACTGCCGACTACCGACCGCCGTTGCCCAGCTGCCGTTTACGGATCCGAAAGTACGCGCGAAGAATCGGCCCTGCCAGCAAGGAAGGCCGTACTTACCTGCGATTTTGCGCCCTGCGCAACGCGCTGACCTTGACCTTCCCGGACTAGCCCGTGAGGTGGATCACATGATGGGTGCGTTGACGGGCGGGGAAACATGGGAGCAACATCCGTAAACGTTTTCAGAAGCGGGAAACGTTTACAGCGAAGGGGTGGTCACGATGCCGAAGGCAGCGGTCGCATCGAACGGCGGTCAGCCGACGATCATCTCCATCGCCGAGCGCGCGGGCGTCTCCATCGCGTCCGTATCCCGTGTGCTGAACGGGATCGGGGCCCGCCCCGCGACCGTCGAGAAGGTCGAGCGCGCCGCCGCCGAACTCGGCTATGTGCCGAACGCGGTGGCCCGCTCCCTCAAGGACGGCCGCACCCGCCAGCTCACCTTCGCGATGCCCGACATCGGCAACCCGGTCTATGTGGCGATGGTCCGCGCCATCCAGTCCGTCGCGAAGGCCGCCGGGTACCGCCTCCTCCTGCACTCCACGGACGCCGTCGCCGAGGACGAGCTCGCCGTGCTCCGCAGCCTCGGCGACCGCACGAGCGACGGCCTCATCCTGTGCCCCATCCGCATCACGGACGCCCACGTGGACGCACTGCGCTCGGCCTCCGGCCCGGTCGTCGTCATCGGCTCACTCCCCAGCGGTGTCCCGGTCGACAGCGTGCGCGCCGACTCCGTCGAGGGCGTCGCGCTCGCCGTGCGTCATCTGTACGAGACGGGCCGGCGCCGCATCGCCTTCGTCAACGGCCCCGCCGACACGGTCCCCGGCCGCAAGCGCGGCGAGGGCTTCCGCAAGGCCCTCGCCGACTGCGGCCTCGTATACGACCCGGAGCTCGTCGTGCACACGGACTTCGGCATCGAGTCCGGGGCCGCGGCCGCCGAGGCGCTCCTCGACCTGAAGCCCGACGCGGTCTTCGGCGCCAACGACCAGCTGGCCCTCGGCGCCGCCCGCGCCCTGCACGCCCGTGGCCTGCGGATACCCGAGGACGTCGCGGTCGCGGGGATGGACGACAGCGTGCTCGCGCAGGCCGGCTGGCCCCCGCTGACCAGCGTCGACCTGGGCTCCACCGAGCGCGGACGACGCGCCGCCGAACTGCTGCTGCACCGCTTGAACACCCCGGGGGCTCCCGGGTCGCCCGTCCCCCACAGCACCACCGCCCCTCCCCGCCTCGTCGTCCGCGCCTCCACGGGCCGGGCGGCGCCCGACAGTTGAGACATCGAGGATTCCCATGAGTCTCACCGCGCCACGGGACAACGCCGTCCCTGGTAGCCGCGGCACACCACCACCCCGCACGCCGGGTCAGCGCAAGCGAGCGCTCGGCCTGGACCGGGGCGCGTGGTTCCTCCTGATGCCCGCGCTGATCCCGATTCTGATACTCAGCGTGGTCCCGCTCCTGTACGGCCTGTCGCTCGCGTTCACCGACTCGCAGGCGGGACGGACCGCCCCCACGCAATTCATCGGCCTGGACAACTTCCTCGACCTGCGCCACGACTCGCTGTTCTGGGAGTCGTTCCGGATCGGCCTGGTCTGGGCGGTGTCCGTGACGGCGCTCCAGTTCGTGCTCGCGCTCGGCCTCGCGCTGCTGCTCAACCAGAATCTGCGTTTCCGCTGGCTGGCCCGCACCCTGGCGCTGGTCCCGTGGGCGATGCCCGAGGTCGTCGTCGGCATCATGTGGCGGCTCGTCTACCACTCGGACGCGGGCATCCTCAACAAGACGCTGACCCAGCTCGGCCTGATCCACGAGAACGTCGACTGGCTCGCGGACCTGACGTACGCGCTGCCCGCCGTGATCGTGGTCGGCGTGTGGGCGGGCATGCCGCAGACGACCGTGGTGCTCCTCGCCGGACTCCAGAACGTGCCGATCGAACTCCGTGAAGCCGCGCAGCTCGACGGCGCGGGGATGTGGCGCCGGTTCACGGCCGTGACCTGGCCGGCCCTGAAGCCGGTGGTCATCGCCATCACGGCGCTCAACTTCATCTGGAACTTCAACTCCTTCGGCCTGGTCTACGTGCTGACGCAGGGCGGACCCGGCGGACAGACCCGCCTCCCGATGCTGTTCGCGTACGAAGAGGCCTTCAAATACGGGCAGTTCGGGTACGCCGCCGCGATGGGCCTTGCGATGGTCGCGGTGATCGCGGTGCTGCTGACGCTGTTCCTCCGTAAGAAGCTGAAGGAAGACGTGGAGGCGGCGGCATGAGCGCGAGCACGACACTCCCCAGGGTCGCGGGCCGAGCGGGCCAGTACGTGGCGCTGCTCTGCTACATGGTCTTCCTGGCCTTCCCGTTCCTGTGGCTGATCTCGACGTCCTTCAAGTCCCCGCAGGAGCTGGGCGCGATCGACCCGAGCTGGCTGCCGCGGCATCCGAGCCTGGACAACTACCGCGCCGCGTTCGACGCGCAGCCGCTGCTGCGCTCGGCGCTCAACAGCCTGATCGTCGCGGTCAGCGCCTCCGTGATCTCGGTGGCGATCGCGGTCCCGGCCTCGTACGTCATGGTCCGGTACAGGACCCGGGTCAGTCAGGCGGGCACGGGCTGGATCCTGGTCAGCCAGATGTTCCCGTTCGTACTGGTGATCATCCCGCTGTTCCTGGTCCTGAAGAACCTGCGGCTGATCGACAGCATCTTCGGCCTGATCATCGTCTACGTCGTCTGGAACCTGCCCTTCTCGCTCTGGATGCTCCAGGGCTACGTGAAGTCGGTGCCGCGCTCCCTGGAGGAGGCCGCGGCGGTGGACGGAGCGGGCCGGCTGCGCACGCTGACCAGCGTGGTGCTTCCGCTGCTCGCGCCCGGCCTGGTGGCCACGCTGATGTTCAGCTTCGTGACCGCCTGGAACGAGTTCTTCTTCGCCCTCGTCCTCCTCAAGTCACCGGAGAACCAGACGATGTCGGTCATCCTCACCCGCTTCCTCGGCGCCGAGGGCGTCGCCGACCTGGGCCCGCTCGCCGCGGCCTCGGTCCTCGCCACGATCCCCAGCCTCGTCTTCTTCGCGCTGCTCCAGCGGCGGCTCGTCGGCGGCATGCTCAGCGGGGCGGTGAAGGGCTGATGCGCGCAAGGATCCTCGCGGCGGCCGCGGCCTCCCTCTCCCTCGCGCTGCTCGCCGGCTGCTCCGGTTCCGACTCGGACTCCGAGTCGGCCGACGGCACGGTCACCCTCGAATTCCTCAGCCTCGCCTGGCAGAAGGAGTCCATCGAGGCGAACAAGGCGCTGGTCGCGAAGTGGAACGACACCCACTCCAAGGTCAAGGTCAAGTACGTCCAGGGCGTCTGGGACAGCATCCACGACCAGATGCTGACCTCCTTCGAGGGCGGCAAGGCGCCGGACATCTTCCACGACGACGCCTCCGACCTCACGGACTTCGGACACGGCGGCTACCTCGCCGACCTCAGCCCCTACCTGCCGAAGTCGCTGCGCGCGGACATCCCGAAGGCGTCCTGGGCCACGACGACGTACGGGAAGAAGATCTACGGCATCCCGTTCCTCCAGGAACCGCGCGTACTCGTCGTGAACAAGAAGCTCCTCAAGCAATCGGGCGTACGCACACCCACGGTCCAACACCCTTGGTCCTGGGCCGAGTTCGAGCGTGCGAGCAAGAAGCTCACACGCGACAGGAACGGGGACGGCCAGCCCGAGCAGTACGGCGTCGCCTGGTCGATGAAGGAGCCCGTCACCCAGTCCGTGAACCTCTCCCTGTCCGCCGGCGGCAAGCTCTTCTACAAGGACAAGGACGGCAAGAACGAGATCCGCTACGACGCCGCCGACTCGGCCGTCGCGCGGCTGATCAACCGGCAGGTCGACAAGGCGCACAGCGCGCCCAAATCGGCGCTCGGCATGGCCGGTTCCGACACGCTGCCCGGCTTCTTCGCGGGCAAGTACGCGATGCTGCCGCTCAACTTCTCGTTCCGGCAGCAGGTCCAGCAGCAGGCCCCCAAGGGCTTCGACTGGACCGTCCTGCCGATGCCCGCCGGATCCGGCGGGCTTGCCCAGGGTGTCGCCCCGCAGACCCTGTCCGTCTCCGAGGACAGCAAGCACAAGAAGGCGGCGGCCCAGTTCATCGCCTACCTCACACAGGCCGACCACCAGGTCCAACTGGCGCGCGGAGACTGGCTGTTGCCCACCAGCCGCGAGGCGCTCAAGGACCCGTCCCTGACCACCGACAAGTACGGATGGAAGACCGGATCCGAGATGGCCGCGTCGCTGCGCCCGTCCCCCGTGCTCGGGGTGCGGGGCTACGCCGAGTGGAAGGACAAGATCGCCACTCCGGCCTTCCAGGAGTACTACAACGGCGCGTTCGGCGTAACAGAGCTGCGCAAGCGCCTGGCGGACGACGGCAATCTGATCCTGAACCGCTACCAACGCTGAGCATCACCCCGGCACCACCAGCACAACCCCAGAGATGAGCACGAACACACCATGAGCGTCAGCGTCGAACCGGACCCTCCTTCGGAGGGACCTTCCTCGGAGGGGTCTTCCTCGGAGGGTCCGGCACAGCCACGCAGACTCCGCACCGTTCCGCACCCTGCCCCGGCGGCCGCGATCTCCCTGCGGGACCGCGCCCGCGGGGCGCTCCTCGGCCTCGCCGTCGGTGACGCGCTCGGCGCGCCCGCGGAGAACATGAAGCCGTCCCAGATCCGTGAACGCTGGGGCCGCATCGAGGGGTTCGTGTCCGCCGACCCGGCCGGCACGGACGACACGGAGTATGCGATCTTCTCGGGCCTGCTCCTCGCCGAGCACGGCGCGGGCCTCACCATCGGGGACGTGGAGAAGGCCTGGCACACGTGGATCGCCGACCGTGACGAGGGCCCCTTCAAGGGAGCCGGGTTCAGCGAACGCGGCACCCTCGAAAATCTCCGCCGGGGCCTCGCCGCCCCCATCTCCGCCCAGCACCGGCACGCCTGGAGCGACGGCCTCGCGATGCGTGCGGCGCCCTTCGGGGTGTACGCGGCGGGCCGCCCCGCGGAGGCGGCCCGCCTGGTGTCGATCGACGGCACGGTGTCGCACGACGGGGAGGGCATCCACGGCGGCCGCGCGGTCGCGGCGGGTGTGGCAGCGGCGATGGTGAGCCACAACCCGGACGCGGTGGTCCAGGCGGCGCTCTCGGTCGTCCCCGAGGACTCCTGGACGGGGCGCTCCCTGCACCGCGCGGTCTCCGCGGCGCGGCGGGCACGCCGCGACCCCGACGGCACGCAGCTCTCCATGGAACGGGCGGTCCGCAAGGCCGTCGTCATCGGCGGCTACCCGTGGACGGACCTCGCCCCCGAGGCGGTGGGCCTCGCGTTCGGCGCGTTCGCGGTGGCCCGCGGTGACTTCCGCGAGTCGGTCCTCACGGCGGTCAACATGGGCCGCGACGCGGACACGACGGCGGCGGTGGCGGGCGCGCTGGCCGGTGCCCTGTGCGGCGAATCGTCGATCCCCACGCACTGGGCATCGGCGATCGGCCCGGTCCGCGGCAGCTGCCTCCCGTCCATGGCCGGCCGCCACGTCCTGGACGTGGCCGACCGTTTGACACCGCCCCCGCCGGACCGCGAGGGGGCAGTGGCATGAAGAGGAACCACACCTCGGGGCTCCGCCCCGGGAACGGGGCCGCATCCGCCAATCAAGCCCCTGCGGCGATTGAGCAGCGGGGTCCGGGGCGGAGCCCCGCGAGCGGGGCCGCATCCGCCAATCCAGCCCCGCTCTTGGACGAGAGGCCGCAGGGTCCGGGGCAGCGCCCCGCGAGCGCAACCACATCCGGCGCCACCGGCGCCAACCGTATCGAGGGGCTGCTCCTCGGAATCGCCGCAGGGGACGCAGCCGGTTGGCCGTCGGGACGACACCGCGCCGCCCGGCTCCCCGACTGGACGAGACGCCTCACCCGCGAACTGGACACCTTCGCGGAGCAGAACGCCACCACCACCCTCCCCGTCCCCATCGCCCTGAACCAACCCCCGGAACCCCTCCGCCTCGGCCCCTCGGACGACGCCGAATGGGCCGCGTTCACCGCACACGCCGTCCTCGCCGCCTACGCCCACGGCCTCGGCGACCTCCCACCCGACCACCGCGTCCGCTCCTCCCTCTCCCTCGCCTGGAACACCCTCGCCGACGAGATCGCCGCGGCAGCGGCCCGCGCCGACGAGATCGAGTCGGCGGACATCCCGCTGCGCGCCCGCATCTCCGTACGCGCCGGCCTCGGCAACCTCGCCGCAGGCCTGCGCCCACCCGCCACCGGCCACGACAACCCGCACTACTTCGACGACGCCGCCTGCGTCCGCGCCGCCGTCCTCGCGGTCGTCCACCCCGGCAAGCCCGAACTCGCCGCGGAACTCGCCGAGTTCGACGCCCGCTACACCCAGGACGGCGACGGCGTGCACGGCGCCCGCGCGATGGCGGCGGCCGTCGCCACCGCGCTCGGCGGCGCGGACGTCGACGCCTGCGTGGACGCCGCACTCGCCCAACTCCCCACCGGCACCGAGATCCACCGCAACGCCCACCGGGCCGTAGAGCTCGGCCGCGCCGCCGCGGCGGCCCGCCCAGGACAGCCCGGCAATGCGTTCGCGCTGGTCCCCGTCCTGGAACACGAGATCGTCGACCACGTCTACAGCTACGGCATCGCGGCGGCCGAGACCGTCCCGGTGGCGCTCGCCGTGGCGACGGCCGCCGCAGGATCGGTCATCGAGGCCGTCCCCACCGCGGCCTGTCTGTCCCGCGTCGCCGACTCGGCCCCCGCCCTGACCGGCGCCCTCACCGGCGCGATCGGCGGCGCGGACGCGCTGCCGCACACCTGGCGGGACGCCTGCGACATCCTCGCGGGCTGCGCGCTGCCGCAACTCGCGGGAACCGAGCTGACGACCCTGGCCGACCGGCTCGCCCGCGCCACCTCGAACTCCCTTGCAGCGGAAGGAACTTCACCATGAGCTTGGAAGACCGCACCACCGGCGCCCTGGTCGGCGCGGCCGTGGGCGACGCGCTCGGCGGCCCGGTCGAGGGCTGGACGCCGGAGGCCATCGCGGAGCGGCACGGCGGCCGGGTGCGCGGCATCGTGGAGCCGTTCTACAAGGACGACTGGAAGACGGCGCGGCCCATCGCGCCCTACCACAAGGGCGACGGCCACGTCACCGACGACACCCTCATGACGCACGCGCTGATCCGCGTCTACGAGAAGGTCCGCGACCACCTCAACGCGTACGCGGTCGCCGACCACCTGGTCCCCGACCTCATCACAACCCCCCGCTGGATCCCGGAACTTGAGGCCGAAGCCCTCCTACTCCAGCGCATCTTCCTCGCCGAGAAGTGGATCGTCGCCCGCATCCACTACGGGCACGTGGACCCTCGTGAGGCGGGCGTCGGCAACATCGTGAACTGCGGCGCGGCGATGTACATGGCCCCGGTCGGCGCGGTCAACGCGGGCAACCCGCTGAAGGCGTACGAAGAGGCCCTCGACGTGGCCGGCGCCCACCAGAGCTCGTACGGCCGTGAGGCGGCAGGCGTCTTCGCGGCGGCGGTCGCGGCGGCGTACAAGCCGGACGCGACGCCCGAGTCCGTCGTCGAGGACGCCCTCGCCCTCGCCAAGGACGGCACACGCTCCGCCATCGAGGCGGTCTGCGAAGTGGCTTCCCGCTACGACGACTTCGAGGACGCCCTGAAGCCGCTGCGCGAGGCGGTCGCCCCCTTCGACACGGTCGGCCCCGAGTACCGCAAGCCCTCGCTCGGCGCCCGCCGCCCCTCCCGCCTGCACGCCATCGAGGAACTCCCGGTCGCCCTCGGCATGCTCCTGGTCGGCCGCGGCGACTTCCGGCACACCGTGCTCGGCTCGGTCAACTACGGCCGCGACTGCGACTCGATCGCCACGATGAGCGGGGCGATCGTCGGGGCGCTGTACGGGGAGGGGGCCGTGCCCAAGGAGTGGAGCGCCGAGATCGCGCGGGCCAGCAAGCTGGACCTGCATGGTCCCGCGGCCGCGCTCGCGCGGGTCACGCGTGAGGTGTACGCGAAGGATCTGGACCGGCGCCGGGCCCACGATGCCGCGTTCGCGGCGATCGCGGGGGCGTGATGCTGCGCCTCACCTGGGTCCAGCCCGAGGATCTGATCGGGCACGAGTTGCGCCAGGCGGCGCAGGACGGCCGGGACGCGTCCGCGATCGCGTCCCGCTGGGTGGCGGCGGGCGGCCACCTGGCACCGGACCGGGCGGGCGCCTCCGCCGCCCCGGCGTCACCCGAACTGCGCGCACTGGCCGAGCGTTTGCTCGACGAACTCGCCACGATGAAGTCGCCACTCTCGGAGCCCACGGACCTGGCGGCCATCGAATCCGCAACGAAGAACCCTCCCCCACCCCGCCCCTTCCCGAAACCGGGGCTCCGCCCCGGACCCCGCTCCTCAAACGCCGGAGGGGCTGGAAATCAACCGGCCGCCCCGCCTCGGAACCCCCACTCCTCAATCGCCGGCGGGGCTGATCATTCAGCCCCGCCGGCGATTGAGGCGGCCCGTCCGGCAGGACTTTCGGGAAGGGGCGGGGTGGGGGATCGCCTCCACGCCGCCTGGCTCGGCCGAGCCGTCGGGTGCCTGCTCGGCAAACCCGTGGAGAAGCTCCCCCTCGAAGGGATCCGGGCCATCGCCCGGTCCACCGGGAACTGGCCGCTGAGCGGCTGGTTCACGGAGGCCGGCCTGGACCCGGAGCTCGCCACCCGCTACCCATGGAACCGCCGCAGCGCCCCCACCTCCCTCGCCGAAAACATCAACGGCATGCCGGAGGACGACGACCTCAACTACCCCCTCCTCGCCCTGCTGCTGATCCAACGCCACGGCACCGACTTCACCACGTCCGACGTCGCCAAGCTCTGGCTCGACGAACTCCCCGCAGGCCGCACCTTCACCGCCGAACGCATCGCCTACCGCAACCTCCTCACCGGCCTCGAACCCCCGCACACCGCGACCCACCGCAACCCCTTCCGCGAATGGATCGGCGCCCAGATCCGCGCCGACGTCTTCGGCTGGATCTCCCCCGGCGACCCGGCCCGCGCGGCCCGTCTCGCCCACCGGGACGCCGTTCTCACGCACACCGCGAACGGCGTGTACGGCGCGATGTTCACCGCCGCCACCATCGCCACCGCCGCCACGGGCACGGCGGACGTACACACCGCGCTCCAGTCCGGCCTCGCCGTCGTACCCGCGCACTCGCGCTACGCCCAAGCCGTCAACCTCGGCATCGAACTGGCCGAGAAGTACCCGGACTTCGACACCGTCGTCGACGAGCTGCACGCCGCCTACGCCGACCACCACTGGGTCCACGTCCTCCCCAACTCCGCCCTCCTCGCGGCCGCCCTCACCCACGCCGAGGGCGACTTCGAGGGCTCCATCTGCCGCGCGGTGTCCGGCGGTTGGGACACCGACTCCAACGGCGCGACCGCCGGCTCGATCGCCGGTCTGCTCGCCGGCCACCCCGACGCGCTCGGCGACCGCTGGACGCATCCGCTGAAGAACCGCCTGTCGACCTCCGTCGCCGGCTTCGACGGCATCGGCTTCGACGAACTGGCCCGGCTCACCCTGGAGGCCCACACATGACGAACCCTCAACAAGCCACTCCCAAGGGCCCGTTGACCGGGCTTCGCGTCCTCGACCTCGCCACCCTCTTCGCCGGACCGATCTGCGCCACCATGCTCGGGGACTTCGGCGCCGAGGTCATCAAGGTGGAGCACCCCCGCAGGCCCGACCCCTCCCGCGGCCACGGCCCGTCCAAGGACGGCGTCGGCCTCTGGTGGAAGACCCTCGGGCGCAACAAGAAGAACCTCACCCTCGACCTGTCATCGCCCGGCGGCCGCGAGATCCTCCTCAAGCTGGTCGCCGAGTCCGACGTCGTCATCGAGAACTTCCGCCCCGGCACCCTGGAGAAGTGGCACCTCGGCTGGGACGAGCTGAGCGCCGCCAACCCGCGCCTGGTCCTCGCCCGCGTCACCGGCTTCGGCCAGTTCGGCCCGTACGCGCGCCGCCCCGGATTCGGCACGCTCGCGGAGGCGATGAGCGGCTTCGCCGCGATCACCGGACAGCCCGACGGACCGCCGACCCTCCCGCCGTTCGGCCTCGCCGACTCCATCGCCGCG
The DNA here is from genome assembly GCF_054871485.1 of Streptomyces sp. UC4497. Taxonomy (NCBI): domain Bacteria; kingdom Bacillati; phylum Actinomycetota; class Actinomycetes; order Kitasatosporales; family Streptomycetaceae; genus Streptomyces; species Streptomyces sp. UC4497. The sequence goes on along the minus strand of NZ_JBTYHB010000039.1, from coordinate 56,520 downwards.
CTCGCCACCTCGTACGCGATCATGGCGGCGCTGCGCGGCCGTGACACGACGGGCCGCGGCCAGGTCGTCGACATGGCGATCATCGAGCCGATGCTGTCGATCCTCGGCCCGCAGGCCACCTGGTACGACCAGCTCGGCTACGTCCAGCCGCGCACCGGCAACCGTTCGACGAACAACGCCCCGCGCAACACGTACCGCACCCGCGACGAGAAGTGGGTCGCGGTGTCGACGTCCGCGCAGTCGATCGCGGAGCGCGTGATGCACCTGGTGGGACGGCCCGAGTTCATCGACGAGGAGTGGTTCGCGACGGGCTCGGGCCGCGCGCAGCACGCCGACGAACTCGACGCGGCGGTCGGCGGCTGGATCGCCGCCCACACCCGTGACGAGGTGGTCGCGGCCTTCGAGAAGGCGGAGGCCGCCATCGCCCCGATCTACGACATCCGCGACGTCCTGGCCGACGAGCAGTACCGGGCCCTCGACTCGATCACCGAGCTCCCCGACCCGGACCTCGGCACGGTCAAGATGCAGAACGTCCTCTTCCGCCTCTCCGAGACCCCCGGCTCCATCCAGTGGACGGGCCGCCCGCACGGCTCGGACACCGACGAGATCCTGGACGGCCTCGGCCTGTCGGAGGCGGACATCGCGTCCTTGCGGGAGGCTGGTGCGGTATGAGCGAGTCGCTGGAAAAGACGTTCCTGACCTGGCTCTACGTGCCCGGGGACCGCCCCGACGTCGTCGCCAAGGCGCTCGGCTCGGGCGCCGACGTCGTCCTGGTCGACCTCGAGGACGCGGTCGCCCCCGACCGCAAGGCGTACGCGCTCGACGCCACCGTCGAACTCCTCGCCGACAAGCACAAGACGCCGGTGCACGTCCGCGTCAACGCGCTGGACGGCCCGCTCGCCGAGCAGGAGGTACGCCGCCTCACCCCGCTCCCCGGCCTCGACGCGCTGCGGCTGCCGAAGGTGCACGGCCCCGCGGACCTGACCCGCGTACAGGACTGGGCGGTCGAAGTGCCTCCCCTGTACGCCCTGTTGGAGTCGGCGACGGGCGTCGAGCACGCCTATGACATCGCCGCGCACCACGCCGTGCACGGCATCGCGCTCGGCGAGGCGGATCTCCGCGCCGACCTCGGCATCACGGACGCGGCGGGCCTCGCGTGGGTGCGCGGCCGGGCGGTCGTGGCGGCGCGCGCGGCCCAACTGCCGCCACCGCCGCAGTCCGTCTACCCGGACGTCCGCGACACGGAGGGCCTGGCCCGCTCCTGCGCCGAGGGCCGCGCCCTGGGTTTCCTCGGCCGCACGGCGATCCACCCCCGCCAGCTCCCGGTGATCGAGGAGGCCTTCCGCCCGACCGAGGCGGAGGTGCGGGCGGCCGAGGAGATCGTCTGCGCGGCGGCCACGGAGGCGGGCGCCCTGGCCCTCCCGGACGGCCGCTTCGTCGACGCGGCGGTGGTCGCGGCCGCGCGCAGAACGCTGAGGCTGGCGCAGTCCGGCCGCGCCGGCGATTGAAAAGGGCGCCGAACCAAAAGGTCCGGCGCCCCATGGACGTACAGCCGAAGACCGTCAGGTCTTCTTCGCCTCGCTCTTCGCCTCGTCCTTCGCCTCGTTCTTGGTGAGGTCGACGTCGTCCTCGACGCCACCGTCACCGTCGCTCTCGTCCGTCGAACCGTCGGAGACCCCCGGTTCGACGACCTCCTCGCGTCCGGGACGCTTCTTCGCGGACACCACCATGTAGATCACGGCGAGCACGAAGACGACCAGCGCCGTCCAGCAGTTGAGCCGCAGGCCGAGGATGTGGTGCGCGTCGTCCACGCGCATGTACTCGATCCAGAACCGGCCGACGCAGTACGACGCGACGTACAGCGCGAACGCCCGCCCGTGCCCGAGCTTGAACTTCCGGTCGGCCCAGATGACGAGCAGCGCGACACCGATGCACCACAGCGACTCGTACAGGAACGTCGGGTGGTACGTGCCCGGCACCCGCCCGTCCGTGTCCGAGGTGATCTTGAGGGCCCAGGGCACGTCGGTGGCCCGGCCGTACAGCTCCTGGTTGAACCAGTTGCCCCAGCGGCCGATGGCCTGGGCGAGGGCGATACCGGGCGCGATCGCGTCGGCGTAGGCCGGCAGCGGGACGCCGCGGCGGCGGGCCCCGATCCAGGCGCCGACCGCGCCGAGCGCGATGGCGCCCCAGATACCGAGGCCGCCCTCCCAGACCTTGAAGGCGTCCACCCAGTCACGGCCCTCGCTGAAGTACAGCTCGTAGTCCGTGATCACGTGGTAGAGGCGACCGCCGACCAGGCCGAAGGGCACCGCCCACACGGCGATGTCGGCGACCGTGCCGGCCCGCCCTCCGCGGGCGACCCAGCGACGGTTTCCGAGCCAGACGGCCACGAAGACGCCGATGATGATGCAGAACGCGTAGCCGCGCAGCGGAATGGGTCCGAGATAGACCACTCCGCGCTCGGGGCTGGGAATGAAGGCAAGTTCCATGGCAGGTCCGACGCTACCGTGCCGGGCCGCGGGCACGGCGGGCAGCCCGGCAACGGCTGAGTAACGGCTGGCGACTACTTGTTCGCGTCCTCGACCATCTTCTTGAACTTGGCCGGGGTCAGGCTCTGGTCCTCCAGGATGTTCTTCCCGTTGAGCAGCACGGTCGGCGTGCCCGAGTGACCCGCGTCCTGGAACGCCTTGTACGACTTGTTCACCCAGCTGTCGTGCTTGCCGTCGTTCACACACGACTTGAACGTCGACGAGTCCAGGCCGTCGACCTTGCCCGCGAGCTCGATCAGCTTGTCGTTGTTCGCGAAGGCGTCGTCGGTCTCCTCCGGCTGGTTCTCGAACAGCACGTCGTGGTAGTCGCGGAACTTCCCGGCGTCCTGGGCGCAGCCCGCCGCGTTGGCCGCGCGCAGGGAGCCGCTGCCCTTCAGGTTCGCGTCGATGAGCGTGACGAGGTGGTACTCGACCTTCAGCTCCCCGGAGTCCTCCAGCTCATGAATGGTCGACCGGTACGCGTCCTCGAAGCTCTTGCACGCGGGACAGCGGAAGTCCTCCCAGACCGTGAGCGTCGACTTCGCGGTCTCCTTGCCCGCCGGGATCGCCAGCTTGTCCTTGCCGGTGGCGCCCTTGGGCGCGACCACCGGCCCGGCATCACTGGAACTGTCGTCGCCCGAATTCGCGGCGACCACCCCGATCACCGCGGCCAGGCCGAGCACGCACACCACGGTGGCGCCCACGATCAAGGTCCTGCGCCGCTTCTCAGCGGTCTTCTGCTTCTGGCGCTCGGCGGCAAGGCGTTCGCGGGCCGCGCGCTTTCCCTCTCGGTTCTTCTCGCTCACACCAGCGCCAACGAACCGGGAAGGCACGAGCGTGCCTTCCCGGTCCGGTTTCCATCCGTATGGGTGACGTAACTCCCTGTTACTACGGGGTGGTTGTTACGCCTTGGCCCTGACGCCGGCGGCGAGTTCACCTGCGAGGGCGCGCACCGCTTCGAGTCCGGCCTTCTCGTCCGGGGCGTCCAGCATCCGCTTCACGAACGCCGAGCCGACGATGACCCCGTCCGCGAAGCCCGCGACCTCCTCGGCCTGCGTCGCGTTGGAGACGCCGAGGCCCACGCAGACGGGAAGGTCGGTCGTGGCCTTGGTGCGCTCGACGAGTTCCTTGGCCTGGTTGCCGACGGACTCGCGGGTGCCGGTGACGCCCATCAGGGACGCCGCGTACACGAAGCCCGAACCGGCGGCCGTGATGGTGGCGAGGCGCTCGTCCTTGCTGCTGGGCGCGACGACGAAGACGGTCGCGAGACCGTGCTTGTCCGCGTGCTCGCGCCACACGGCCGACTCCTGCACCGGCAGGTCGGGCAGGATGCAGCCCGCGCCGCCCGCCTCGGCGAGCTCGGCGGTGAACCGCTCGATGCCGTAGCGGTCGATGGGGTTCCAGTACGTCATGACGAGGACCGGCTTGCCGGTGGCCTCGTGCGCCTCGCGCACGGTGCGCATAACGTCCTTGATCTTCAGGCCGCCGCGCAGCGCGATGTCGTCGGCGGTCTGGATGACCGGCCCGTCGAGCACCGGGTCGGAGTGCGGCAGGCCCACCTCGACCACGTCGGCGCCGCCGTCGAAGGCGGCCTTGACCGCCTCGATGCCGCCGTCGACGGTCGGGAACCCGGCGGGCAGGTAGGCGATGAGGGCGGAGCGGCCCTCGGCCTTCGCGCCGGCCAGGGTGTCGTTCAACAGCTGTACGTTGCCGCTCACTTGGCATCCCCCTCGATCTCGGCCTGCTCGCCCTCGGCGTCCGCGGCGACGGCCGCGTCCGTGTCGTAGAGGCCGAAGTAGCGGGCCGCGGTGTCCATGTCCTTGTCGCCGCGCCCGGACAGGTTGACGATGATCAGCCCGTCCTTGCCCAGCTCCTTGCCGACCTCCAGCGCGCCCGCGAGGGCGTGCGCCGACTCGATGGCCGGGATGATGCCCTCGGTCTGCGACAGGAGGCGCAGCGCCTGCATGGCGGCGTCGTCGGTGACCGCGCGGTACTCGCCGCGGCCCGAGTCCTTCAGGTAGGCGTGCTCCGGGCCGATGCCCGGGTAGTCCAGGCCGGCCGAGATCGAGTACGGCTCGGTGATCTGGCCCTCTTCGTCCTGGAGGACGTAGGAGCGGGAGCCGTGCAGGATGCCGGGCTCGCCCGCACTGAGCGTCGCCGCGTGCTCGCCGGTCTCGATGCCGTGCCCGGCCGGCTCGCAGCCGACCAGGCGGACGTCGGCGTCCGGGATGAAGGCGTGGAACAGGCCGATGGCGTTGGAGCCGCCGCCGACGCAGGCGATCGCGGCGTCCGGGAGGCGTCCCGCGCGCTCCAGGATCTGGCGGCGGGCCTCGACGCCGATGACGCGGTGGAAGTCGCGGACCATCGCCGGGAACGGGTGCGGTCCCGCGACCGTGCCGAAGAGGTAGTGCGTGCGGTCGACATTGGCGACCCAGTCGCGGAACGCCTCGTTGATGGCGTCCTTGAGGGTGCGGCTGCCGGACTTCACGGCGATGACCTCGGCGCCCAGCATGCGCATGCGGGCCACGTTCAGGGCCTGGCGCTGGGTGTCGATCTCGCCCATGTAGATGGTGCACTCGAGGCCGAACAGCGCGCAGGCGGTGGCGGTCGCGACGCCGTGCTGGCCCGCGCCCGTCTCCGCGATGACGCGGGTCTTGCCCATGCGCTTGGTGAGCAGGGCCTGGCCGAGCACGTTGTTGATCTTGTGCGAGCCGGTGTGGTTCAGGTCCTCGCGCTTGAGGAAGACGCGGGCGCCGCCGGCGTGCTCGGCGAACCGGGGCACCTCGGTGAGGCTGCTGGGGCGGCCGGTGTAGTTGACGAGGAGGTCGTCGAGCTCGCGGGCGAACTCCGGGTCGTTCTTGGCCTTGTCGTACTCGACGGCGACCTCGTCCACGGCGGCGACGAGGGCCTCCGGGATGAACTTGCCGCCGAACGCGCCGAAGTAGCCCTCTGCGTTGGGAATCTGACCCTCGGGGTCGGGAATGAAGTAGTCGCTGGACATGCGTGTGCCTCACGGTTGGGTGTGTGATCACTTATAGCCGTGGGGACGTGCGGGACTACGCAGGTGGCGGTCAGCCGTTTTTTGCGCAGTTCCTCGCGCCCCTTATCGGGGCGCTCTGCCATCGCATGCCGTTGATCTGGCCCGGTTCCGCGCCGATGTGGTACCTGACCCGCCTGCCGCGCACACGGCGCGCCGGAGCCCGGCAGCCACGGGGGCGGCAGCCGGGCGCGAGGCGGGAGGCGATGGGCATGGCGGTGAGTTTACCGTCCGTGCCGCAGGGCGGGGTGGGCGCCGGCGGCGACGAGGTCGGCGACGGCGGACTTCGGGTCGCGGCCGGTCACCAGGGACTCGCCGACGAGGACGGCGTCCGCGCCCGCGTTGGCGTACGCGATCAGGTCGTGCGGGCCGCGCACGCCGGACTCGGCCACCTTGACGATGTGGTCCGGGATGTCCGGGGCGACGCGCTCGAAGGTGCCGCGGTCGACCGAAAGGTCCTTGAGGTTGCGGGTGTTGATGCCGATGACCTTGGCCCCGGCGTCGATCGCGCGCTCCACCTCGTCCTCGTCGTGCGCCTCGACGAGCGGCGTGAGGCCGATGGAGACGGCGCGCTCGATGAGGGACTCCAGGGCGGGCTGCTCCAGGGCGGCGACGATCAGCAGCGCGAGGTCGGCGCCGTACGCGCGGGCCTCCCACAGCTGGTACGACGTGACGATGAAGTCCTTGCGCAGGATCGGGATGTCGACCTTGGCGCGGACGGCCTCCAGGTCGGCGAGCGAGCCGCCGAAACGGCGCTGCTCGGTGAGGACGGAGATGACGGCCGCGCCGCCCGCCTCGTAGTCGGCGGCGAGGGCGGCAGGGTCGGCGATCGCGGCGAGCGCGCCCTTGGAGGGGCTGGACCGCTTGACCTCGCAGATCACCTTGACGCCGTCGCCCTTGAGCGCGGCGACCCCGTCCTTGGCCGGGCGAGCCTTCGCCGCGCGCTCCTTGAGCTCGTCGAGGCTGACGCGCGCCTGCCGCTCCGCAAGGTCGGCACGGACTCCGTCGATGATCTCGTCGAGCACACTCACGCGAGCGGACTCCTTTCCGGGCATCCCCTGGGTGTTCATCTGGTCCTTGTGAATGGTATCCGTCAATGGGCGAAGGTCCCGCATCCGGTTGACGCCGGTCCCACTACCTGGACAAACGCTGTTGATCAAGGGCTTAGGAAGCCACCGAAGGGCAGGTTCCGGACAACCGTGAAGGCGAGCACGACCCCGCCGAGTACCCACAGCTGTACGCGGCCGAGCGCGAGGCTCACGGCCCTGCCGCGGGCCGCCCGCACCGCCCACACCGTCCAGACGACGGCGAACAGCGCGTAGCCGACGACGGCGAGGGCATTGGCCCCGAACGCGCCCGCGAGATCCCCGTGCGCGACCGCGTGGGCGCTGCGCAGCCCGCCGCAGCCGGGGCAGTAGGCGCCGGTGAGCTGGAGGAACGGGCAGGCCGGGTAGTGGCCGGGTTCATTGGGGTCGACGGCGCCCACATAGGCGAAGGCGAGGGCGACGCCGCCGAGCACGCCGAGCGGGACGGCGAGCCGGCGCAGGGCGCCGGAACGGGGGGTCTTCTCGGTCTGCTCGGTCTGCTCCGACATCTCCACGGTCACCCGTGAATTCTGCATCCGCGGGCCCCGGATCGCTCCCCGGAAAACGCGAAAGGGGCGGGACGGCCGGTCGGTCGGCCGCTCCGCCCCTTTCGCGGGTATGTGCGAGGACTCAGGCCTCCGAGCCCGCGGGCCGGGCCGCCCCGGTGGACTTGAGCTGCAGCTCGGCACGCTTCGGCTTGCCCAGGCCCATGGCGCTCATCAGGCCGCCGACGACCGCGGCGATCGCCAGCAGGGCGATGCCGGCCCAGAAACCGGCGACGTTGCCCATCACCATGAAGGCGCCCGCGACACAGAAACCGATGAAGGCGATGATGACACCGGTCCAGGCGGCCGGGGTGTGTCCGTGGCTGCTGTCCGCCATGGCTTGCTCCTCGTTGCTTATGGCCTATGCGTACGCATGACGTACGACGTTCCTATCTATTGTCCCGCACTCGCACGCAAGCTCTGAACGCGGGGTCGGGCGTGGGTCCAGGACGTCCGGGACCTATGCGCCGGTCGGGTCCTCGCCGCGGTCGAGGGCCTTCCAGAGCTCCTCGGGGCGGTCCGGGTCCACGGCCTTGGCGCGGCGGGGCCGCGGGGCGCCGGAGCGCTCGTAGCGGCCGCCCATCGACGGCCAGGCCGCGCCGTAGATCACGGCGAGGATCCCGGCGATCAGGATGAGTGCGCCGCCGGCCGCGGAGACGTACGGCCATGCGGTGTTGCTGAGCGCGTGGATGGTCGCGGAGGCGTCACCCGCCGCCTGCGCCGCCTTCTCGTCGAGCGCGGCGCTGTCCCCCGCGCCGAGCACGGCGGCGGCGACGGCGCCCGCGCCGCTGAGCGTGAGCAGGAGGGCGACCAGGACGCGGCCGACCTTGCGGACCGCGAAGACGGCGACGAGCGCGGCGAGGCCCACTATGGCGAGGGCCGCGGGCACGCCCGTGACATCGCTGCCCTTGGCGGTCAGCGGCAGCCTGCCGCCGGCGACGGCGGCGACGCCCGAGCACCACTCCTGCCGGGAGGCGAGCAGGGCGATCGCGGCTCCCGCGGCCCCGCAGAGCAGGGCGACGGCGAGGCTTCGCCGGCCGTTCGGCGAGGAAGCAGCCGGCTCGGCCGACTCGGCGGCATCGGTACGGGGGTGCGGTACAGCAGTCACGTACTCCACTATCGCCTGTCTGTACGGGTTTACGTGACCCGGGGGCCGGAGTCGTGCGTCACTTCACAGCGTCTCGTGCCTCACAGCCGGTTCGCCGTGTGCACGGCGCGCAGCACCGCCGCCGCCTTGTTGCGGCACTCGGTGTCCTCCGCGACCGGGTCGGAGTCGGCGACGACACCCGCGCCCGCCTGCACATACGCGGTCCCCTCGCGCAGCAGCGCGGTGCGGATGGCGATGGCGGTGTCGGAGTCGCCCGCGAAGTCGAGGTAGCCGACGCAGCCGCCGTAGACGCCGCGGCGTGACGGCTCCAGCTCGTCGATGATCTGCAGCGCGCGCGGCTTGGGGGCGCCGGACAGGGTGCCGGCCGGGAAGCAGGAGGTCAGTACGTCGAAGGCGGTGTGCCCCTCGGCGACGGTTCCCGTCACGGTCGAGACGATGTGCATGACGTGCGAGTACTTCTCGATGGACATGAAGTCGACGACCTCGACGGAGCCGGGCTCGCAGACCCGCCCCAGGTCGTTGCGCCCGAGGTCGACGAGCATCAGGTGCTCGGCCCGCTCCTTGGGGTCGCCGAGCAGCTCCTCGGCGAGGTCGTGGTCCTCCTGCGGGGTCGCGCCGCGCGGCCGGGTCCCGGCGATCGGGTGCACCATGGCGCGCCCGTCCTCGACCTTGACGAGGGCCTCCGGCGAGGAGCCGACGACGTCGAATCCGTCGAAGCGGAAGAGGTACATGTACGGGGACGGGTTCGTGGCCCGCAGCACCCGGTAGACGTCCAACGCGCTTGCGGTGCAAGGGGTTTCGAAGCGCTGGGACGGGACGACCTGGAAGGCCTCGCCCGCGCGGATCCGCTCCTTGATGTCCTCGACGGCCTCCTGGTACTGCTTGCCGCCCCACAGCGCGGTGAACTCCGGCAGCTCCGACGGCGGGAGCGCGGCGGGCGCGGACTCGACCGGCTTGGAGAGGTCGGCCTCCATGGCGTCGAGGCGGGCGACGGCGTCGGCGTAGGCCTCGTCGACGCCGGTCTCCAGGTCGTTGTGGTTGATCGCGTTGGCGATGAGCAGGACGGACCCGTCCCAGTGGTCGAGCACGGCGAGATCGCTGGTGAGCAGCATCGTCAGCTCGGGCAGCTTGAGGTCGTCCCGCTCCCCCGGGCCGACCTTCTCCAGGCGGCGCACGATGTCGTACCCGAGATAGCCGACCATGCCGCCGGTGAACGGGGGCAGGCCCTCGTAGCGCGGGGTGTGCAGCGTCTGGACGGTGGCGCGCAGGGCGGCGAGCGGGTCGCCGTCGACCGGGACGCCGACGGGCGGCGTGCCCTGCCAGTGGGCCTGCCCGTCGCGCTCGGTCAGCGTGCCGGCGGAGCGCACGCCGACGAACGAATAGCGGGACCAGGAGCGGCCGTTCTCCGCGGACTCCAGGAGGAACGTGCCGGGCCGCTCGGCGGCGAGCTTGCGGTACAGGCCGACGGGCGTGTCGCCGTCCGCGAGGAGCTTGCGGCTGACGGGGATCACTCGGCGGTCGGTCGCGAGCTTGCGGAAGGTCTCGAGGTCCATGGCAGGAGCCTACTTCCGTCGGGGGGACGCCCCGCGCGCCTGGTCGAGGGGTGGACGGCGCCCCGCTAGAAGGGAGCGGTGACCAAGACCAAGAGCTGCAAGAACACCCGCATCGCGAGCGCCCTGTCCGGTGTCGCCCTCGCCGCCGTCGCCGTGACCGCGCTGACCGGCGCCGCTCCCGCCCCCGCTTCCGAGGACTGGGCCGCGCCGCCGCCCGGCGAGGTCGAGGCGCGGGTCGAGGCCGCGGGCCTGGAGATGCTCGACTCCGAGAAGCTGACCATGCACATCCACCCCCACCTCACCGTGTACGCGGGCGGCCGCCAGGTGACCGTCCCCGCCGACATCGGCATCGACCGCTCCGGCAAGAAGCCCCGCTACAGCCCGCTGCACACGCACGACACGACCGGCACCGTGCACGTGGAGTCGGCCCGGTGGCGGGACTTCACGCTCGGACAGCTCCTCACGGAGTGGGGCGTGCGCCCCCAGTGCACGGCGGAGGTCGACGGGTCCCCGGTGGCGGGGGACCCGGCCCGGATCGTCTTCCGGGACCGTCAGGAGATCACGCTGCGCTGTCGCTGACCGGCAGTTCGTCGCGGTCGAAGCAGGTGCGGGCGCCGGTGTGGCAGGCGGCGCCCACCTGGTCGACCTTGACGAGCACGGTGTCGGCGTCGCAGTCGAGGGCGACCGACTTCACGTGCTGGAAGTGGCCCGAGGTGTCGCCCTTGACCCAGTACTCCTGGCGGCTGCGCGACCAGTACGTGCAGCGGCCGGTGGTCAGGGTGCGGTGCAGCGCCTCGTCGTCCATCCAGCCGAGCATGAGCACCTCGCCGGTGTCGTACTGCTGGGCGATGGCGGGAACCAGTCCTTCGGCGCTCCGCTTGAGGCGGGCGGCGATGGCCGGATCGAGGCTGCTGCTGGGTACGGGCGCGCTGGTCATATGGACCATTGTGCCGCGCCGAGTCGAACGTCCACTGTCCGGTGCGGCGGGGCCGGTCGTAGGCTGGCGACATGTCGACCCATGCCAAGCGTGAACGACTTCTGCTCGCCGATCTGTTGGAGGCGTCGGGGCCCGACGCCCCCACCCTCTGTGAGGGCTGGAACACCCGGGACCTCGCGGCGCACGTGGTGGTGCGCGAGCGCCGCCCGGACGCCGCGGGCGGCCTCCTCGTCAAACAGCTCGCCGGGCGCCTGGAGCGGGTGCAGGCGGAGTTCGCGGAGAAGCCGTACGAGGAGCTGATCCAGCTCATCCGCACCGGCCCGCCACGCTTCTCGCCCTTCGCCCTCAAACAGATCGACGAGGCGTCGAACGCGATCGAGTTCTACGTCCACACCGAGGACGTGCGCCGTGCGCAGCCCGACTGGACGCCGCGCGAGCTCGACCCGGTCTTCGCCGACGTCCTGTGGTCGCGCCTGGAGCGGATGGCGCGGGTGATGGGCCGCAAGGCGCCCGTCGGCCTGGTGCTGCGCCGCCCCGACGGTCAGACGGCGGTGGCGCACCGCGGCGCCCCCGTGGTCACGGTGACGGGGGCGCCCGCGGAGCTGGTGATGTTCGCGTTCGGCCGGCAGGAGGCGGCGGACGTGGAGATGGACGGCGAGAAGTCGGCCATCGAGCGGCTCACGGAGACGAAGGCGCTCGGCCTGTAGCGGGTGTGTCGGTGTGGGGCAGGGCGTGCAGCGCCAGGCCCAGTTCGACCAGGTCGGCGGGGCGGGCGAGGCTGCGCCCTGTGAGCTGTTCGCAGCGGCGCAGCCGGTTCAGGACCGTGTTGCGGTGGCAGTAGAGGCGGGTGGCGGCGCGCTGCGCGGAGCCGTCGCAGTCCAGCCAGGCCGTCAGCGTGTCGAGCAGCAGGGTCCGGTCGGCCGGGGGCAGGGCGAGCAGCGGGCCGAGCACCCGGTCGGCGAGGATCCGGCCGAGTTCGGGCGCGGCGGCGACGAGGGCGGCGGGCAGCTGCTCGTCCAGGAGCACGGTGCCGCCGCCCTCCGGGCAGATGCGCAGCGCGGTCTCGGCGAACCGTCGGGCGCCGCCCACCGCGGCGAGCCCTTCGACGGCGGGACTGATGCCGACGCGCAGGCCGGACTTGAGGTCGCGACACGTCCTGAGCGCGGCGGCGAGCCGGTCCGCATCCAGTTCACCGAGGTCGACGATGGCGCGTTCGGTCCCGTCGGCGGTGTGCCAGACGGCCCGTACGCCGTGCGGGAGGGTGGGCCGCGGCTCTCCGCGGCTGCCGCCGACGGCGATCAGCACCGCGTACCGGCCGCGTTCCGGCAGGTCGAGTGCGGCTGCGGCGTCGGGCAGGTCGGCGATGCGGGTGGCGCCGTCGAGGAGGGCGGCGGCCATCAGGCGGCGCCGGTTCTCGCGCCGCCAGGTGAGCTCCCGCTCGGCGCGCCGATAGGACTCGGCGACGTGCGTGCAATGTTCATCGACGAAGTTCCACACATCGACGGCGAGATGCACCAGCAGATGCGCGTCCTCGGGATGCCGCAGGGTCACCTCGTCGACGAGCGCCTGCCAGACCAGGGCGCCGCCGAGCCGGAAGGCGTGCGACACGGCGTCGAGCGGGAAGCCTCGGGCGGCGCGGGCGGCGCCGATGCGGGCGGTGCAGGCGCGGGCGGCGTCCCGGTTGCCCGGCGGGTCGAGGAGTGAGGCGACGCTGTGTCCGAGCGAGCGCTGGATCTCCGTGCGTACGTCGCCGGGGTCGGCCTCCAGCGCGGCGCGGTAGGCCGGCTCCTGCTCGTACAGCTCCGCGGTCAACCGGTCGGTGAGCGCGGGGAGTTGACCGAGGAGCGGGCGCGCGGCGCGGCGCAGCACGGCGACCGCGTCCGATCCGGCGCCGGTCCGTGGGTGTGGTCGGGGACGTACGAGATGCGCGGGCATGGCGGTCCTCCACGGCTCGGCTCACGAGTCCGCAGAATGACATACCGTCTGGTCGGTCTCCAGCCCTCGGGGTAAACGTGCAGGTGGATGGGGGCGGGTGACGGGGTTGCGGGCACCTCCACGGGGGGTGCGGGCACCTCCACCGGTCCGGTCGACCGCCCCCACGCCACGGGGCTCCGCCCCGGACCCGGCTGGTCCCACGCCACGGGGCTCCGCCCGGGGCCCTGCACCGGGGTTGCGGCCTCGGGGCTCCGCCCCGGACCCCGCGCCTCAATCGCCGACGAGGCTGATTTCGCCGAACCGGCGTTACGGACTCGGGGCTCCGCCCCGGACCCCGCGCCTCAATCGCCGACGAGGCTGATTCTGCCGAACCGGCGTTACGGCCTCGAGGCTCGCCCCGGACCCCGCGCCTCAATCGCCGGCGGGGCTGATTGTGCCGAACCGGCGTTACGGCCACGGGGCTCCGCCCCGGACCCCGCTGCTCAAGCGCCGCAGGGGCTTGATTGGCCCCACCCGCCGCAGGGCTCGAATTGACCCGCCCGCAGGCGATCGCCCCGGCCGCCCATCTCCCACCCGCCCGCCCCCTCCGGGGGCGTCGGCCCGCCGGGGTACCGCCATCGCCGTGGGATATCCGTCAGCAGGCACGGCTCCCCACCGGGAGCGGTGAGGGACGCCACCACCTTGGGCTATCCGGCGACGGCCACGGCTCCCGCCACTTGCGGTCGACGGCACCCCCGCCTCGGACAACCTCCGCCAGCCGCGGCTCCCCACCCGTTGCGGTCGACGCCGCCCCGCCTTGGGCAACGCCCACCACGGCTCCCTGCCCGTTGCGGTCGACCGCACGCGCCTCGGGCAACCCGCCCCAAGCGCGGTTCCCCACCCTCTGCGGTCGACCGTCGCCGACTTGGGCAATCTGCCGCCTGGCACGGTTCCCCACCCGTTACGGTCAACCGCCCCCGCCATGGGCAATCCGCCGCAAGCACGGCTCCCCACCCTCTGCGATCGGCCGTACGTGCCTTGGGCAATCTGCCGCCCGGCACGCTCCCCCCCCTCAGCGGTCGGCCGTCGCCGCCTTGGGCAAGCTGCCGCCTGGGGCGGCTCCCCACCCGTTACGGTCAACCGCCCCCGCCATGGGCAATCCGCCGCAAGCACGGCTCCTGACCCTCTGCGGTCGACCGTCGCCGCCTTGGGCAAGCTGCCGCCTGGGGCGGCAGGGTGGGCAAGGCGGCACCCCGGTGCAGCGCACCCCTCACGACAGGCCTCGGCCCCGGCACAGCAACCCGGCCCCGGACGGGCCCAAGCCCCCGGAGGGGGCGGGAGGGAGGGAGATGAGCGGGCACCGGCGCAGCCGGACAGGGACCGGCGCCTCGCGCCGAACGCAAGGGCGCCCACCCCGCCACAGCCCCAAGACTCGGTGCCGCGCAACCAAGACCGGAGGCGCTGGCCCGGGCACGACGGCATCCCGGTGCTGCGCAACAGCTACGACAGGCGCCGACCCCGGCACAGCAACCGGGCCCCGGAGGGGCCAAAGCCCCCGGAGGGGCGGGAGGGTGGGAGATGAGCGGGCACCGGCACAGCCGGACAGGGGCCGGCGCCGCGCACCGAACGCAAGGGCGCCCACCCCGGCTAAGCCTCAAGACCCGGTGCCGCGCAACCAGGGCCGGAGGCGCCGGCCCCGCGGGCCCCGGACGGGCCAAAGCCCCCGGAGGGGGCGGGTGGGTGGGAGATGAGCGGGCAGCGGCGCAGCCGGACAGGGGCCGGCGCCGTGTGCCGAGCGCGAGGGCCCCCACCCCCGGCACCGCCGGACAAGGACCTGTGCCGCGCACCCAGGACGGGAGGCGCCGACCACGGCACGGCGGCACCCCGGTGCTGCGCAACAGCTACGACAGGCGCTGACCACGGCACAGCAACCCGGCCCCGGGCAGGCCGAAGCCCCCGGAGGGTGCGGGCGGGTGGGAGATGAGCGGGCAGCGGCGCAGCCGGACAGGGGCCGGTGCCCGACGCTGAGCGCAAGGGCGTCCACCCCGGCTAAGCCCCAAGATCCGGTGCCGCGCAACCAGGACCGGAGGCCCCGGCCCCGGCACAGCAACCGGGCCCCGGACGGGCCAAAGCCCCCGGAGGGGGCGGGAGGGGCGGGAGATGAGCGGGCACCGGCGCAGCCGGACAGGGGCCGGTGCCGTGTGCCGAGCGCGAGGGCGCCCACCCCGGCCCAGCTGGACCAGGACCGGCTCCGCGCGACCAGGACGGGAGGCGTCGACCACGGCACGGACCCAAGACCCCGGCGCCGCGCACCAGTTACCCGCGACCCGCGCGCGACGCGCTCACGCGCGGCCCGCCGCCTCCGTCCGATCCACCAAACGCGCCAGCTCCACGCGGGAGCGAATGCCCAGTTGGGCGAAGACGTTGCGGAGGTGGTGGTCCACCGTGCGGGGGCTCACCGAGAGCCGTCGGGCGACCTCCCGATTGGTGTCGCCCTTCGCGACGCAGCGGGCGATCCGCAACTGCTGAGGCGTCAACTCGGCCAGCCGTCCCGGCGGTTCCGTGTCGTCCGACAACTCCCCCGTGGCCCGCAACTCCGCCGCCATCTGCACGGCCCAGACCGTCGCCCCGCACCGCTCGAAGGCAACCAGCGCGTCACGCAGCAACGTACGCGCGCGAGCCGGACGTCGCGTGCGGCGCAACCACTTGCCGTACAGGGCAAGAGTGCGGGCCCGCTCGAAGTCGCCGCCCATCCGCTCGTGCCGGGCCAGGGATTCCTCGAAGCGGGACTCGGCCACGACCGGGTCACCCATCGCCAACAGGGCCATACAGCGGGCGAGTTGCGCCGGAGCGATCGGGTCGTGGCCGCGCTCGACCCACACCATGAACTCGCCGACCGCGGCCTGCGCCCCACCCGGCTCCCCCGCGAGCACCGCCGCCTCCACCAGGCAGGGCACGGCCAGCATCCGGATGCCGAAGTGCCCCCGCCGTGGACCGGGACCGACGAGCGGCCCGAGCCGGGCGGCCGCCCGCGCCGCGTCGCCGCGCGCCAAGTCGGCCCGGGCGAGCGCCCATTGGGCGAGCGTCGCGGCCTGCACCAGCCCGTGCCGATCGGCGACGTGCTGCGCGGCGGCGGCATGCCGGGCGACGGTGTCGACGTCACGGTCGAGCGAGGCGACGAGCGCGAGGACGGCGTGCTGATGCGCGAGCACGTTGCGCTGCCCCGCGGCGACCGCGGCCCGCACCCCCTCCTCGGCATGGGCGCGAGCCCGTACGTGCCGCCCGGAGCGCAGCTCACCGTAGGCGAGCAGCTCCAGGGCGCGCGGCAGTTCGGCCCCCGCGTCCCGGTCCCGCGCGGCGGCGAGCGCACGGCTGCCGAGGCGGCAGGCCGCGTCCACGTCCCCGGCGACGAGCGCGGCGGCCCCGGCCATCAGCAGCGCGGCCGGCTCCCGCTCCCCGGCGGACCGCGCCACGACCCGCCGCAGCGCAACCCGCCCCACTCCGGCCCGCTCCCCGAGGGACGCGGCCATGCCGACCCGGTAGTCGAGGGCGGAATCCGCCAGGCGCGCACGCCCTCCGTGCTCGACCGCCTCCCGGTATCCCTCCGAGTCCCCCAGCGCCCAGGACGCCTCCGCCGCGCCGAGGCGCGCTTCGAGGGCGGCCGGCTGTGCGCAGAGGCGGGCCGCCAGCAACAGGGATTCACGGGCGTCCGCCACGGGACCGTCGCGCAGCGCCAGCAGGCCCCGGATCAGAGCGGCGCGTCCCCGTACGGCGTCAAGGCCCGCCAGGTCACCGAACTCGCCCACCTGGTGCAGGAGTTCACGCGCCCGGTGCGGGCGGCCCGCAAGCCTCGCGTGGTCCGCCGCCGCGACCAGCCACTCGGCGCGGACCGCGGGATCCTCGGCGAGTCCTGCCGCGTGGGCGAGCGCCGTGCAGCGCTCCCCGTGGGGCGCGCCCTCCGCCGCCGCCAGCTCCGCGCCGAGCCCCGGGTCCGGATAAGCCGCGCCGAGCGACCGGTGCAGCAGCCCCGCCGACCGCTGCCGCTCCCCCGTCGCCGCGGCGGCGAGCAACCGGTGCGCGGCCCTGCGCCGCTCCGGCTGCACGGCCTCGTAGAGCCTGCGCCGCCCCTGCAGCCGCAGCCGGCCGTCCGGATCGCGCCTCAGGCCCGCCCGCTCGGCCGCGTCCAGGGCATCCGCGCCGAGCCCGGCCGCCGCGGCGGCCCGCAGCACGAGCCCCGCGTCGACGCCGGGCCCCTCGGGGTCGGCCTCGTACGCGGCGGCGGCAAGCAACAGGACGGTTCTTCCGCTCACTTGATCCACTCTAGGTACGGATCGCCGCAAGCGCAGCGCCGGTTGGGAGGAAACCCAACCGGCGCATTGGTGTCCTGTGCCACCGCACAGGACGTCAGAACCTCATGACGTCGAAACCTTACGACGTCACGACATCACAACGTCACGACGTGTGCGGGCAGTTGCCCCGGTACTCCGCGATCGTCAGGCTCGAACTCGGCAGCGGGCAGAGGAACTGCTCGTACCGGGTGTCGTTGTCGATGAACCGCTTGAGCCACGAGATGCTGTACTTGGCGATCGTGGTGTTGGACGAGTTCGGCGTGAAGTGCGAGGCGCCGCGCAGCTCCAGGTACGCCTTGTCGAGCGAGCTCGGCAGGCTCTGGTAGAAGGGCTCGGAGTGCGAGGCGACCGGCGCGATGGTGTCGCCGTCGGCGCCCACGACGAGCGTCGGCGTCTTGACCTCGGGCCAGGTCTTGTCGAGGTTCCAGCCGGTCAGGGGAATCGCGGCCTGGAGCGAGGGACGGCTCTTGGCGGCCTCCAGCGTGCCGCCGCCGCCCATGGAGTGGCCCATGACGCCGAGCCTGCTGTTGTCGATGCGGCCGCGCACCGAGCTCTGCTGGGTCAAGTAGTCGAGGGCGGAAAGGAGTTGGCGGCCCCGGCTGTCCGGCTGGTCGAGCGTGGTGTTGGTGTCGATCGTGAAGACGACGAAGCCCTGCGAGGCGAGGCGCGGGCCCAGCCAGGCGATCGACGACTGGTACGCCGTGTAGCCCGGCGAGATCACGACGGCGCCGAACGTGCCGTCCGCCGTCGACGACGGATAGTAGATGGTGCCGCCGCCGAAGCCGCTCACACTCAGCGACGACACGTTGGCCTGCGAGACGGCGTAGGAGCCGCGCGAGGCCTCGATGCTGGAGACGGTGGGGGCGGGGCCGCGCTCGTAGGGGTTCTCGGCCGCCTCGGCGGTCAGGGCCTGCTGGGTGGCGAGGCCGCCGAGGGCCAGCAGGGTGGCAAGTCCCGTACGGATCAGGCGGGTTCGGAACTTGTTCGCGGCTCGCCCGGCGTGCACGGGGGGCGCCGCACTTCTGTGCTGCTGCACGATGACGGGTTCCTCTCGGAGGGGCGGAGCCCGTCCCGAGGGCGCCGCCGTGGTCACTCACTGACAGCGACCACGGTGGCGCCGGTTCCGCCTCACCCGCATCGGCGAAATCACCGGTCTCGTAGTGGAGTCGATGATCCCGTGGGAAATCAGCGGACGGGGTGTCCCGCCTCGCGCAGCGTGCCCTTGACCTCGCCGATGCGGAGGTCGCCGAAGTGGAAGACGGACGCGGCGAGCACCGCGTCCGCGCCCGCGGCGACGGCCGGCGGGAAGTGCTCCAGCTTGCCCGCACCACCCGACGCGATGACCGGCACCGACACGTGCTTACGTACGGCCTCGATCATCTCGATGTCGTAGCCGTCCTTGGTGCCGTCGGCGTCCATCGAGTTGAGCAGGATCTCGCCCGCGCCCAACTCGGCGGCCTGGTGCGCCCATTCGACGGCGTCGATGCCGGCCGACTTGCGTCCGCCGTGCGTCGTCACCTCGAAGGAGCCCTCAGGAGTGCGGCGCGCGTCCACCGACAGGACCAGCACCTGGCGGCCGAAGCGCTCGGCGATCTCCCGGATGAGGTCCGGGCGGGCGATGGCGGCGGTGTTGACCCCCACCTTGTCCGCGCCGGCGCGCAGCAGCTTGTCGACGTCCTCGGCGGTGCGCACGCCGCCGCCGACGGTGAGCGGGATGAAGACCTGCTCGGCCGTGCGGCGCACCACGTCGTACGTGGTCTCGCGGTTGCCGGAGGACGCGGTGATGTCCAGGAAGGTCAACTCGTCGGCGCCCTCGGCGTCGTAGACCTTCGCCATCTCGACGGGGTCGCCCGCGTCGCGCAGGTTCTGGAAGTTGACGCCCTTGACGACGCGGCCGTTGTCCACGTCGAGGCAGGGGATGACTCGGACGGCGAGCGTCATACGGAGACCGCCTCCAGCGCCTCCTCCAGCGTGAACGCCTTCGCGTAGAGCGCCTTGCCGACGATGGAGCCCTCGACGCCGAGCGGGACGAGCGATGCGATCTCGCGCAGGTCGTCGAGCGAGGACACGCCGCCGGAGGCGACGACCGGGCGGGCGGTGGCCGCGCAGACGTTCTTCAGCAGCTCCAGGTTCGGACCCTGGAGCGTGCCGTCCTTGGCGATGTCCGTGACGACGTAGCGGGCGCAGCCCTCGTTGTTGAGGCGCTCCAGCGTCTCGTACAGGTCGCCGCCGTCGCGGGTCCAGCCGCGGCCGCGCAGCGTCGTGCCGCGCACGTCCAGGCCGACCGCGATCTTGTCGCCGTGCTCGGCGATGATCTTGGCGACCCACTCGGGGTCCTCCAGGGCCGCGGTGCCGATGTTGACGCGGGTGGCGCCGGTGGCGAGGGCGGCGGCGAGCGAGTCGTCGTCGCGGATGCCGCCGGACAGCTCGACCTTGATGTCCATGGCCTTGGCGACCTCGGAGATCAGGGCGCGGTTGTCGCCGGTGCCGAACGCGGCGTCGAGGTCGACCAGGTGCAGCCACTCGGCGCCGGAGCGCTGCCAGGCGAGGGCCGCCTCCAGCGGGGAGCCGTAGGAGGTCTCGGTGCCGGACTCGCCGTGCACGAGGCGGACGGCCTGGCCGTCGCGGACGTCGACGGCGGGGAGGAGTTCGAGCTTGTTGCCCACAGGGTTCACGCTCACAGTACGGAGATCCAGTTCTTCAGCAGCTGCGCTCCGGCGTCGCCGGACTTCTCGGGGTGGAACTGCGTCGCCCACAGCGCGCCGTTCTCGACGGCGGCGACGAACGGGCCGCCGTGCGTGGACCAGGTCACCTTGGGCGCACGCATGGACGGGTTGTGGACTTCGAGCTCCCAGTTCTGCACGGCGTACGAGTGCACGAAGTAGAAGCGCTCGTCGGTGTCGACGCCCGCGAACAGCTGGGATCCCTGCGGCGCGTCCACGGTGTTCCAGCCCATGTGCGGGACGACGTCGGCCTTCAGCGGCTCGACGACGCCGGGCCACTCGTCGAGGCCCTCCGCCTCCACGCCGTGCTCGATGCCGCGCGCGAACAGGATCTGCATGCCGACGCAGATGCCCATCACGGGGCGGCCGCCGGCGAGGCGGCGGCCGACGATCCAGTCGCCGCGCGCCTCCTTCAGACCGTTCATGCAGGCGGCGAACGCGCCGACGCCGGGCACGAGCAGCCCGTCCGCGTTCATGGCCTTGTCGAAGTCGCGGGTGATCTCGACGTCGGCGCCCGCGCGGGCCAGGGCGCGCTCGGCGGAGCGCACATTGCCGAAGCCGTAGTCGAAGACGACGACGCTCTTGGTGTTGTCGGCCGACATCAGTAGAGCCACTCCAACCGCAGGATTCCGGCGACGAGGCACATCGCGGAACCGATTCCCATCAGCACCACGACGCTCTTGGGCAGTTCTTGCTTGTGGAAGGACCAGGCGCCGCCGGCGAGGAAGAGGCCGACGAAGATCAGTACCGCCGACAGGCCGCTCACAGCGCGCCCTTCGTGGACGGGAGGATCCCGGCGGCGGCCGCGCGCGGGTCGATCTCGCTGGCGTAGCGCAGGGCGCGCGCGAGGGCCTTGAACTGGCACTCGACGATGTGGTGCGCGTTGCGCCCGTACGGGACGTGGACGTGCAGCGCGATCTGGGCCTGCGCGACGAAGGACTCCAGGATGTGCCGGGTCATCGTCGTGTCGTACTCGCCGATCATCGGCGCCAGCTTCTCGGGCTCGGTGTGCACGAGGTACGGGCGTCCCGACAGGTCGACCGTCACCTGGGCGAGCGACTCGTCGAGCGGCACGGTGCAGTTGCCGAACCGGTAGATGCCGACCTTGTCGCCGAGCGCCTGCTTGAAGGCGGCGCCGAGGGCGAGGGCGGTGTCCTCGATGGTGTGGTGCGAGTCGATGTGCAGGTCGCCCTCGGTCTTCACCGTGAGGTCGAACAGGCCGTGCTTGCCGAGCTGGTCGAGCATGTGGTCGTAGAAGCCGACCCCGGTCGCGACATCGACCTTGCCGGTGCCGTCGAGGTCGATCTCGACGAGGACCGAGGTCTCCTTGGTCGTACGTTCAACACGTCCTACGCGGCTCATGCGCCGAACTCCTTTTTTACTTCGCGGGCCGCGTCCAGGAACGCGTCGTTCTCTTCGGGGGTGCCGACGGTGACGCGCAGTCGTCCGGGGACTCCGTTGTCACGGATCAGGACGCCGCGGTCGAGGATGAACTGCCAGACCGCATGGGGGTCTTCGAAGACGCCGAACTGGATGAAGTTGGCGTCGGCGACGGTGACGTCGAAGCCGAGCCCCTCCAACTCCCCGACGACACGGTCGCGTTCGGCCTTCAGCTGCTCCACGTACTGGAGCAGCGTGTCGGTGTACTCCAGGGCGGCGAGCGCCGTCGCCTGGTTCACGGCCGACAAGTGGTAGGGCAGGCGCACCAGTTGGACGGCGTCGACCACGGCCGGGTCGGCGGCGAGGTAGCCGAGCCGAAGACCGGCGGCACCGAAGGCCTTGGACATCGTCCGCGAGATGACGAGGTTCGGGCGGCCCTCGAGGAGCGACAGCAGCGAGGTGCCGTGGCTGAACTCGGTGTACGCCTCGTCGACGATCACCATCGCGTCCGGCCCGGCGGCCTCGTACAGCGCGAGGACGTCCTCGGCCGCGACCGCGTTGCCGGTGGGGTTGTTGGGGCTGGTGATGAAGACGACGTGCGGCTTGTGCGTGCGGATCGCCTCGACGGCGGCCGGCACGTCGAGCGAGAAGTCGTCGCGGCGCGGGGCGCTCACCCAGCCGGTGTTGGTGCCGCGGGCGAGCAGCGGGTGCATCGAGTACGAGGGCTCGAAGCCGAGCGCCAGACGGCCGGGGCCACCGAAGGCCTGGAGGAGCTGCTGGAGCACCTCGTTCGACCCGTTGGCCGCCCACACCTGCTCGTACGTGACCTCGTAGCCGGTCGTACGGGTCAGGTACGTGGCGAGTTCCGTGCGCAGCTCGACCGCGTCCCGGTCCGGGTAGCGGTTGAGCTCGCGGGCCGCGTCGGCGACGCGCTCGGCGATCCGCTGCACGAGCGGCTCGGGCAGCGGGTACGGGTTCTCGTTCGTGTTCAGCCGGACGGCGACGTCCAACTGCGGTGCACCGTAAGGGGACTTGCCGCGCAGTTCCTCGCGTACGGGAAGGTCGTCGATCCTGGTCACTTGCTCTGTGGCACCTTCCACCCGAAACGGGCCTTGATCGCCGCGCCGTGCGCGGGCAGGTCCTCTGCGTCGGCGAGCGTCACCACGGTGGCCGCGACCTCGGCGAGGGCGTCCTTCGTGTAGTCGACGATGTGGATGCCGCGCAGGAAGGACTGGACGGACAGGCCGGACGAGTGGCAGGCGCAGCCGCCCGTCGGCAGCACGTGGTTGGACCCGGCCGCGTAGTCGCCGAGGGAGACGGGCGCCCACGGCCCGACGAAGATCGCGCCCGCGTTCTTGACGCGCTGGGCCACGGCCGAGGCGTCGGCGGTCTGGATCTCCAGGTGCTCGGCCCCGTACGCGTCGACGACCTTGAGGCCGTCGTCGAGCGAGTCGACGAGCACGACCGCGGACTGCTGCCCCTTGAGGGCGGGCACGATCCGGTCCTCGATGTGCTTGGTGGCCGCGACCTGCGGCTCCAGCTCCTTCTCGACGGCCTCGGCGAGTTCGGGAGAGTCCGTGACGAGGACGGCGGCCGCGAGCGGGTCGTGCTCGGCCTGGCTGATCAGGTCGGAGGCGACGTGCACGGGGTCGGCGGCTCCGTCCGCGAGGACCGCGATCTCGGTCGGTCCTGCCTCGGCGTCGATGCCGATGCGGCCCGTGAAGTAGCGCTTGGCGGCGGCCACCCAGATGTTGCCGGGGCCGGTCACCATGTTCGCCGGGGCGCAGGACTCCGTGCCGTACGCGTACATGGCGACGGCCTGGGCGCCGCCGACCGCGTACACCTCGTCGACGCCGAGCAGCGCGCAGGCGGCGAGGATCGTCGGGTGCGGGAGGCCGCCGAATTCCTTCTGCGGCGGGGACGCGAGCGCGATCGACTCGACGCCCGCCTCCTGCGCCGGTACGGCGTTCATGATCACGGACGACGGGTAGACGGACCGGCCGCCGGGCGCGTACAGGCCGACGCGCTCGACCGGCACCCACTTCTCGGTGACGGAGCCGCCGGGCACGACCTGCGTCGTGTGACTGCCGCGGCGCTGCTCCCGGTGGACGATGCGGGCCCGGCGGATGGACTCCTCCAGGGCGGCGCGCACGGCGGGGTCGAGATCGGCGAGCGCCTTGTCGATGGCCTCGGCCGGAACCCGTACGGATTCCAGCTTCACTCCGTCGAATTTCTCCCCGTACTCGATCAGCGCCGCGTCGCCACGATGATGCACGTCCTCGCAGATCGGGCGCACCTTCTCCAGGGCGGCCGAGACATCGAAGTCGGCTCGGGGCAGCAGCGAGCGCAGGGCCTGGCCCTCGGGGAGGGCGGCGCCGCGCAGATCGATTCGAGAGATCACAGAACAATTCTCTCAGATGCGGGTTTACGCTCGGCGCCCTGTATCAGTGGCTGATACCCGCAGGGCGGCGTCACCGCAAGTGTTCAGACGGTCACAGAGCGGGCATGAACAGTTGTACGAACCAGCGGGTGGCACGGGGGAGGCAGAACAGCGTGGTCGAGGGGACGACCGGCAATGGCAACGGGGACGTGCCGGACGGGCTGACCGCCACCGAGGTGGGGATGTGGCAGGCGTTCCGCAACGGAAGCGTCTACGACCTGCGCACCGGGGACAGCGGGCGGGACGATCCGCACGGCGGGCACCCCTGGGGCCCGGAGCGCAGCGTGCGGGCGCGCATCGTGGCGTGGCTGCTGCTCGACGGGCCGCCGGCGCTCGACGGGCGGGTCTCCTCGCTCAAGCTCCAGGGCGTACAGATCACGGACGTCTTCGACCTCGCGGGCGGCAACGTCGTCCCGTACCTGGAGATGAAGGGCTGCCGCTTCGAGAAGGAGGTGCTCCTTCCGGAGGCGCACTTCACGACCGTGCGGCTCATCGGCTGCTCGGTGCCCCGCCTGGAGGGCGCCCGGGTGCACACGGAGGGCGATCTTCACCTCGCCCGCTGCCGCTTCCACAACGGGATCCGGCTCACGGACGCGCACATCGGCACGGACCTGCTGCTCAACCAGGCCGTCGTGTTCAGCGACCGGCGCGGGAAGTCGATCATGGCGGACGGGCTCACGATCGGCCAGGACCTCCAGGCTGAACTGCTCGAGACGCACGGCGAGCTGAGACTGCGCAGCGCGACGGTCGGCGTCTCGCTGTCGCTGCGCGGCGCCAGGCTGAACAGCAGCCGGGGCCGCTGGGCCCTGAACGCTCCGCAGATGTCGGTCGAGCGGACGCTGTACCTCGGCCCCGCCGCGCTCGGCGGCCCGCTCCTCAACGGCGGCATGACGCCCGCCCGCGGCACCCGCGTGCAGCGCTTCGAGTGCGTGGGCGGGGTGCGGCTCGACGACGGCCGGTTCGGCGACGCGCTCGACCTGGACTCGGCGCGCTTCACGATGGAGAACGAGCAGGAGGTCTCCATGCGCCGCGTCCAGACCCCGGAGCTGCGCTTCCTCTGCGAAAAGCCGGAGCGCGGCCGGATCGTGCTGTCCGGCGCGCGGGCGACGAACCTGGTCGACAGATCGACCAGCTGGCCGGGCCCCGGCCAGCTCCGCCTCGGCGGATTCCAGTACGAGAACCTCGTCGCGTCCGGCCCCTTCCCCCTCGCCCGCCGCCTCGACTGGCTCGCCGCCGCGACACCCGAGTACAGCCCGGAGCCGTACGAGCAGCTGGCCACGGTGCTGCGCAACAGCGGCGAGGACTCCGACGCGCGCGAGGTGCTGCTCGCCAAGCAGCGCAGGCGCCGCGAGACGCTGCCGATCGCGGCGAAGGTGTGGGGCTACATCCAGGACTGGACGGTGGCGTACGGGTACCGGCCCGGCCGGGCCGCGCTGTGGATGGCGGTCGTCTGGGCGCTCAGCGCGATCGCCTTCTCCCAGGCCCCGCACCCGCGCATCAAGCCCGGCGAGGGCCCGGTCTGGGACCCGGCCCTCTTCACCCTCGACCTGCTCCTCCCCGTCATCGACCTCGGCCAGGCCGGCAGCTGGCAACTCCGCGGCCCCTGGCAGTGGGCCTCGGCGATCCTGGTCCTCCTGGGCTGGATCCTGGCGACGACGGTGGCAGCGGGCGCAACGCGACTGCTCCGCAGAAGCTAGCGACATTCCTCGGCGCCGCCGCCTTGGGCAATCTGCCGCCTTGGGCGGCAGGGTGGGCAAGGCGGCCCCCGGTGCCGCGCAAGCGATCACGACGGCCCCGGCCAAGACACGGCAAAGAACCCCGCCACCCCGTGCAACCTTCCGCCCACCCCAGCCGTCAATCCACCGCAGACCCGCAACCCCGTCCCACGCGCAGAAGGAGGCCCCGTGCCATTCCTGCGCGCCCTCATCCGCACCACCCGCATGCTCCGCCACACCGGTTCCCTGGGAATCGGCCTCCCCCCGGACGAGGAACTCCTCCTCGACGCCCCGGACGACCGCCTCGCCCCGGCCCTCGTCGCGGCCGGCCGCGGCGACCACGGCCCCGCCGCGAAGGCCCTCGCCCTCACCCGCGAGGCCGCCGAGTGGGAGAACCGGGACCGCGGCGTGCAGCGCCTCGCCGCGTTCGCCGCCGCCCGCCCCGAGTGGTTCGAGAACTGGCAGGAGGCGTCCCCGCACGACCCCGACCTGCTCCTCGTCAAGGCCGAACTCGCCGTCACCCGCGCCCTCGCCGCCCCCGCCCACGCCGAGCTCCTGCGCGAGGTCACCCCGCTGATCCTGGCCGCGGCCGAGTCCGACCCCCGCGACCCGGTCCCCTGGCGCATCGCCCTGGACCACGCCCGCGGCACCAACGCCCCGCACACCGAGTTCGAGCAGCTGTGGGCGCGGGCGGTGCGCCGCTCCCCGCACCACTACGGCTGCCACGTCGCGGCCCTGCAGTACCTGTCGGCCGCCTGGTACGGCTCGCACCGCGAGTGCTTCGACTTCGCCGAGCGCGCCGCGCAGGACGCCCTGCCGGGCTCGCTCCTCCAGGCACTCCCGGCCCGCGCGGCCCTCGCGTATCTGACATCGGGCGCCCCGCGGACCGGCATCCCCCGCGCCCGCCTGGACGCCGCCGTCGACCTCGCCGTGGAGCTCTCCCGCTCGTACGAGCCCTCGGACCCGTGGCCCGCCGAAGTGCGCAACCTGCTGACCTGCGTACTGGTCGAACTCGAACGCTGGGAGGACGCCCTCGAGCAGCTGCGGCTCATCGGCCCGTACGCGACATCGTTCCCCTGGGACCGGCTCACGGACGACCCGCTGGGCCATTTCATGGAGCTGCGCGGACAGGTCCGCCTCGAAGTCGCGGCGACGATGCCGCTGCGCGGCGGACCGGTCCGCTCCGACGACCATTACGCTTGACCGACGTGACCACCGTCCGACTTCCGCTGTTCCCGCTCAACTCGGTGCTGTTCCCGGGACTCGTGCTCCCGCTGAACGTGTTCGAGGAGCGCTATCGCGCCATGATGCGCGACCTGTTGAAGGCGTCGCCCGACGATCCGTCGGAGCCCGACACCGAGCCGTCCACCTCGGACGAGCCCCGCCAGTTCGTGGTCGTCGCGATCCGCGACGGCCACGAGGTCGCGCCCAGCGCGTCCGGCATGCCCGACGAGGTGACCACGAAGGAGGCGGGCGCGGGCCCGGCCGCGGGCTTCGGCGACGACCCCATCACGTCCTTCCACGCCGTCGGCTGCATCGCGGACGCCGCGACGATCAGGGAGCGCGCGGACGGCAGCTACGAGGTGCTGGCCACGGGCACGCGCCGGGTGAAGCTGCACTCGGTCGACGCCTCGGGCCCGTATCTGACGGCCGAGGTGGAGGAGCTGCCCGAGGAGGACGGCGAGGAGGCGGGCGCCCTCGCGGAGGGCGTACTACGCGCGTTCCGCTCGTACCAGAAGCGCCTCGCGGGCGCCCGTGAGCGCTCGCTGACGACGGGCGCGGAGCTGCCGGACGAGCCGTCGGTGGTGTCGTATCTGGTCGCGGCGGCCGCGGTCCTCGACGTGCCGACGAAGCAGCATCTGCTGGAGGCCGAGGACGTGGTGTCCCGGCTGCGCGAGGAGCTGACGCTGCTGCGCGCGGAGACGGCGATCATCCGCCATCTGCCGTCGCTGCCGGCGACGGAGCTCACCCGGCAGTCGACCAGCCTCAACTGACGTCCACTCAATTCACGCAGGGAATCGGCACGTTGGCGAAGAAGAGCAAGAAGCAGCAGAGCCAGTCCGGCGGTACGCCCGCGACCGTCGCCCTCACCACCGCGGGCACCGCCTTCACCGTCCACTCCTACGAGCACGACCCCGCGCACGCCTCGTACGGCGAGGAGGCCGCGGAGGCCATGGGCGTGTCCCCGGACCGGGTGTTCAAGACGCTCGTCGCGGACGTGGACGGCGCGCTCGTCGTCGGCGTCGTGCCGGTGGCGGGCCAGCTCGACCTGAAGGCGCTCGCGGCGGCGGTCGGCGGCAAGCGCGCCACCATGGCCGACCCGGCGCTCGCCGAGCGCACGACCGGGTACGTACGCGGGGGCATCTCGCCGCTCGGGCAGCGCAAGAAGCTGCGTACGGTCATCGACTCCTCCGCCGAGAAGCACGACACGATCTGTGTCTCGGCGGGGCGCCGCGGGCTCGAAGTCGAGCTGGCGGCAAGGGACTTGGCGGCGCTCACGGATGCCGTGCTCGCCCCTGTCGGTCGTGCGTGACCCCTCGACGTACCCCGCCGCTTCGACTAGACACCCAGGACATGTCGAAGAAGACGCGCAAGCGCAAGTGGCGGATCAAAAAGGGCAAGGCCAACCACGGGCACCGGCCCGCCTGAGAGCCCGCTCACGGGCTCTGACGCTCACCGTTTGCTCAACCGGCCGCGGATGTCGTCGAAGTGCGAATGCACGGCGGCCTCCGCGGCCTCCGCGTCCCCGGCCCGCACGGCGTCGACGATCCGGCCGTGCATCCGGGCCAGCTCCGCGCCGTCCGCGTTCTCGGGGGCGCGCCCGATGTCCTGCGCCCGCGACTGGTGAAAGGCGCTCCAGAACGCGTCGAGCAACTCGCTGAGCAGCCGGTTCGCCAGCGGCCCGTACAGCGCGAGATGGAACTCCCGGTCGGTCGCGGCGTCGATCGCCCCGCCCCCGGCGACCTCCTCGTGCATCCGCCGTACGAGCCCGTCGAGCACATCGAGCTCCGCCTCGCCGAGCCGGCCCACGAGGCTGCTCATCAGGCCCGCCTCCAGCGCCTCCCGCATCTGCAGCAGTTCGAGCAGGCTGTCCTCACCCCTGCGGTGCCCGACGACGGTGCGGAACGCGAGTCCGTCGATCAGCGGCTCGAGCGACATCGACCCGACGTACGTCCCGAACCCGCGCCTGATCTCCACGATGTGCTTGGCCTGAAGCGACTTCAGGGCCTCGCGCAGCGAGTTGCGGCTGACCGAGAACCGCTCCATCAGCTCGGTCTCGGTCGGCAGCGGATCGCCGGGGCCGAGACCGCCCTCGACGATGAATTCCTTGATCTTCTGCTGCGCGTCGTCCGCGACCAGCGCTCGCATCCAGGCCCCTCCTGTGATCTTCCCCGTGCTCTGCCGGGCTCTTCGAACCCTTGACAGTGTGCTCGACGGTGGAGCACTGTCACCTCCAGGACGTAGGACATCCTACGTCCCATCTCCGTACACCATCAGTTAACCCTGGAGACCACCGCCATGACTCTCCGAGCCCCGCTCCCCGCCCCCTTCCGGGGCGTCGTTCCGCCGCTGGTCACCCCGCTCACCGCCGAGGGCGAGGTGGACGTCGCGTCGGTGCGGCGGCTCGCCGAGCATCTCATCGGCGCGGGGGTGCACGGGCTCTTCATGCTGGGCTCCAGCGGCGAGACCGCCTACCTCACGGACGCCCAGCGCCGCACCGCCCTGGAAGCCGCCGTCGAGGCCGCGGCGGGCCGGGTCCCGGTCCTCGCCGGCGTCATCGAGACGACGACGGCCCGGGTCCTGGAGCGGGCGCAGGACGCCGTGAAGGCGGGCGCCGACGCGCTCGTGGCGACCGCGCCGTTCTACACACGCACGCACCCGGCCGAGATCGCGAACCACTTCCGCCGGATTCGCTCCGGCGCGGATCTCCCCCTGTTCGCGTACGACATCCCGGTCGCCGTGCACAGCAAGCTGAGCCGCGACACGATCCTCGAACTGGCCGCCGACGGCACCCTCGCGGGCCTCAAGGACTCCAGTGGCGACGAGGGCTCCCTGCGCCGCCTGCTCGCCCCGCTGCGCGCCGCGGCCCCCACGTTCTCGGTGTTCACGGGCGCCGAACTGACCGTGGACGGCGCCCTCCTCGCGGGCGTCGACGGCGTCGTCCCGGGCCTCGGCAACGTGGACGCGCACGGCTACGTCCGGCTCTACGAAGCCGCCCGCGCCGGCGACTGGGACGCGGCCCGCGCCGAGCAGAACCGCCTCGCCGCGCTGTTCGCGATCACGGACGCCGGCGACCCGGCCGTCATGGGCGGATCGTCCTCGGCGCTCGGCGCGTTCAAGGCCGCCGTCCACCTCCAGGGCGTCATCGACTGCCCCGCCACGGCCGCGCCGCAGATCCCGCTCGGCGAGGCCGAGTTCGCGTACGTCCGCCGCCACCTGGTCGAGGCCGGCCTCCTGCCCGCCTGATCCCCCCTCCCACGCGCCCCCTGGATTCGACGATGACTCCTGGCACCACCCCCGCGGCCGCCTCCGGCCGCTGGTACTCCGACATCGGCCCCGCCCGGTGGAAGTCCTTCTTCGCCGCCTGGATCGGCTACTTCCTCGACGGCTTCGACTTCGTCCTGATCACCCTCGTACTGACCGAGATCGGCCACGACTTCGGCCTGTCGTCGGTCGAGCAGGCGAGCCTGGTCTCCGGCGCGTTCATCACGCGCTGGCTGGGCGGCGCGGTCCTCGGCGCGCTCGGCGACCGGTTCGGTCGCAAGGCGGCGATGGTCGTCTCGATCGTGCTCTATTCGTTCGGCACGTTCGCCTGCGGTTTCGCGTGGGACTACACGAGCCTGTTCACCGCGCGCCTGCTGATCGGCATGGGCATGGCGGGCGAGTACAGCGCGAGCGCCACGTACGTCCTGGAGAGCTGGCCCGCGAAGCTGCGCAACCGCGCGTCGGGCTTCCTGATCTCCGGCTTCTCGCTCGGCGGCGTCCTCGCGGCCGAGGTGTACGGGCTCGTGGTCCCGGGCCACGGGTGGCGCTGGCTGTTCTACATCGGCCTGTTCCCCGTGGCGGTCGCCCTGTGGGTGCGGCGGGCACTGCCCGAGGCGGAGGAGTGGCAGGAGCAGGTGGCGGACGCAGGTCAGCGGCCCAACCCGTTCCGCCCGCTGTTCGCCACGCGCCGCCTCGCGACGGTCAACACGGTGCTGGTGATCGTGGCGACGGGCGCCCTGTTCGCGGTGTTCACGCCGCTCGGCGGGGGCGCGGTGCCGATCCTCTCCGTGGTGGCGGCGGCCTGTCTGCTGGCCTTCACGGTGCAGCTGGGCGGCCGAAAGCGCTGGCTGCTGTACGTGGCGCTGACGGTGACCGTGTTCTGCGCGTTCCTCTACAGCTGGCCGGTGCAGGCGCTGCTGCCGACGTACCTGAAGACCGAGCTGGGCTACTCCCCCGGCGAGGTCACCGACGCCCTCTTCTGGGCGGGCTTCGGCACGGCGGTCGGCTGCGTGGTGGCGGGCTTCATCGGCGACCGGTTCGGTACGCGGCGTGCGTACGCGGTGACGCTGACCGTCGGCCTCGCCTTCGTCTTCCCGGTGTTCGCGGTCCACGACAGCCCGGTGGGGCTCGGCATCCTGCTGTTCTGCATGCTCGCGTGCATGCAGGGCATCTCGGGCCTGCTCCCCAAGTACATCGCGGGCCACTTCCCGACCGAGACCCGCGCGGCGTCCCTCGGCTTCACGTACAACGTGGGCGCGCTGGGCGGCGCGGTCGCCCCGGTCCTCGGCGCACGGCTGGCCTCGGGCATGTCGCTGGGCCAGTCCCTGGCGATCCTGACGTCCGCCCTCACGCTGCTGGTGATCATCCTGATCGGCTTCAACATCCCGACGAGGCTGAGTCGCCTGGTGGACCGGGAGGGCCCCAGCGACTATCTGGCCGAAGAGGGGCGCGGGGCTGTGTCGATCAGCGGCTCCGCCGCGGGGCGCAAACCACGCTCAGACAGCACCCGGCAGCATTGAACAGCCACACGGCAAGCCGCCCGCTCAGGTGGTGGGCGAAGCCCCACCGTCCCCCTGCGCCCCGTAGGGCGTCGCAAAATACGGATCCGGGTCCCGCGGCCCGAAGAGGCCGGTAAGGCCCAGGTGCACCACCAAACCGGCCAACGGCCACGCCAACAACGCGCCCTTGGCGTTCAACTCCAGGGGCGCATCAAACACCACCCCCTTGCCAACGGCCTTCGCGTGCGCCGCAACGTTCTGCGCAGGCCCGAGCCACACGCCGAACCGCCAGGCGAGCACGCCACCGAGCAGACTGCCCAGGGCCAACCCCACCACCAGTGGAACGCCCCCGCGCCTGCGCCACAGGAAGACGGCCGCACCGGTGACGACGCCGAACGCGAGCCCGAGCAGGGTGAACGTTCCGTCGATGCCGATGGCCTGCTCGCCCTCGGTGTCCTTGAGGTAGACCGCCGAGGCGTCCGAGACCAGCGGGACCCGGGGCGCGAGCCACAGCCACAGCGCGCCGAGCGCGAGCCCCACCACCGCGACGCCGACCGTCACGACGGCGGCCTCGCGCAGTTCGGCCCGGAGCCCGGGGCCGTCCTCCTGGGGGTCCTGGGGCGCGGGCGGCAGATGTCCGGTCATGGGGTCGGGGGCCTGCCAGGGGTTGCTGTGCCCGTTGTTGTGCGGGGGCTGATGGGGTGGCGGTGTCAGCGGTGCGGTCACACTGCCATCGTGCCAGGCGTCGCTGTGCGGCGCGTCAGGGCCTGTCTGAAGTTCCCCCGTGGAGCAAGGAGCGGCGCTGGGTGCGTGCGATCGCAAGGCACCGGAGCGCCCTCATAGCGGAGCTATTCGGGCGTTTCGGCAACGCAGTGAGCGTGCGTGCCCAGCGTTGCGACGCCGCGGGGGAACTCCGGACAGGCCCTAGCGGACGGCGGCCCGACGGTAGGCCCACGTCGCCACGGCCAGCGAGGCGACGCCGACAGCCGCGCAGACGCCCAGGTCGAGCAGGACCACGCCCCAGTCGGGGTGCGCGGCGAAGGTACGCGCGAAGGCCTCGACCCCGTACGTCGACGGGAGCAGGTCCCGCGCCCACTGCACGAACTCCGGCATCCGGTCGGCCGGAAGCACGCCGAGCAGCAGCGCCGCGGACATGCCCAACTGGCCGAGCAGCGTGGCCAGTTCGGGCCGGGGCGCGAGCAGGCCGAGCGCGGCACCGAGGCCGGCAAGAGCCGCCCCCGCCAGCGGGATCACCGCGACGAGCACCCACAGGTGGGCGAGCGGCAGCTGGAACATCAGGCAGCCGACGACCGCGGTGACCACGGTCCCCGGCACGGTGAACGAGGCGTACGCGCCCGCGGCGCCGAGCACCACGGAAGCGGGCGGCACCGGCAGCGTCGCGTAGTGGTCGAGCCCGCCGGCCGCCCGCAGCTGCCCGAAGTACTGGGCGAGCAGGTTCAGCGCGACGAACGCGACGACGAGCACCGCGGAACCGGCCACCACGGCCTGCGCCTCACGGCCGCCCTGTTCGACGACGCCGCGCATCAGGATCATGATGCCGATGCTCTGGAACGTCGCCACGAACAGCAGCGGGATCCGGGCCACGCGGGCCCGGCTGAGCTGTGCCCGGTAGACGGCGGCGAGCGCGGGCAGGAAGCGGGCGCGGGGCGCGAGCGTCTCCTCGGCGGGGCCCGGCGCGGGCGCGGGGCGCGCGGGCGCGAGCTCGGAGGCGACCGCGGGAGCGGTG
This sequence comes from Streptomyces sp. UC4497, assembly GCF_054871485.1. Classification (NCBI taxonomy): domain Bacteria; kingdom Bacillati; phylum Actinomycetota; class Actinomycetes; order Kitasatosporales; family Streptomycetaceae; genus Streptomyces; species Streptomyces sp. UC4497. The sequence continues at coordinate 23,475 of NZ_JBTYHB010000039.1, read as the reverse complement.
GGAACGACGCTCATGCCTTCACCAGGCCCTTCACACCGCTGCGGCTCCCGCCGAGCGCCAGGTACACGTCCTCCAGGCTCGGCGTCGCGAGCGTGAAGTCGTCCAGGAAGTCGAAGGCCGGGCCGCCGGTGACGGCGGCGACGGCGGAGCGGGCCGCGTCCGGTTCGAGCCGCAGCGACCAGCGCCGTCCCGATTCCACGGCGTGCGGGCGCAGCCGCGCCACCTCGTCGAGCTCCATCGGAGCCTCCTGGCGCCACACGAGTTCCACGCGCACCTCGCCGGCGACGCGTTCCTTGAGGCCCGCGGGGGTGTCGCAGGCGATGACGCGGCCCTGGTCGAGCACGGCCACCCGGTCGAGCACGGTCTCGGCCTCGATCACGTTGTGGGTCACGAGCAGCACGGTCGTGCCGCGTTCGGCGCGCCGCCGGTCGACGGCGCCCCAGACGGCGCGCCGGGCGACGGGGTCCATGCCGGTGGTCGGCTCGTCGAGCACGAGCAGTGGCCGCTCCCCGACGAGCGCGGACGCGAAGCAGGCGAGCCGCCGCTGGCCGCCGGACAGCTTCTTGATCGGCCGCGAGGCGAGCGCGGTGAGTCCCAGCTCGTCGAGTACGTCGTCGCGCGCGGCCCGGGCGTCCTTGAGCGGGAGTCCCCGCAACCGCCCAGTGGTCTCGGCGGCCAGCGCGACGGTCAGCTCATCGAGCGCGGTCGACTCCTGCCCCAGGTAGGCGAGGATCCGGGAAGCGCGCTCAGGGTGCCGCACGATGTCGTGGCCGAGGATCTCGACGCTTCCCGCGTCGGGGCGCATCAGCCCGGTCAGCTGCCGTACGAGGGTGGACTTGCCGGCCCCGTTCGGCCCGAGGAGCCCGAAGATCTCCCCGCGCCGGATGTCGAGTCGCACGTCGTCCGTGGCCCGCAGCTCCGGGGTACCGGGCACACCACGGCGCCCGCGCGAGGCGGGATACGTCTTGTGGAGCCCCCGCACCGCGCACACCACAGCGCCCCCGTGACGCTTAGGGGCGACGGCATCGGTGCGCATACTCACGAGGAAGGAGCCTACGGGGTCCGGCGTTCACGATTGCACGCGGGGCAGGACATTTCCCACGCCTGCCGTACACCCGGCTCCCCCACCCCTACACCCCGGGCCTCCGCCCCGGCCCCCGCGCCTCAATCGCCGGCGGGGCTGGAATGGCCGAACCGGCGTTACGCACTCGGGGCTCCGCCCCGGACCCCGCTGCTCAATCGCCGCAGGGGCTTGATTTACCCACCCGCAGGCAATCGCCCGGCCTCCGCCCATCTCCCACCACCCGCCCCCTCCGGGGGCGTCGGCCCACCGGGGTACCGCCAGCCGCCTCGCGCAATCCACCGCAGGAACGCCTCCCCACCCCTGACGGTCGACGCCCACCGCCTTGGGCAATCCGCCTCAAGCAAGGTTCCCCACCCGTGACGGTCGACCCCACCCGCCTTGGGCAATCTGCCGCCTGGGGCGGCAGGGTGGGCAAGGCGGCACCCCGGTGCCGCGCAACACGAACGACGGGCGCCGCCCCCGGCACAGCTCAAAGACCCCGGCCCCGCGCACCCCTCACGACAAGCGCCGACCCCGGCACCGCCCACAAAACCCCGGCGCCGCGCAACAGCACCACGACCCCACCCACCCCACCCGCCGCCTACTCCCCCGCAGCCGCGTGTTCCGCCGTCCGGACGTCGATCTCGCGCCAGAACCCCGCCCGGATCGCATACCGGTCGTGCTCGTCGATCTGGTCGTCCTTGTGTGCGAGCAGCCCGAACCGCGCCGCGTACCGCAACAACTCACCGTCGATCCGGTGCGGCACCCGCGGATACATGGTCGCCAGCTTCTGCAACTCCGTCTGCTCCCCCAACCGCTCCCGCCACCTCCGCGCGAACACCTGCCCGACCTCGTACGGATCCCCGCCGATCGCGGTGATGTCCTCCTCGCGATCAGCCCACCGCTGCTCCGCCGTGGTGAGCTGCGCCAACGTAGGCAAGGACGCCACATCGGCCGGCTCCCCACCACCCCCGGGCCGCTCGACCCACCCCTTGTCGGACGACCACCGCAGCGTCGCGTTCGCGGGATGCTGCGCGACCTGCGTCCCCGACCCCGGCCCGCGCAACGCGGCGAGGTCCTTGGGCGTGGGGACGCCCTTGCCGCCACCGGCCCGCTCCTCCTCCGAGGCCTGCGAAGCCCCCGCACCGTTGTCACCGTGCCCGGCGGGCGCATGCTGCACGGGCGCCGCGCCCCCGGTCTCCTCGGAACGCCCCGCGGAGGACAGCGCGGACTCGGGCAGCGGCGCGGACAGGATCGCGGCGATCTCCGGGCGCGGCACGGGCGGCGGGGCGCAGATCCCGCCGAGCTCCTTGGCGCGTACGGCCTTGGTGATCCAGATCCGGTCGAGCACCCGCCGCTCGTCGGCCTCCGCGACCAGGTCCTCGGACTGGTTGTAGTCGCCGTCGGCGGCCTGCACCGCCCACAGGTGGACGGCGACGCCGTGCTCCTTGGCGGCCATCATGCCGGGCAGCAGATCCCCGTCCCCGGTCACGAGCACAATGTCCGAGCAGGCGCGATTGCGGGCCAGCTCGGTCAGCTCCGCGTGCATCGCCGCGTCGACGCCCTTCTGCGCCCACCGCCCGTCGGACCGGGTCAGCGCGCCGAGCCGGACGGTGACCCGCGGCATCACCCGCAGCCTCCGGTGCTCGGGCTGCGGCACCCGGTCGGGCGCCCCGTCGAACCAGTAGATGCGCAGCAGTTCCCGCCCGGTCTCGGCCTCGGCGCGCTCGCGCAGCCCCTGGATGAGGGCGGCATGGTCGACATGAATCCGGGAGCGGGACGGCTCGCCCGCGAGCAGGCTCGCCGCGGCTCCCAGCAGATATCCGGCATCCACCAGAACGATGCAACGATCCACGCGATCCACCCTCTTTCCGCCGACTTGCCACCAGTCCGGACACGCTCCGCGGGACGACTCCCGCGGCTTCGCTTCGGGTTTCCTTCGAGTCTGCCCGACCGCGGTGGGGTTAACGGCCCGAACTGGATCTTCGGCGTGGCGGAAGCCGTGAACTCGGGGTGGGCACCCCGCGAAGATCGCCCGTTACGAACGGTAATACTCCGAAATGCGTTCTTCCTCCGCCTGTGTGAATCTGAAGCCGGCCCTGGCCCCTAGATCCCCCGCAGGAGGCAGATCACCATGGCCAAGAACCGTAAGCAGAACCGCCACCAGCAGAAGGCGGCGGCCGAAGCCGCTCAGCCCCAGGAGCAGGCCAAGTCCTCGGCCATGGAGGCCCAGGCCAAGTCCGCCGTGGAGGCCACCCCCGGCGACGTGGCCCGCAAGCACCGCGAGCGCCGCTTCGGTCACAACTGAGGCGACTCGCAAGGCAGTTGGCACACAGCGAGGGGCGCCCCCGGAAGTCCGGGTGCGCCCCTCGCGCGTGTCTCGGTGCGGTCAGCCGGCCAGGCAGGACGGGCCGAGCAGCACCTTCAGGTCGCCGTACAGCGCCGGATCGGGCTTCACCCGGTGCCGGTCGAGCCGCAGCACGGTGGTCTTGCGCGGCCCCTGGAGCTTGATCCGGACCTCGCTGTCGCCCCGGTGGTTGGTGAGGATCTCGCCGAGCCGGCTGATCATCGGCGGGGTCACCTTCAGGGCCGGGATCGTGAGGATCACGGGCGCGTTGGTCCCCGCGTTCGACAGGTCGGGGACCTGCATCTCCATGGCAACCAGACGCGGCACGTCCTCGCGCTTGTCGAGGCGGCCCTTCACGAACACCACGGCGTCCTCGACGAGCTGCGTGGACACCAGCTGGTACGTCGCCGGGAAGAACATGCACTCGATGGAACCGGCGAGGTCCTCGACGGTCGCGATCGCCCAGGCGTTGCCCTGCTTGGTCATCTTGCGCTGGAGGCCCGAGATGATGCCGCCGACCGTGACGACCGCGCCGTCCCCGAAGTCACCGCCGGTGAGCTGGCCGATGCCCGCGTCCGCCTTGTCGGAGAGCACGTGCTCCAGGCCGAAGAGCGGGTGGTCGGAGACGTACAGGCCGAGCATCTCGCGCTCCTGGGCGAGCAGATACGTCTTGTCCCACTCGTCGGTGGAGAACTCGACGTCGAGGCCGAAGCCCGGCTCGTCGCTCTCCCCCTCGCCCATGCCGCCGAAGAGGTCGAACTGCCCCTCGGCCTCCTTGCGCTTCACCGCCACGACGTTGTCGATCATCGGCTCGTACTGGGCGGTGAGCCCCTTGCGGGTGTGCCCCATCTGATCGAAGGCACCGGCCTTGATCAGCGATTCCGTCGTCCGCTTGTTGCAGGCGGCGGCCTCGATCTTGTCCAGGTAGTCGGGGAACGAGGTGAACTTCCCCTTCGCCTTGCGGGCCCGGACGATCGACTCCACCACGTTCGACCCGACGTTGCGGACCGCCTCCAGGCCGAAGAGGATCACGTCGTCGCCCTGGGCGGCGAAGTTGTGCACCGACTCGTTCACGTCCGGCGGGAGGACCTTGATCTTCATGCGCCGGCACTCGTTGAGGTACACGGCCGACTTGTCCTTGTCGTCCTTGACCGAGGTGAGCAGCGCGGCCATGTACTCGGCGGGGTAGTTCGCCTTCAGGTACGCGGTCCAGTAGGTGACCAGGCCGTACGCGGAGGAGTGCGCCTTGTTGAACGCGTAGCCCGCGAACGGGACCAGGACGTCCCACAGGGCCTGGATCGCCTGGTCGGAGAAGCCCTTCTTCTTCGCGCCCTCCTGGAAGAGGACGAAGTTCTTCGCCAGTTCCTCGGGCTTCTTCTTGCCCATCACGCGGCGCAGCACGTCGGCCTCGCCGAGCGAGTAGCCGGCGACGATCTGCGCGGCCTTCTGCACCTGCTCCTGGTACACGATCAGGCCGTAGGTCAGGCCCAGCGTCTCCTTCAGGGGCTCTTCGAGCTCCTTGTGGATCGGCGTGATCTCCTGCCGGCCGTTCTTGCGCTCCGCGTAGTTGATGTGCGAGTTCATGCCCATCGGGCCCGGCCGGTACAGGGCCGAGACGGCGGAAATGTCCTCGAAGTTGTCGGGCTGCATCTGGCGCAGCAGCGAACGCATCGGACCGCCGTCGAACTGGAACACACCGAGCGTGTCACCGCGGCAGAGCAGTTCGTACGTCTTCGGGTCGTCGAGCGGGACGTCGAGCATCTCCAGCTTGATGCCCTTGTTCGCCTCCACCATCTTCACGGCGTCGTCCATGATGGTGAGGTTGCGAAGCCCCAGGAAGTCCATCTTCAGGAGGCCGAGCGACTCGCACTGCGGGTAGTCCCACTGCGTGATCGTCACGCCGTCGGTGTGCCGGGTCCACAGCGGGGCGTGGTCGACGATCGGCTCGCTGGACATGATGACGCCGGCCGCGTGCACACCCATCTGCCGGACCAGGCCCTCGACGCCCTTGGCGGTGTCGATGACCTTCTTGACGTCCGGCTCGTTCTCGTACATCCCCCGGATCTCGCCGGCCTCGCTGTAGCGCGGGTGCTGGGGGTCGGTGATGCCGGAGAGGTCGATGCCCTTGCCGAGGACGTCGGCGGGCATCGCCTTGGTGAGGCGGTCGCCCATCGCGTACGGGTAGCCGAGCACGCGCGCGGAGTCCTTGATCGCGTTCTTGGCCTTGATCTTGCCGTAGGTGCCGATCATGGCGACCTTGTCGGCGCCGTACTTCTCGGTCACGTACCTGATCACTTCGACGCGCCGACGCTCGTCGAAGTCGATGTCGACATCGGGCATGGAGACGCGCTCCGGGTTGAGGAAGCGCTCGAAGATCAGCCCGTGCGTGATCGGGTCGAGGTCGGTGATGCCCATGGCGTACGCGACGATCGAACCGGCCGCGGAACCACGGCCGGGGCCCACCGCGATGCCGTTGTTCTTGGCCCACATGATGAAGTCGGCGACGACCAGGAAGTATCCCGGGAACCCCATCTGGATGATGATGTCCATCTCGTACTCGACCTGCTTCTGGCGGTCGTCCGGGACGCCGTCCGGGTAGCGGCGGGCCATGCCGCGGCGGACCTCCTCCTGGAACCAGGTGACCTCCGTGAAGCCTTCCGGGATGTCGAACTTCGGCATGAGGTCGCGCTTCTCGAACATGCCGGTCGTGTCGATCTGCTCGGCCACCAGCAGCGTGTTGCGGCAGCCCTCCTGCCAGGCGTCCGAGGAGTCGATGGCGTACATCTCCTCCGTCGACTTCAGGTAGTAGCCCGTGCCGTTGAACCGGAAGCGGTCCGGGTCGGAGAGGTTCTTGCCGGTCTGGATGCACAGCAGCGCGTCGTGCGCCGTCGCCTCGTTCGCGTACGTGTAGTGCGAGTCGTTCGTCACGAGCGGCGGGATGCCGACCTTCTTGCCGACCCGCAGGAGGTCCTCGCGGACCCGGTGCTCGATGTCGATGCCGTGGTCCATCAGCTCCAGGAAGTACCGGTCCTTGCCGAAGATGTCCTGGTACTCGGCCGCCGCCTTGACCGCCTCGTCGAACTGGCCGAGGCGCAGGCGGGTCTGCAGCTCACCGGAGGGGCAGCCGGTGGACGCGATGATGCCCTCGCTCCACTGGGAGAGCGTCTCCTTGTCCATGCGCGGCCACTTCTGCAGCCAGCCCTCGGCGTACGCGTCCGAGGACAGCTTGAAGAGGTTGTGCAGCCCCGTGCTGTTCGCCGCCCACATCGTCTTGTGGGTGTAACCACCGGAACCGGAGACGTCGTCGCGCTTCTGGTGCGGCTGGCCCCACTGGACCTTCCGCTTGTTGCGCCGGGACTCCGGGGCGACGTAGGCCTCGATGCCGATGATCGGCGTGATGCCCGCCTTCTCCGCGGTGTGGAAGAAGTCGTACGCCCCGTGCAGGTTGCCGTGGTCGGACATCGCGATGTGCGTCATGCCCATGTCGCCGGCGGCCTTGAACATGTCCTTCAGCCGCGCCGCACCGTCCAGCAGTGAGTACTGGGTGTGCACGTGCAGGTGCGTGAAGGGCGGCTTTGACACGGTTGGGGCCTCCAATGGCGAACACGCGGCGACAAGTCCGGGACAGCTTGGAAGTCTACGACCGGTCACTGACAACCGGCGGGCACTCCGGAGTACGGTCGGGCGTTGGACAGAACAGAACATCTGTCCCACGCGTCAGTACGGCGCACCGGACCACCCCGCACCAGGAGGCACCCAGCGATGTCGGAACCGCAGCCCACCGCTGAGCAGCGCGGCGAGCAGATCCTCTCCGTCTTCGACACCGCGTTCGGCGAGCTCCTCGCCGCCGACCCCGCGGCCTTCCGGGTCAAGTTCCGCAAGATGGCGGCCTCGGCCTTCGCGTTCTACCGGGGCACGGCCTGCCTGTTCTACGGGGACGTGGAGCGCGAGCAGCACGGCGGTCCTTACCTGGACGAGCGCACCAGCCGGGTGTGGATCCACGGCGACCTGCACGCGGAGAACTTCGGCACGTACATGGACTCCACGGGCCGGCTGATCTTCAACGTGAACGACTTCGACGAGGCGTACGTGGGCCCCTTCACGTGGGACCTCAAGCGCTTCGCCGCCTCCGTGGCGCTGGTCGGCTACTCGAAGGCGCTGAGCGACGACCAGATCACGGACCTCGTGCGCACGTACGCGGCGGCCTACCGCGAGCGCATCCACGCGCTTGCGACCGGCGCCAAGAGCGACGAGGTGCCGCCCTTCACGCTGGACACGGCCGACGGCCCCCTCCTGGAGGCGCTGCGCGACGCCCGCTCGCTGACCCGTTTCGGCCTGCTGGAGTCGATGACGGAGATCCGCGAGTTCGAGCGCCGCTTCGCCGAGGGCGGCGGCAGCATCGAGCTGGACGCGGCGACGCGCTACAAGGTGCTCGCGGCGTTCGACGGGTACCTGGAGACGCTGCCGGAGGCCTCGCTCTCCCGCCCGGACTCGTACCGGGTGAAGGACGTGGTCGGGCGCCGCGGCATCGGCATCGGCTCCGCGGGTCTTCCCTCGTACAACATCCTGCTGGAGGGCAACAGCGACGCCCTCGAGAACGATGTCGTGATCTACATGAAGCAGGCCCAGACCCCGGCCGTCTCGCGGCACATCACCGACCCGGCGGTCCGCGGCTACTTCCAGCACGAGGGCCACCGCACGGTCATCTCGCAGCGCGCCCTGCAGGCGCACGCCGACCCGTGGCTGGGCTGGACGGAGCTCGACGGCGCCGGGCAGCTGGTCGCCGAGATCTCGCCGTACGCGGTGGACCTGGACTGGGGCGACATCGACGAGTACGAGGAGATCGCGGCGGTCGTCGCCGACCTCGGCCGGGCCACGGCGACGATGCACGCGGCGGCGGACGACCAGTCCGGCGAGTCGCTCGTCCCGTTCTCCACGGAGCGCGCCATCGACGCGGCGATCGCCGCCGACGAGGAGGGCTTCGCGCCCCTGCTGGTCGACTTCGCGCACTCCTACGGGGCACGCGCGCGTGCGGACCACCAGATCTTCGTGGACCTTTTCCGCAACGGCCGGATCCCGGGTCTGTGAAAGGTGCTGTGAATCGGCCCCCTTTAGGCATCGCTTACAGGAAGCCATGGCACACTCTGCCGCGATGGACGACATATCCGGGACCCAGCTACGAGTGATGCGCGCGGCGCTGTTCACGGCATGCGCCGTGACGCTGTCCGTCGCGTCGCACGTGCTGCTGTCCCGGGCCCCGCTGCCCCTCACGACGGTCGCCGCGATCACCGCGGCCGTCTTCGTGATCGCGTACGCGCTGGCAGGACGCGAGCGCGGCTTCGGCCGGATCGCGGCCCTGCTCGTCCCGCTGGAACTGGCCGCCGACACGGTCTTCACGACCGGCCAGCACGTCTGTTACGGCCGGGCGGGCGGCCCCGTCGCGGGCCCGCTGCGCCAGTTCGGCTTCGACGTGCTGTGCGCGGGGAACGTGGGCACACCGCTCGCCCGGATGACCGGTGGCAGCACGGAGCGGGCCGCGGCCCTCTTCGCGCACACCGACCCGGCCGCCTCCTGGCTGCTGCTCGGCGCGCACGTCGCCGTCGGTCTGCTCGCGGCCGCCTGGCTGCGCCGCGGTGAGCAGGCCCTGGCCCAACTGCTGCGCGCGGTGGCCGCCTTCGCGTTCCGGCCGCTGCTCATCGCGTTCGCCGCGGTCACCGTCCGGCGCGAGCCCGGCGTCCGCCTTCCGCGCCCCGTCACGCGCGTACCGGCCTCCCGCACCCGGCTCTGGGTGCACTCCGTAGGACGGCGCGGGCCGCCGTGCCCCGCCGCCTGAGCCACCGTCCGGCTCGGGCTCCGGCACGGCAGTCCCCCATACGCATGTCACTCACCTACGGAGCACAACCATGAGCAAGCGCAACACCCAGGAGGCAAAGACCGCGGCCCGTGAGCGGCTGCGCGTCGAACGCGAGCGCCAGGCCAAGCGGGAGAAGACGAAGCGGCAGGCGATCGTCGGCGTCTCCATCGTCGCGGTCCTCGCGATAGCCGGCGGCGTCGGCTACGCCGTGATGCAGGCCAACAAGCCCTCCCACTGGGAGACGGCGATGGACGCCAAGTCCTCCGCCGTGAAGGCGCCCGCGAACACCTCGGGCAAGGACGGCACGACCGTCGTCATCGGCAAGTCCAGTGCCAAGAAGACCATGAAGATCTACGAGGACTCGCGCTGCCCGGTCTGCGCCTCCTTCGAGCAGACGGTCGGCCCGCAGCTCCACAAGGACGTCGAGGCGGGCAAGTTCAAGCTCCAGTACGTCGGCGGCACGTTCCTCGACGGCGACAGCGCGGCCAAGGGCGACGTCGGCACCAACGGCGAGGGCTCGAAGAACGCGCTGAGCGCGCTCGGCGCGGCCCTCAACGTGAGCCAGGACGCCTTCCTCGACTACAAGACGGCGCTCTACTCGGCGAAGTTCCACCCCGAGGAGAGCGACGACAAGCTCGCGGACGACGACTACCTGATCAAGATCGCCGACAGCGTGGACTCGCTCAAGGGCAACAAGGCGTTCCAGAAGGCCGTCACGGACGGCACGTACGACGACTGGGCCATGAAGATGTCCAAGTCCTTCGACACCAACAAGGACGACGTCACCGGCACCCCGAGCCTCGTCATGGACGGCAAGAAGCTGACCGGTTCGGACGGGCAGAACGCGCCGATGACCGTGGCCGAGTACAAGACCGCGACGGAGAAGGCCCTCAAGGGCTGACGTCCTCAAGGGCTGACGTCCGGTCCCCGTAGAGACAAGCACAGACGAAGAGCGGGCGAACCTTTCGGGTTCGCCCGTTCTCTGTATCTACCAGTCAGTAGTCTGACCGGCTGTGACCAGTCGACTTCATCAATCCGTTCCCAGACCCACGCCGAGCACGCCGGGCGCCCCGAGCCGCCGCACGGTCGTCAAGGCCGCGGCCGCGGGTGCCGCGCTCGCCGGGCCGCTCGCCGCCGCGGTCCCCGCCCACGCCGCCGAGGCCCCCGCCTTCCTGCACGGCGTCGCGTCCGGCGATCCGCTGCCCGACGGGGTCCTGCTGTGGACGCGCGTGACGCCGACCGCCGACGCGGTGCCCGGCTCCGGCAAGGGCCCCGATGTACGGGTGGCCTGGGAAATAGCCGAGGACAAGGCCTTCCGTCAGATCGTCGGCCGGGGAACCGTGACCGCGAGCGCCGCCTCCGACCACACGGTCAAGGCCGATGTAAGGGGCCTGCGCCCGGCGACCGCCTATTACTTCCGCTTCTCCGTGGACGCCACCTACTCCGCCGTGGGCCGCACCCGCACCACCCCCGCCGCCGACGCGTCCCCCGACGGCCTGCGCTTCGGCGTCGTCTCCTGCGCCAACTGGGAGGCCGGCTACTACTCCTCGTACCGGCACCTGGCCGCCCGCAGTGACCTGGACGCGGTCCTGCACCTCGGCGACTACCTCTACGAGTACAAGACGGGCGAGTACCCGACCGCCGAGTACACCGTCCGCGAGCACCGACCGACCCACGAGATCGTCACGCTCGCCGACTACCGCACCCGGCACGGCCAGACCAAGACCGACCCCGACGTCCGGGCGATGCAGGCCGCGCACCCGCTGATCGCGATCTGGGACGACCACGAGTTCGCCAACGACGCCTGGTCGGGCGGCGCCGAGAACCACACGCCGGACACCGAGGGCTCCTGGCAGGCGCGCCAACAGGCCGCGAAGCAGGCCTACTTCGAGTGGATGCCGGTCCGCCCGTCCACCGCGGGCACGGTCTTCCGCCGCCTGCGCTTCGGCAACCTGGCCGACCTGCACCTGCTCGACCTGCGCTCGTTCCGCTCCGAGCAGTCGAGCGTCGGCAACGGCGCGGTGGACTCCCCGGAGCGTACGATCACCGGCCGCGCCCAGCTCGACTGGCTGAAGTCCGGTCTCACCGCCTCCGACGCGCGCTGGAAGCTGGTCGGCACCTCGGTGATGATCTCCCCGGTCGCCTTCGGTTCGCTGCCCGCCCACATCGCGGGCCCGCTGGCCGAGCTGCTCGGCCTCCCGAAGGAGGGCCTGGCGATCAACGTCGACCAGTGGGACGGCTACACGCACGACCGCGCCGAACTCATCTCCCACCTGCGCGAGCACGCCGTCCGCGACACCGTCTTCCTGACCGGCGACATCCACATGGCGTGGGCCAACGACGTGCCGGTCAAGGCGGCGACGTATCCGCTGTCCCCCTCCGCCGCGACGGAGTTCGTGGTCACGTCCGTGACCTCCGACAACCTGGACGACATCCTGCACGTCGCCCCGGACACGCTCTCCACGGTCGCCGAGGGCGCCATCAAGGCGGCCAACCGGCACGTGCGCTGGCTGGACATGGACCGCCACGGATACGGCGTCCTGGACGTCACGCCCGAGCGCACGCAGATGGACTTCTACGTGATCTCCGACCGCGCCGACCAGAGCGCGACGTCCGCCTGGCAGCGCTCGTACCGCACCCGCACCGGCACCCAGAAGGTCGAGCGGGCGGACGCCCCGGTCGCGTAAAGGCCCTGCCTAGAGCGCTAGAGCGTTTCGAGGAAGCCGAGCGCCACTCGCCAGGTGGCCTCGGCGGCCTCCTCGTCGTAGTCCGGAAGGTCGGGGTCGGTGTAGAGGTGGCCCGCCCCGGCGTACCGGTAGACCTCCACATCGGCCCCCGCGCGCCCCATCTGCAGGTACCAGGCGGTCAGCCAGTCGTCCGTCTCGAAGGGGTCGGGCTCGGCGACGTGCAGCTGGACCGGGAGCTCGTCCACGGCGACGCCCTCCGCGATGTCGGACGTGCCGTGCAGGAGCAGCAGCCCCTTCGCCTTGTCGTCGCCGAGGGCGAGGGTCTGCGCGGTCGCGGCGCCGAACGAGAACCCGGCGTAGACGAGACCCCGGTCGGAGTAGGGCGCGGCCGCCAGGACGGCGCGCTTGAGCAGCTCGTCCTTGCCGATCTCGTCCTTGAAGGCCATGCCCTCCTCGACGGTGTCGAAGGTGCGGCCCTCGAAGAGATCGGGGGTCCACACCTCGTGCCCGGCGGCCCGCAGCCGGTCGGCGGCGGCCTCGACCGCGGGCCGCAGACCGAACGCCGAATGGAAAAGCATGATGTTCATGGGCTCCATGGTGCCAGGGCCCTCGCAGGTTAGGCGCGCCCGATCCCGGTTACCGTCGTGGCATGGAGAACGTACTGCGTCCACTGATCGTCATTGGTGGCTCGGTCGTGCTCACGCTGTTGGTGGGGTGGGCGGTCGACCGGTTGTTGCTGCGCACCGACGAGCGCCACCACGAGACGCCGCTGTGGGGTCTGCTGCGCCGCTGCCGGCTGCCGCTCCAGCTCGTGCTCTGCGCGGCGCTGCTGCGGGGCTCGTACGACCGTGCGGGTCTTACGAAGGGCCACGCCGGCGCCATCGGAGAAGCACTCAACCTGGTCCTGATCGGCGCCACCGCCTGGCTCGCCGTCCGGATCTCCTCCGCGGTCGTCGAGTCGTCCTACTTCCGCTACGCCACCGCCCAGCGCGATCCGGCCCGGGTCCGCCGCGTGCGCACGCAGGTCACCCTGATCCAGCGCGTCGTCATCGCGGTCGTCGGCGTGGTCGCGGTGGCCGCGATGCTCCTGACGTTCCCCGCCTTCAGAGCGGCCGGGGCCTCGCTGCTCGCCTCGGCCGGCATCCTGGGCATCGTCGCCGGTGTCGCCGCGCAGTCCACGCTCGGCAACCTCTTCGCGGGCCTGCAGATCGCGTTCGGCGACATGGTGCGGATAGGCGACACCGTGGTCGTGGACGGCGAGTGGGGCACGGTCGAGGAGATCACCCTCACCTTCCTCGCCGTACGCACCTGGGACGAGCGGCGCATCACCATGCCCGTCTCGTACTTCACGTCGAAGCCGTTCGAGAACTGGTCGCGCGGCGGCGCCCAGATGACCGGCACCGTCTTCTTCCACCTCGACCACAGCGCGCCCGTGCCCGAGATGCGCGAGAAGCTGCACGACATCCTGCGCGAGTGCGCCGCCTGGGACGGCCGTGACTGGGGCCTCGCCGTCACCGACACGACGCCCAGCACGCTCCAGGTCCGCGCCCTGGTCACCGCCAAGGACGCGGACGACATCTGGACGGTGCGGGTCACGGTCCGCGAGCAGCTCGTGCGCTGGCTGACCGATCAGCACCCGTACGCGCTGCCGCGGATCAACACGGCGACGGCCCTGGTCGCCCCGGACGAGGCGGACTCCCTGCCGGAGCACGTCCTCAGCCGCAACGGCCGCGCGCCCCGGACGGGCCGGGGCTAACGCCCCAGGCACTCCCCGCCGTTGACCTGGATGATCTGCCCGCTGACATGGCCGCCGCCGGGCGAGGCCAGCCACAGCACGGTGGCCGCGATGTCCTCGGGTGTCCCGGCGCGGCCGGTCGGGATGGCGTCGACCCGGCGCCGGTAGTCCGCCTCGGGCATCGAGGGCCCGAAGAACTCGGTGTCCTCGATGTAGCCGGGCGCGACGGTGTTCACGGTGATGCCGCGCGGACCGAGGGCCTTGGCGAGGTCGTACGTGTACGGGTGCAGGGCCGCCTTGGAACCGCCGTACGAGCCCGATCCCGAGCCGCGCAGGGCGGCGATGGAGGACAGGAACACGATCCGGCCGCCCGGCGAGGTCAGGTGCTCGCGCAGCGCCTCGGTCAGCAGGACCGAAGTGAGCGTATTGATACGGAAGTTGGCGTTCCAGTCGTGGGCGACGGCGTCGAGCGGATCGGACCCTTCCGGCGCCTGGAGCATCCGGCCGCCGAGCCCGCCGGCGCTGTGCACGATGACGTCGACCGTGCCCTCGAACGCCTCGAGCGCGAAGTCGGCGGCGCCGCGCGCCCCCTCCACCGTACTCAGATCGGCCGGGTACTTGAGGGCGCCGGACACACCCGCCTTCTCCAGGACCTCGATCCGCCGCCCGATCAGCAGCACCCGGTCCCCCTCCGCGGCGAAGGCCTTCGCCGCCGCGAGCCCGATTCCCGTACCGCCACCGGTGATTATCACGTTGCGTGCCATACACACGAGCCTAGAACGCCACACCCGCCCCGGGTGATCTCTAACGCAAACTGCGCACATCCAGTTTCCTGAGCACCCGGTCCACCACCTCCGGGTCCGAGCCCGGTTCGCTGCGGGCCGCGAGGACCTCGTGCCGGGCCGCCGACATCATCTCCGCCTGGATCCGGCGGATCCGCTTGATCCGGGCGACCCGCTTGGTCTGCTTCTCGCGCCGCTCGTCCGCGCCGATCTCCGGGTTGATGCGCAGGCCGATGTCGTAGGCGCGGCGCACCATCTGCTCCTGCACCTCCTCCGGCAGCTCCTCGACCTCCTCGATCTCCTTGAGCCGCCGCTTCGCCGCCTTCGCGGCCCGCAGCGCGAGCTGCCGCTCGAACTCCCGCTCGGCGGTGTCGTCGCTGCGCACTCCCAGCTTGCGCACCAGCCACGGCAGGCTCAGGCCCTGCAGCACCAGGGTCGCCATGATCACCCCGAACGCGAGGAAGACGATCTCGTCCCGCTCCGGGAAGGGCGAACCGTTGTCCATGGTCAGCGGGATGGCGAGGGCCAGCGCCACCGAGGCCACGCCGCGCATTCCGGCCCACCACATGACGACCGTCTCGCGCCAGCTAACCGGGATGTCCTCGTCGACATCGCGCCGCAGGTGCATCCGCCGTGTCACCCACGTCATCGGCAACAGCCACAGCAGCCGTACGACGATGACGACCCCGACGACCGCGCCCGCCCAGCCGAGCATCTCGCCCCAGCGGCCCTCCGCGGTCCTGACGACGTTGTGCACCTCCAGGCCGATGAGGCCGAACGCGACGCCCGTGACGAGGGTGTCCACGACGTCCCAGAAGGCCCGCCCGGTGAGCCGCGTCAGCACGTCGTCGGCGTCGAAGGCGTGCTCGGCCAGGAACATGGCCGTGGTCAGGACCGCGAGCACGCCCGAGCCCTTGAGCTCCTCGGCGAGTACGTACGCGGCGTAGGGGATCAGGAGCGTGAGCCCGATCTGGAGCGTGGCGTCGCCGAGATAGCCGATGAGCTTGTTGGCGACCCAGCCGAGCCCCCAGCCGACGAGGATGGCGACGACCGCGGACAGGACCAGGTCGAGCGCGGCGCGCGGCAGCGAGAAGGTGCCGCTGACGGCGGCGGCGATCGCGACGTGGTAGAGCACGATCGCGGTCACGTCGTTGAACAGGCCCTCGCCCTCCAGGATCGACACCATGCGCCGGGGCAGGCCGAGTTGGCCCGCGACGGCGGTCGCGGCGACCGGGTCGGGCGGCGCCACAAGGGCGCCGAGCGCGACGGCCGC
Source organism: Streptomyces sp. UC4497 (assembly GCF_054871485.1). Lineage (NCBI taxonomy): Bacteria > Bacillati > Actinomycetota > Actinomycetes > Kitasatosporales > Streptomycetaceae > Streptomyces > Streptomyces sp. UC4497. Next base: position 7,734 of record NZ_JBTYHB010000039.1, on the reverse strand, counting down.
GGCGACCGGCAGGCCCGGCACGATGGCATCGGCGGTGAAGGCGACCGCGGCCGTGGTGACGAAGACCAGGGCGACGGCGAGCAGGAAGATCGGCCGTTTGTTGGCCGCGAACTGGCGCCAGGACGTGCGGTGCACGGCCGCGTAGAGCAGCGGTGGCAGCACGAGCGGGAGGATCAGATCCGGGTTGATGTCGACATTGGGCACCGCCTGGATCAGCGCCAGGGCGATGCCGAGCAGGGTCATCAGGACCGGGGAAGGCAGGCCGAGCCTGTCACCGAGCGGGACGGTCAGCACGGCCCCGAGCAACAGCACGAACAGCAGGGCCAATTGATCCACCGGGGACTCCGACCAGACTCGACGATCATGTGCGTTCCGGCCTCAAGGGTGCCACGCACATCAGATCAAACCGGTCTTATCGGGGCCCGGTGACCACGGTGCCGGACCGCCGGAACGCCGCCGCTGTCTAGCCGAGCGTCTTGCGCATCGCACGGTGGTCGATGCCGGCGTCGAGGAACTCCGGCCCGTAGGCGACGTATCCCAGGCGCTCGTAGAACCCCAGCGCGTGCGTCTGCGCATGCAGGTCCACGGCGGCGAGCCCGCGCGCGCGGGCCGCGTCTTCGATGGCCCGCACCAGCGCGGCGCCGACTCCGAGGCCGCGCGCCTCCTTCGTCACGGCGAGCCGCCCGAGAGCGCCGACGTCCGCCGCCCCGCCGTTCTTCACGGCGGCGGCCTCGCCGGTCAGCAGGCGACCGGTGCCGAGCGGCTCCCCGTCCTGCCGGACGGCCAGGACGTGCACCGCCCCGGCGTCGTACGCGTCGTACTCGATGTCCTCGGGCACGCGCTGTTCGACGACGAAGACCTCCTTGCGGACGGCGAAGCAGGCCTGCCGGTCCGCTTCGTCCTCCGCGACACGGGTCACGTACGCGGAAAGGGGGGTACTCACGCGCTCTCCGCCCTGACCCTGTCCAGGGCCGTCTGCAGGTCCTCCGGGTAGTCGCTCTCGAACTCGACCCACCGGCCGTCCGACGGGTGCTCGAAACCGAGCCGCACCGCGTGCAGCCACTGCCGCGTGAGGCCCAGCCGCTTCGCGATCGTGGGGTCCGCGCCGTACGTCAGGTCGCCCACGCACGGGTGCCGGTGCGCCGACATGTGGACGCGGATCTGGTGGGTGCGCCCCGTCTCCAGCTTGATGTCGAGGAGCGAGGCGGCGCGGAAGGCCTCGATGAGGTCGTAGTGCGTGACGGACGGCTTGCCCTCGGCGGTCACGGCCCACTTGTAGTCGTGGTTCGGATGGCGCCCGATGGGGGCGTCGATGGTGCCGCTCATGGGGTCGGGGTGGCCCTGCACCAGCGCGTTGTACCGCTTGTCCGGGACGCGCTCCTTGAACTGGCGCTTCAGCGACGTGTACGCCCGCTCCGACTTGGCGACGACCATCAGGCCCGACGTGCCCACGTCGAGCCGGTGGACGATGCCCTGGCGCTCTGCGGCGCCGGACGTCGAGATCCGGTACCCGGCGGCGGCGAGGCCACCGATCACCGTCGTCCCGGTCCAGCCGGGACTGGGGTGGGCGGCGACCCCCACGGGCTTCATGATCACGACGATGTCGTCGTCGTCGTGCACGATCTCCATGCCCTCGACGGGCTCGGCGACGATCTGTACGGGAGCGGGCGCCTGCGGCATCTCCACTTCCATCCAGGCGCCGCCGTGCACCCGCTCGGACTTGCCCACGACCGAGCCGTCCACCGCGACCTTTCCGGCGGCGGCGAGCTCGGCGGCCTTGGTGCGGGAGAAGCCGAACATGCGCGAGATGGCGGCGTCTACGCGCTCGCCCTCCAGGCCGTCGGGTACGGGCAGGGTGCGGACCTCGGGAATCGTGCTCACGCATCGAGTATGCAGGAGCGCACCGACACTCCCGCACACGAGCCCCGTGACCTCGGCCTTCGTACGCCTCGGGCCCCGCGCCACAGTCCTTGACTCAGTCCTTGTGGACGGACCCGTCGGGGTCGATGCCGCGGAAGGACAGCAGCACGATCAGGATGCCGCCGCACACGATCGCCGAGTCGGCGAGGTTGAACACCGGGTAGTGCTTCGGCGCGATGAAGTCCACCACGGCACCCTCGAAGACGGCCGGCGCCCGGAAGATCCTGTCCGTGAGGTTGCCGAGCGCCCCGCCGAGCAGCAGGCCGAGGGCGATCGCCCAGGGCGTGCTGTAGAGCTTCCGGGCGAGCCGTGCGATCACGACGATCACGGCGGCCGCGATCAGGGTGAAGATGATCGTGAAGGCCTCGCCGATGCCCCAGGCGGCGCCCGGGTTCCTGATCACCTCGAACTGCAGCCAGTCACCGATGATGTGGATGGCGTCGCGGTGCTCCAGCTTCGCCACCACGATCAGCTTGCTGCCCAGGTCCAGGACGTACGCGAGCGCGGCCACGACGAACAGCACGGCGATCCGCCGCCTGCCCTTGGGCCGCTCCTGGACCTGCTCGTCGACCTCATCGGGCCGCTCCGGCTCGGCTGCCCCCGCGTCCGGGGAATCCGGCGTACCGATGATGCGCTCCGCCTCTGCCACGTGAGTCCCTCAACCTAGTACCTGACTGAGGACGAGAGTACGGCACGCGGGGCCGCGCCCCCATGGGCCGGTGGCCCCAGGGCCTGCCCTGGGGCGGGCGCGGCAGTCGCTTGCGCGGGCGCGGCGGTCGCTCTAGTAGCGGCGCTCCTGCTTCTGCTTGCACTCGACGCACAGGGTCGCGCGCGGGAACGCCTGCATGCGGGCCTTCCCGATCGGGTTACCGCAGTTCTCGCAGAGCCCGTACGTCCCCGCGTCCAGGCGCTCCAGGGCCCGCTCTGTCTGGAGCAGCATCTCCCGCGCGTTGGCGGCGAGCGACATCTCGTGCTCGCGGGTGATGTTCTTCGTGCCGGTGTCCGCGTCGTCGTCGCCGGCCCCGTCCCCGGAGTCGCGCATCAGCCCCGCGAGGCCCTCCTCGGCGGCGGCGATCTCGTGCCCGAGCCGCAGCACCTCGCTCTGCAGCTCGGCGCGCGCCTCCTCGGCCTCCTCCGGGGTCCACGGATCCTCGCCCGGACGGACGGCCAGCTCGCCGGGTTCGGCGGTGCCGCGCGCCTTGGGGACCGCGCCCGGCTTCTTGGTTGCCGTGGCCGTGCCCTGAGTCTTCTTCGCAACCACTGTCGTGGCTCCCGTCTGCTTCGCGGCCTCGGCCGCGTCCTCGGTCGCGGAGGCGACCGTCTTCTTCGCGCCCTTGCGTCCGCCCGCCGGGCCGACGCCGTCCGCCTTCTCCCCCGTCTCCTCGGCGTGCGCACCCGCCTTCCCGGCACCCGGGTCCTTGCCGTCCGCCTTCGCCTTCGCGGCTGCGGTCTTCTTCTTGGCCGCGGTCTTCTTGGCGTCCGCGTCCGTGGCCGCCGCCGCGCTCTCCTCGGCACCGGCCCCGGCCTTCTCCGCAGCCGCCGTCCTGCTCGCAGCCGTCTTCTTGGTCGCGCTCTTCGACGTCGCCGCCTTCTTGGTCGTGGCCTTCTCCGGTGTCGCCTTCGTGGACGTGGCCTTCGCGGTCGTCTGCTTGCGGGTCGCCGTGTGCGACGCGGCGGACGACTTCTTCTTGTCGGAGGGCGTCTCCTTCGGCTCGGGCGTCTGCGACGCCTTCGCCCCGGCCGCGTCCTTCCCGGCACCGCCGGAGGCCGCCGCGCCCGTGGTTCTCCCGGACTCCGACTGCTGATCGGCGGTCTTCTTCGCCACCATGGTCGCGGCCCCTTCACAATTTGTGATCTTGCTCGCGAATCGTGCTGGGACGATAAATCGACTCCAGGCCCGCGGCAACGGGGCGCACCACAGGACCCGGCCCCACGCGAAGGCCTCGTGACCGACCCGCGACGAACCTGCAAGCGTTGTGCCCAGCTCCCCGCTTGGTAATCCGCCGCTTTCCCGGCCTCCCCCGGCCCGCCCGGTGACCGGCCGGGATCGGACAGCCGGCGTATGGCCATTCGGGTCACCGGACGCACCCGCGCCGCACCCGCCCGGGCCCCCGCGAAAACCGGTCGGCCGCCCCCTCCCGGGCGCCGTACACTGGGCGGAGCGAAAAGTGTGGATGGGGCCGAGTAGCGGCGTACGCAGCCAAGAGCGAACCGGGGACGGTGGAAGCCCGGCGGCGAGCGCGACGTGAAGATCACCCCGGAGCCGCCGGAAGAACACCGCAGCCCGCAGGGCGCGGCCAGTAGACCCGGCATCGCGACCCCAATGAGGGGGCTCACCGGAGCGCAGCACGCCCCGGCGGGCCAAGGAGGGTGGTACCGCGGGAGCGCGCCGCACACGGCGCAGCAGCCTCTCGTCCCTCCGACGGAAGAAGGCAGATCCGCCGGAGGAAGACTGATGACGCAGTACCGCCAGGTGCCCGCCCAGGTCGACCTGCCCGCCCTCGAGCACGCGGTGCTCGACTTCTGGGACGAGCAGAAGATCTTCGCCAAGACCCTGGAGCAGTCCGAGGGGCGCCCCGAGTGGGTGTTCTACGAGGGCCCGCCCACGGCCAACGGCATGCCGGGCGCCCACCACATCGAGGCCCGCGTCTTCAAGGACGTGTTCCCCCGGTTCCGCACGATGCGCGGCTACCACGTGGCCCGTAAGGCGGGCTGGGACTGTCACGGCCTCCCGGTGGAGCTGGCGGTCGAGAAGGAGCTCGGCTTCAGCGGCAAGAAGGACATCGAGGCGTACGGCATCGCCGAGTTCAACGCCAAGTGCCGCGAGTCCGTGACCCGGCACACCGACGCCTTCTCCGACCTGACGACCCGCATGGGTTACTGGGTCGACCTCGACGACGCGTACCGGACGATGAACCCGGAGTACGTCGACTCGGTCTGGTGGTCGCTGAAGGAGATCTTCAACAAGGGCCTGCTGGTCCAGGACCACCGCGTCGCTCCCTGGTGCCCGCGCTGCGGCACGGGCCTCTCCGACCACGAGCTGGCGCAGGGCTACGAGACGGTCGTGGACCCCTCGGTCTATGTCCGTTTGCCGCTCACCTCCGGTCCGCTGGCAGGCCAGGCCGCGCTTCTGATCTGGACGACGACCCCGTGGACCCTGGTGTCCAACACGGCCGTCGCCGCGCACCCCGACGTGACGTACGTCGTCGCCACGAACGGCGAGGAGAAGCTCGTCGTCGCCGAGCCGCTCGTCGAGAAGGCGCTCGGCGAGGGCTGGGAGACGACCGGCGAGTCCTTCACCGGCGCGGAGATGGAGCACTGGAAGTACCAACGTCCGTTCGAGCTGGTGGAGTTCCCGGAGGAGCCGGCGGCCCACTACGTCGTCAACGCCGAGTACGTGACGACCGAGGACGGTACGGGTCTGGTCCACCAGTCCCCCGCCTTCGGTGAGGACGACCTCAAGGTCTGCCGCTCGTACGGCATGCCCGTCGTGAACCCGGTCCGCCCCGACGGCACCTTCGAGGAGGACCTGGACCTGGTCGGCGGCGTCTTCTTCAAGAAGGCCGACGAACAGCTGACCGAGGACCTGCAAAGCCGCGGCCTGCTCTTCAAGCACATCCCGTACGAGCACAGCTACCCGCACTGCTGGCGCTGCCACACGGCGCTGCTCTACTACGCGCAGCCGTCCTGGTACATCCGCACCACGGCCATCAAGGACCGTCTCCTCCAGGAGAACGAGAAGACCAACTGGTTCCCGGAGACCGTGAAGAACGGCCGCTTCGGCGACTGGCTGCAGAACAACATCGACTGGGCGCTGTCCCGCAACCGCTACTGGGGCACCCCGCTGCCGATCTGGCGCTGTGAGGAGGACCACCTCACCTGCGTCGGCTCGCGCGAGGAGCTCTCGCGGCTGACCGGTACGGACCAGTCGTCCCTCGACCCGCACCGCCCGTTCATCGACGACGTCACGTTCACGTGCACCCATGAGGGCTGTACGCAGACGGCGGTGCGCGTGCCCGAGGTCATCGACGCCTGGTACGACTCGGGTTCCATGCCGTTCGCGCAGTGGGGCTACCCGTACAAGAACAAGGAACTCTTCGAGTCCCGTTACCCGGCGCAGTTCATCTCCGAGGCCATCGACCAGACCCGCGGCTGGTTCTACACGCTGATGGCGATCGGCACGCTCGTCTTCGACAAGTCCAGTTACGAGAACGTGGTCTGCCTCGGCCACATCCTCGCCGAGGACGGCCGAAAGATGTCCAAGCACCTGGGCAACACGCTGGACCCGATCCCGCTGATGGACCGGCACGGCGCGGACGCGGTGCGCTGGTTCATGGCGGCCGGCGGCTCCCCGTGGGCGGCCCGCCGCGTCGGCCACGGCACCATCCAGGAGGTCGTCCGCAAGACGCTCCTCACGTACTGGAACACGGTCGCCTTCCAGGCCCTGTACGCCCGTACGTCGGGCTGGGCGCCCAGCGAGGCGGACCCGGCCCCGGCCGACCGCACGGTGCTCGACCGCTGGCTGCTGTCCGAGCTGCACCAGCTCACGGACGAGGTCACCACGGCCCTGGAGGCGTACGACACCCAGCGCGCAGGCAAGCTGCTCTCGGCGTTCGTCGACGACCTCTCCAACTGGTACGTGCGTCGCTCGCGCCGCCGCTTCTGGCAGGGCGACAAGGCCGCGCTGCGCACCCTGCACGACGTGGTGGTGACGATCACGCAGCTGATGGCACCGCTCACGCCGTTCATCGCGGAGCGCGTGTGGCAGGACCTGGTCGTGCCGGTCACCCCGGACGCCCCGGAGTCGGTGCACCTGTCCTCGTGGCCCGAGGCCGACCGTTCGGCGATCGACCCCGAGCTGTCGACGCAGATGGCGCTGGTCCGCCGGCTCGTGGAGCTCGGTCGCGCCACGCGCGCGGAGTCGGGCGTCAAGACCCGCCAGCCGCTCTCGCGCGCGCTGGTCGCGGCGACGGGCTTCGCGGGCCTCTCCCCCGAGCTCCAGGCCCAGATCACGGAGGAGCTGAACGTCTCCTCCCTGGCCTCGCTCTCGGAGGTCGGCGGCAGCCTGGTGGACACCACCGCCAAGGCGAACTTCCGTGCACTCGGCAAGCGGTTCGGCAAGCGCGTCCAGGACGTGGCGAAGGCGGTCGCGAACGCGGACGCGGCGGCGCTGTCCCTGGCCCTGCGCGAGGGCAACGCCTCGGTGGAGGTCGACGGCGAGAAGATCGACCTCGCCCCGGATGAGGTCATCATCACGGAGACGCCCCGCGAGGGCTGGTCCGTGGCCTCGGACTCCGGCGCCACGGTGGCGCTCGACCTGGAGCTCACGGAGGAGCTGCGGCAGGCGGGCCTGGCCCGTGACGCGATCCGCCTGATCCAGGAGGCCCGCAAGAACAGCGGCCTGGACGTGGCAGACCGGATCGCCCTGCGGTGGACGTCCACGGACCCGGCGGTGATCTCGGCCCTGTCCGAGCACGCGGGCCTGATCGCCGACGAGGTCCTCGCCACGGACTTCGCCCAGTCCGAGGCGGACGACACGTACGGCTCCGCCTTCACGGACGAGGGCCTGAGCCTGACGTTCCGCCTCCGCAAGGTGTAGCCCCACCGGGCTCACGCCCTGGGGGCTCCGCCCCCGGACCCCCTTGCCCTCAATCGCCGGGCGGGGGGGTTTTATAAAGACCCCCCCCCGGGGAACCATACCCCCCCCCCGGCGGGTGGGCAGCCGGGGGCGGGGGGGGGGCCCCCACATTCGAGCCCCCCCCGCGCGTGTGGGGCGGGGGGCCGGGGCGAGCCCCCCCGCCGGGGGGGGGGCCC
>NZ_JBTYHB010000038.1:0-82408 GCF_054871485.1 Streptomyces sp. UC4497 | reverse complement strand
GGGGGGGGGGGGCCGGGGGGGGGGGGGGGGGTGGGTGGGGGGGGGGGGGGCCCCCCCGGGGGGGGGGGGGGGGGGGGGGGCCCGCCCCCCCCCCCCCCCCCCCGCCGTGCTGTACGGGCCCGTTGGCCGGTGCACGTATCTTGACGTGGGTCGGGCCGCCGGACGTACCGTCCGACCATGGACGCTGATGCCGTGGATTCCGTGGAAGCGCTGCTGACCGCTCCGGGCGCCCCCTTCGCCGTCGTACGTGGCGAGGACGGGCGCCTTTCCTATGCCGACGGGCCCCGTACGTTGCGGGAGTTCGTCGAGACGACGTGGGCGTTCGGCGACACGCCCTTCGTCATCTCCGAGAACGGGCGCATGACCTACGGGGAGTTCTTCGCGGCGGCGTGCGCGCTGGCCCGCCGCTTCCTCGACGACGAGAGCGCGGGCGGGTACGGGCTGCGGCCGGGGGACCGCGCCGTCATCGCGATGCGCAACCACCCGGAGTGGCAGGTCGCCTTCTGGGGCGCGCAGTTGGCGGGGCTCGTGGCGGTGCCGCTGAACGCGTGGTGGACCGCCGAGGAGTGCGCGTACGCCCTCGACGACTGCGGCCCCGCGGTGCTGGTCGTCGACGGGGAGCGCTACGAGCGGGTGCTCCCGTGGCTCGACGCGGCGAGCCCCCGGCCCTGGACGCTGGTCTGCCACGAGGAGGGCCGGGAGGCGGCCGGCGAGCGGACCGAACGGTGGGCGGACCTGCCCACCCCCGACCCCCAACTCGGGCCGCCCGACGTGGACATCGACCCGTCCGCGGACGCCACGATCCTCTACACCTCGGGTACGACGGGCCGCCCCAAGGGCGCCGTCGCCACCCACCACGCCCACATGGGCGCCGTCACGGGGCCCCGTTACGCCGCGGCCCGCACGGCGCTGGCGCGCGGAATCATGCCCGGCCAGGGGCCGGCCCCCGTCGGCCTGCTCACCTTCCCCTTCTTCCACGTGGCGGCGTTCACCGGCTTCTACGCGGCGATGGGGGTGGGCGGCACGATCGTAGTGCTGCGCAAGTGGGACCCGGACACGGCGCTCGCCATGATCCGCGAACACGGCATCACCAGCTTCGGCGGCGTCCCGGCCACAGCCCTCCAACTCCTCGAACGAGCCAAGGAGTTGGGCGACGAACTCCCCTCCCTTACGGGGTTCAGCACGGGCGGCGCCGCGGCCCCGCCCGGCATCGTGGCCCGCCTCACCGACCGCTACGGCGAGCGCATCGAGCCCCGCAACGGGTACGGCCTCACCGAGACGCTCGGCGGAGTGCTCTCCAACGCCGGTGAGGAGTACCGGAGTTGGCCGGGCAGCGTGGGCCGTCCGGCGCCGGCCGTGGAGGTACGGATCGCGGATCCCCTCGGTGAACCGTTGCCGGACGGTGAGGTGGGCGAGCTCTGCCTCCGCGGCCAGCCGCTGATCCGTGGCTACTGGAACGCTCCGGACGCCACCGGGGCGGCGTTCACGGAGGACGGGTGGTTCCGTACGGGGGACCTGGCGGTGCTCTCGGAGGGCCGGGTCAGTGTCGTCGACCGGATCAAGGACCTGGTGATCCGGGGCGGCGAGAACGTCCACTGCGTGGAGGTGGAGGCGACGCTCCACGACCACCCGGACGTCCTGGAGGCGGCCGTCGTGGGCATCCCGCATCCGGTCCTGGGCGAGGAGGTGGCGGCGGTCCTCCGCACCCGCCCCGGCTCGACGGCGACCCCGGACGACATCCGCGCCTTCGCGGCGAAGTCCCTCGCGGCGTTCAAGGTCCCGAGCCACGTGGTGCTCCAGTCCTCCGAACTCCCGCGCAACGCGACGGGCAAGATCCTGAAGCGCGAGCTGCGGGAGTCCTTGGCGTCCGGGTGACGTGGGGCGGGGCCGGGGCCGTCCGTTTCCGTTGGGCGGCAGCGGGGGGCGGGGTGCTGTGCCGGGGTCGACGCCTATGCGTTCGGCGCGCGGCAGCGGGGGCCGGGGCCTTGCCGGGGTTGGCGCCCCTGCGTTCGGCTCGCGGCACTGGCCCCTGTCCGGCTGCGCCGGTGCCCGCTCATCTCCCACCCGCCCGCCCCCTCCGGGGGCTTGGGCCTGACCGGGGCCCGGGTTGCTGTGCCGGGGTCGGGGCCTCTGGTGCGGGGCGCCGGGGTCTGGAGCTTTGCCGGGGTGGGTGCCTATGCGTTCGGAGCGGTACCGGTCCTTTGCCAGGCTGCGGCGGTACCCGCTCATCTTTCTCCCGCCCGCCCCCTTCGAGGGCTTGGGCCTGTCCGGGGGCCGGTCGCTGCACCGGGGGTCGGGGCCTGCCGTGAGGTGCCCGCGACGCTGGGGCCTTGCTGTGGTCGGCCCCCTCGGCCGCATTGCGCGTCCCCGTGCGGTTCAGGCTGCGCCGCCGGCTCATCTCCTGCCCACCCCTCCGGGGGCTTCGGCCCCGTGGTCCGGGTGTGACAGGTGCGCGGCACCGGACCTTTGGCGAGGTCGGCCCTTTTGGCCCGGTTGCGGGGCACCGTTCCGTTCAGGCTGCGCCGCTGGCCCATTTCCCACCGCCCGCCCGGGGGCCGGGTTGCTGTACCGGGGTGGGGCTCGTTGTGAGGGGTGCGCTGCACGGGGGTGCCGCCTTGCCCACCCTGCCGCCCCAGGCGGCAGATTGCCCAAGGCGGGGGCGGTCGACCGCAAAGGGTGGGGAGTCGTGGTGGGCGGCAGGCAGAGGGCGCGTGTGGTTGACCGTCACGGGTGGGGTGCCGGGCCGGCGGCGGGTTGTCCAAGGTGGGGGTGGTGTCGGCCGTCAGGGGCGGGGAGCCGTGGTGGGTGGCAGGTTGCCCAAGGCGGTGGCGGTCGACCGTCACGGGTGGGGAGCCGTCGTGGGCGGCGGATTGCCCACGGCGGGGGCGGCCTGCTGCCGCGGGTGGGGAGCCGTCTTTACGGTTCGCTCACTCGTGGCGGAGCGGTGGCTGCTCGTGCCCCGTTGGGCCGACGCCCCCGGAGGGGGCGGGTGGGTGGGAGATGGGCGGGCCAACGGCGGGCATTTCAAGCGACACGGCCTTTTGAGCCCCGCGACGGGTGGGCCAATCAAGCCCCGCCGGCGTTTGAGGCGCGGGGTCCGGGGCGGAGCCCCGTGGCGTGTGGCGGGTCGAGTGTGTCGGGGCAGCGCCCCGTGGCCCAGTTACGGGTGACGTACAGCCGCGGCCCCGTTACGAGTGACGTACACCCGTCGCCTAGCTACGCGTCACGTACACCTGATAGTCACCGCCGGACGTGATCCCGCCGACGGTCACCCGCACACCCGCCGACTTGTCCCGGAAGACCTCGCCGGACTGGTACGCCGCGTCGGACAGCTCCGCGTGCACATTGGGCTGCCGGGTGCAGCCTCCGCTGTCCGGCGTCGCGTCCTCGACTTTGACCGGGCCCTGGCCCGTGTCCACGTCCGCGTCGACCTTGTAGACGAGGACCCCGGACCGGCACACCGCCTCGTCGTTGCCCGCCTGCGTACGCACCTCGATCGCGTAGCCCGTCTTCCGGGTCAGCGGCACGAACACCAGCTTCGACCTGCCGTCGTTGCGGGCCAGCGGCGACAGCCGGTACTCGGTCGTGCCGGGCTGCGCGGCGCAGCCGACCTGGCTGTCGTCGAGCCATCCGAGCTTCCACTTGTGCCAGCCGAGCAGATCGTTCCCGGCCCCCCAGTCCTCGCTCATGATGTCCCAGTGCCCGGCGGCCCCACCGCCGTCCTGCGTGTAGAGGTCCGGCAGCCCGAACACGTGCCCGTTCTCGTGCGGCAGCACCCGGTACCCGGTCTGGGCGTACGAGCCCGAGCCGTCGTCCTGCCGGGAGTACACGAACGACGCGTTGGACAGCGGCACCCCGTCGGCGACCGGCGCCTCGTGGTTGCCCGCGAACGTCACCGACAGCACGGTGTCCAGCGCGGAGGGCCCCGCGTTCGGGGTGACCAGGATGTTCACCAGGTCGTACCGGCGGAAGTCCACCTCGGGGTCGGCCGCCGCCGCGATGTCGTCGGCGAGCTTGCGGTAGCCGGGGTCGAAGGGGGCGCCGCGGTCTATCCCGTACGCGGTGAACGGCTTGGGCATCCGCAGCCAGTGGTCGACCGGGGCCTCGGGGACGTAGTCGAGCTTTCCGTACGAGCCGGTGCGGAACCAGTCCTGGGTCTGCGGGAAGAACTCGCCGAGCCGGTCCTTCGCGGTGCCCTCCCCGGGCGCGTCGGGAAAGTCGACCATGAGGTTGAGGGCCCGCACGGTGCCGGTGGACCGGGCGTAGCCGGGGGCGGTGGGCAGGCCCTCCGACATCTGGACGCCGAACGAGCCGCGGATCATGCAGGGCGCGAGGGAGGTCGTGCGCGAGACGGCGACGGGGCCCGCCGCGGTCGTCGAGTCGTCGAGGAGTCTTCCGGTGCTCGCGGTCATCGTCACGGCGAGCGCCACCGCCGTGCTCGCGGCCAGCAGCACCCCACGGCGGCCCCTGCGTATCCGACGCACTGCTCGCATCCGCACCGCCTCACGCTCGGGTCCCTTTCGATCACCCTGTGTCGGGGCGTGGCGGGCCGCTCGCTGGGTGCGCCGATCGTGGGTTTCCGAGGTCAGGGGTGTGTGAGGCAGGTCACATGAAGGGCGGGAAATAACCGGGGACGGTCTCCCCGTTTAGACCCGTGTCCGCACGAAACGGGGACCAGCTCCCCACTTCATCCGAAGCCGAAGCCGAAGCCGAAGCCGAAGCCGAAGCCGAAGCCCGTGCACCCCGACCCGTGAAGGAGGCCGCCGTGACCACCGCGACCGAGAAGCCGCAGCGCCGCGCCCCCCGCCCGCGGGCCGACGCGGTGCGCAACCGGGAGCGGATCGTCGACGCCGCGCGCGAACTGCTCGTGGAACACGGTCCCGTGCTGCCGCTCGACGAGGTCGCCCGCCGCGCCGGCGTCGGCAACGCCACGCTGTACCGGAACTTCAAGGACCGCGGCGAGCTGATGCACCACGTGGTCATCACGGTCACCGACACCATCACCGAGCACGCGGAGCGGGGGCTCGCCGCCGAGGAAGCCGGCGAGACGACCGCGTTCGGCGCGCTGCGGACGTTCGTGCACGCCGCCGCGGAGGAGCGGATCGGCGCCCTGTGCCCGATGCTCGACGCCACCTTCGACAAGGACCATCCGGAGCTGATCGCCGCCCGCGACCGGCTCACCGACGCCGTCGAACAGCTCACCGAACGGGCCCGTGCATCCGGTGACCTGCGCTCCGACGTCGGCGTCGGGGATCTGATGGTCGCCCTCTCCCAGCTCACCCGGCCGCTGCCCGGCACCGGCTGTCTGGGCTTCGACCGGTACGTCCACCGTCATCTGCAGCTGTTTCTCGACGGCCTGATGGCACCCGCCCGCTCGGAACTCCCGGGCGAGCCCGCGACCTTGGAGGACCTCCGCCAGGACTGACGTCCTCGCGCCTCTCCACCTCTCCGTATCCACCTCTTCGTAGCACCACGTTCGCCATGCGACACGCAGCTTCGTAACAACCCGATTTCTCACGCTTATTCACGACTTGGAGTCCCGCTGTGGGTACCCCCTTGCCGGAAACGGCATCCGATTCACGACGCTGGAAGGCACTCGCCTTCATCGCGCTCGCCCAGTTGATGGTGGTTCTCGACGCCACCATCGTGAACATCGCCCTGCCCGCCGCACAGCAGGACCTCGGCATATCCGACGGCAACAAGCAGTGGGTCATCACCGCCTACGCGCTCGCCTTTGGAGGCCTGCTCCTGTTCGGCGGGCGCATCGCGGACCTGTGGGGCCGCAAGCGCACCTTCGTCACCGGCCTGATCGGCTTCGCCCTCGCCTCGGCGCTCGGCGGCGCGGCCGGCGGCGAGGCCATGATGTTCGGCGCCCGCGCACTTCAGGGCCTGTTCGGCGCACTGCTCGCGCCCGCCGCCCTGTCCCTGCTCGCCGTCATGTTCACCGACGCCAAGGAGCGCGCCAAGGCGTTCGGCATCTACGGTGCGATCGCCGGTGGCGGTGGCGCCGTCGGTCTGATCCTCGGCGGCTTCCTCACCGAGTACCTGAACTGGCGCTGGACGTTCTTCGTGAACATCCCGTTCGCGATCATCGCCGCGCTCGGCGCGTACTTCGTCATCCGTGAGCCGGCCGGCACGCGCAACCGCTCGCCGCTCGACATCCCCGGCGTGCTGCTGTCCACGCTCGGCCTGGTCTCGCTCGTCTACGGCTTCACGCGCGCCGAGACCAACGGCTGGTCCGACGCGACCACCGTCGGCATGTTCGTCGCCGCGGCCGTGCTGCTGCTCGCCTTCGTCGCCGTCGAGGCTCGCGTGAAGCACCCGCTGCTGCCGCTGCGCGTCGTCGCCGACCGCAACCGCGGCGGTGTCTACGCCTCGCTCGGCCTCGCGATCATCGCGATGTTCGGCCTGTTCCTCTTCCTGACCTACTACCTCCAGGTCGTGAAGGGCTTCTCGCCGGTCAAGACCGGCTTCGCGTTCCTGCCGATGATCGCGGGCATGATCACGGGCTCCACGCAGATCGGCGCCCGCCTGATGACGCGGGTCCGCCCGCGCCTGCTGATGGGCCCCGGCTTCCTGCTGGCGGCGCTCGGCATGCTGATCCTGACCCAGCTGTCCGTCGACTCCTCGTACGCCGGCCTGATCCTGCCCGCCCAGCTGCTGCTCGGCCTCGGCATGGGTACGGCGTTCATGCCCGCCATGTCGCTCGCCACGATCGGCGTCGAGCCCCGGGACGCGGGTGTCGCCTCCGCGATGGTCAACACCTCGCAGCAGGTCGGCGGCGCCATCGGCACGGCCCTGCTGAACACGATCGCGGCCTCGGCCACCACCGCGTACATCGCGGACCACGCGGCCGGAGCCACGAACCAGCGGCTGCTTCAGGCGCAGGCCATGGTGAGCGGCTACACCCACGCCATCTGGTGGGCCGTCGGCATCCTGGCCGTCGCGTCCCTGATCGCCTTCACGCTGGTCAACACCGCTGCCCCGGGCGCCGGTTCGGCCTCGGCCTCCGGTGACACGGAGGGCGCGGAGGACGAGCTGCTCGTGCCGGTGGTCGCGCACTGACCCCCTGACAGGGGGCTATCGGAGCCAGGGGAGGTCCGCCCCGGCCTCCTTCGGCTGAAGTCCCTCGGCGACGATCATCATGATCTCGCCGAGGGACTTCTGCTGTTCGGGGGTGAGCCGCGCGAAGAGGGCCTGGCGGACGGTCTCGACGTGCCCCGGCGCGGTCCTCTCCAGGACCTTCAGGCCGTCGTCCGTGAGGATCGCGAACTGCCCGCGCTTGTCGGAGGGGCAGTCCTCGCGCCGCACCCACCCGCTCTTCTCCAGACGCGCGATCGCGTGCGAGAGTCGGGAGCGGGTGATCTTCGTTTCCCTCGCCAGCTCGGTCATCCGCAGCCGGCGCCGGGGCGCCTCGCTCAGTCGCACCAGGAGTCCGAAGTAGACGTGCGGCATCTTCGCGTCGCGCTGGAGTTGCCGGTCGAGGTGGTCCTCCAGGAGCGTGGTGGCATGGAGGTACGCGCGCCAGGTGCGCTGCTCGTCCTCGCTGAGCCAGGTGGTGGCCTGCGCGTCGTCGCTGCCCGTGCCCGTGTGCTGCTGCTCCATGGTTCCCATCGTAGTCCCCCTTCTTGAAGATTAAACAAAGAAGGCTTACTTTTGTGGGTAGCCAAAGCTTGAAACTTCAAGGAGGTCGTCGTGAACCGGATGCCTGCGCTCTACCTCTCCCACGGTGCGCCGCCGCTCGCCGACGACGCCCTGTGGCCGGGCCAGCTCGCCGAGTGGTCGGCCGACCTCCCTCGCCCCAAGGCGATCCTGATGATCTCGGCGCACTGGGAGAACGCGCCGCTGGCCCTCGGTGCCACCGAGACCGCGCCGCTCGTGTACGACTTCTGGGGCTTCCCCGAGCACTACTACCAGGTGACGTACGCGGCGCCGGGCGCGCCCGAACTCGCCGATTCAGTAAGGAAGTTGCTGCGCGGCCCCGGCATCCCGGTCCAGGACGTGCCGGACCGCGGGCTCGACCACGGCGCGTACGTCCCGCTGGTCGAGATGTACCCGGACGCCGACATCCCCGTCCTCCAGGTCTCCATGCCGACGCTCGACCCGGCCCGGCTCATGGACATCGGCCGCCGCCTCGCGCCGCTGCGCGACGAGGGCGTGCTGATCGTCGGCTCCGGCTTCTTCACGCACAACCTCGCGGCGCTGCGGCAGGGCGGGATCCCGGCGTGGTCGTCGGAGTTCGACGACTGGGGGCACCGGGCGCTGGAGGCGGGCGACGTGGACGCGCTGCTCGACTTCACGCGCAAGTCCCCGGCGGGCACGTTGGCGCATCCGCGTACCGAGCACTTCGCCCCGCTGTTCGTGACGATGGGCGCGGCGGATGCCTTCGGCGATCTGGGGGAGCAGCGGAGCGTGATCGACGGGTTCTGGCTGGGGCTGGCGAAGCGGTCGGTGCAGTTCGGATGAGTGCGGGGCTTTAAAGGGCCTTCTCGTACCAGGCCACGTCCCAGTACTCCCCGAACTTCCGCCCCACCTCCTCGTACGTCCCCACATGGCGGAAGCCGAAGCGGGCGTGCAGCCGGGCCGACGCCTCGTTCGGCTGCGCGATGCCCGCGTACGCGCGGTGGATGTCCTGCTCGGAGAGGGCCTCGAAGAGTGCCTTGTAGAGCTGCGTGCCGACGCCGCGGCCACCCGCGTCGGGCGCCAGGTAGATCGTGACCTCCACCGACGTGTCGTACGCGGCTTTCGGGCGGAAGCTGCTGGCTGTGGCGTAGCCGAGGATCCGTTTCGAGGTCGTCTCAGTGGCAACCAGTAGCGGATGCCGTTCGTCTACAAGATGGGAGAGCAGCCAAGGACGTCGCTCTTCGGGAGTGAAGACGGCGGTGTCGAATGTGATCGGCGTCTCACGTACATAGTGGTTGTAGAGGTCCGTGAGGGCCTTGAGGTCGCCCTCGACTCCCGGCCTGACCTGCACCTCTGTGGACTCGGACACCATCCTGACTCCCCTCTTCGCGCGTTGTGGCGCGACAGGTTACTGCATGATCAGAAAAAAGATGGGCGGCTTGGGAATTCTGTCCGGATTCCAGTCGTTGATTCCATCGGATGCAGGGCACCCGTAAGGCCCCTCAGGGGGCGTACAGCCGACCTACCACCGCAAGGGAGCACGCATGGCAACCCGTGCCGTAGCCCGTCGTAAGTCCGCCGCGTCCGGCGAGACTGATGCGGCACGCAGTGTTCGCGCCGTAGGCGGGGAGATCGCCGACCGCGACCTGGTCGGCATGTACCTCGACGAGATAGCGCGCACACCGCTGCTCGACGCCGCCAAGGAAGTCGAGCTGTCCCAGACCATCGAGGCGGGCGTCTACGCCCAGCAGATCCTCGACGGCACGGTCTCCGACAGCAAGGCTGCCGTCGAGGCGTCCCGCGAGGAGCTGGAAGCTCTGGTCGCGGCGTCGGAGGACGCGAAGGACATCTTCATCAAGTCGAACCTGCGGCTCGTCGTGGCGGTCGCCCGCCGCTACCCGCGGTCAGGACTGCCCCTGCTCGACCTGATCCAGGAGGGGAACGCGGGCCTGGTGCGCGCGGTCGAGAAGTTCGACTACCGCAAGGGCTTCAAGTTCTCCACGTACGCGACGTGGTGGATCCGCCAGGCCATCACGCGCTCGATCGCCGACCAGTCCCGCACCATCCGCCTCCCCGTCCACCTGGTCGAGGAGCTGGGCCGGATCCGCCGCGTGCAGCGCGAGTTCAACCGCGAGCACGGCCGCGAGCCGGAGCCCACGGAGATCGCCGCCGAGCTCGGCGCGAAGCCGGAGCGCGTCGTCGACGTCCTGGACTGGGCCCGCGACCCGGTCTCGCTGAACATGTCGGTGGACGACGAGGGCGAGACCCAGTTCGGCGACCTGCTCGAGGACACGTCGGCCGTGTCGCCCGAGCAGTCCGTGCTCACGCTGCTGCGCAGCGAGGAGCTGGACGACCTCATCGGCCGGCTCGACCAGCGCACCGCGTCGATCATCAAGATGCGGTACGGGATCGAGGACGGGCGCGAGCGGACGCTCACGGAGGTCGGCAAGGAGCACGGGCTCACGCGTGAGCGGATCCGTCAGATCGAGAAGCATGCGCTTCTTGAGCTGAAGAAGTTGGCGCGCGACACCGGATTTGACGCAGCCGCCTAATGTTTCGGTCGGCCGGGGAACGGTCTCGGGGCTCTGCCCCGGGCCCCGCGCCTCAATCGCCGGCGGGGCTCAAGTTGGTCGATCGCGTCAGTCGCGCGGCCAACTCGCTTACCGCTGTTGTCAGTTCCTCCGGGCCCCGTACCTTGAAGTCGTAGCCCGTCATCGCCAGACGGATCGCCGTCCAGTGGAGCGGGTCCGTCGAGGTTGTGCGGAGGCGGCAGCGGTCGTCCGAGAGCGGTTCCGGGACTCCGACCGCCGCCGGGATGCGCTCCGCGATCGCCTCCGCGGGGGCGTCGAACTCCACGTCCAGTTCGTACGCCGCGCCCGCGCCCCACGACGACACCGAGCGGCGTACGTACTCCGCCGCGTCCCCCTCCGGCACCTCCCGCGGAGCGAACCGCGCACCCGTGGCGAACGGGTCCGCGATGCGGTCGACGCGGAACGTGCGCCAGTCCTCGCGGTCGATGTCGTACGCGACGAGATACCAGCGGCGGCCCGTCGACACCAGCCGGTGCGGCTCCACCAAGCGGCGCGATTCCGCGGTGTCGCGCGCCCGGTAACCGAAGCGCAGGCGCTCGCTGCCCGCGGCCGCCGAGGCGATCACCGTGAGCGTCTCCGGCGCGATCGTCGCGCCGTCTCCCGAGGTCAGGGGGATGGTGGCCGTCTGGAGCGTGGCCACCCGGTGGCGCAGCCGCGAGGGCAGCACCTGTTCGAGTTTGGTGAGGGCCCGTACCGAGGCCTCCTCGACGCCCTCGACCGCGTGTCCTGCCCCGGCCCGCAGGCCCACCGCGATCGCCACCGCCTCCTCGTCGTCGAGCACGAGCGGCGGCAGCGCCTTGCCGGCGACCAGGCGGTAGCCGCCGTCGGCGCCGAGCGTGGCCTGCACGGGATAGCCGAGGTCGCGCAGCCGGTCGATGTCGCGGCGCACGGTGCGGCGCGAGACGCAGAGCCGGTCGGCGAGTTCGCCGCCCGGCCACTCGCGCGGGGTCTGGAGGAGCGACAGAAGTTGGAGGAGCCGGGCCGGGGTGTCCGTCGGGGACGGCGTCATGTTCTCCATGGTTTCAGAATGCCGCCCATCTAGGACACGATCTGGCCTAGATGGCTTCTAGCTTTCCGGCATGACCTCAACGACGACCTCAACCGAGGAACACACCACCGACCGCCGGCGCTGGTTCGCCCTCGCCATCGTGATGACGGCGGCCTTCATGGACCTCGTCGACGTCACGATCGTCAATGTCGCCCTGCCGACCATTCAGCACGACGAGGGCGCCTCGACCGGGCAGATCCAGTGGATCACCGCCGGTTACGCGCTCGCCTTCGCCGCCCTGCTGATCACGGGTGGCCGGCTCGGCGACATCTTCGGCCGCAAGCGGCTCTTCCTGCTCGGGGTCGGCGGATTCACGCTCGCCTCCGCGCTGTGCGGCTTCGCCGCGAACCCCGAGATGCTGGTCGCCTCGCGGATCCTCCAGGGCGGCATGGCGGCGCTGATGGTGCCGCAGGTCCTCTCGATCGTGCACGCGACGTTCCCCGCGCACGAACGCGGAAAGGTCTTCGGCCTGTTCGGCGCGATTGTCGGCATGGGCGCCGTGACCGGGCCACTGCTGGGCGCGCTGCTGACCGAGTGGAACATCTTCGGGCTCGAATGGCGCCCGATCTTCCTCATCAACCTGCCCGTCGGCATCGCCGCCCTGATCCTCGGCTCGCGCGTCATCAGCGAGTCCAAGGCGCCGAAGGCCCTGAAGCTGGACCTCGTCGGCGTCGTCCTCGTCACGCTCGCCATGCTGGCGCTCGTCTACCCGCTCACCCAGGGCCGCGAGAACGGCTGGCCGCTGTGGGGCTACGTGATGATGACGGCGTCCGTCGTGATCGTCGGCGTACTCGTCGCGTACGAGAGGGCGAAGACGCGGCGCGACGGATCGCCGCTGATCGAGCTGTCGCTGTTCAAAGTGAAGAGCTTCGCGGCCGGTATCGCCGTGCAGACCGTCTTCGGGCTCGTCATGGGCATCTTCTTCCTGACCTGGACGCTCTACATGCAACTCGGCCTCGGCTGGAGCGCGTTGCGGGCGGGCCTGACCGGGGTGCCGTTCTCGATCGCGGTCTCGGTCGCCGCCGGAATCTCCGTGCAGAAGCTGGTGCCGCGGTTCGGGCGGAAGGTGTTGCAGGCGGGCGCGCTCCTGATGGCCGTCGGCGTGCTGATCTACGTATACGAATCCGGGCACTACGGGCTCGGCATCGCCTCCTGGCAGATGGCGCTGCCGCTGGTCGTGATGGGGCTCGGCATGGGCCTGATCGTCGCGCCGCTGACCGACGCGGTGCTCTCCGAGGTGCCGCGCGAGCACGCGGGTTCGGCGTCCGGGCTCATCAACACGGTGATGCAGATGGGCAACGCGCTCGGCCTCAGCCTGGTCTCCGTCGTCTTCTTCAACATGGTGGAGGACAAGCTCGCGGCGGGGGTGGGGAACCTGGCGTTCGTGGACGGGTTCCGCAGTGCGTTGGTGTGGGCGGCGGGGATTCTGGTGGGGATCTTTGTGCTGATGTTCGCGCTTCCGAAAGCCTCGGGTGGGTCCGGTGGGGTTGTTTCGGGGGACGTGGAGGACGGTGCGGTGGAGCGGGAGTCGGAGCCGGAGCGCGAGTTGGTGTGACGGTTGCGGGGCTCTGCCCCGGGCCCCGCGCCTCAATCGCCGGCGGGGCTTATATAGGGGCTCACGTTGTCCAGAGACTCCAGGACCTGTGCCGGGTTGCCGCCCGGGGCCACCGCCCCGCCGATCCGCTCACGCACCGCGGAGCGCACCTTGGGCCAGGAGCGCAGGCCCACCGGGTGGAACTCCGCGTCCGGCATCTGGTCGACGAACTTCCACAGCTTCCGCTGCGAACGGTCCGCCCGCAGCTCGTCGGAGGCCGTCACGGTCACCGGCAGCGTGGCCTGTGCGCCGCCGTACGTCTTCGCGGAGCCGGTGCCGAACAGGAACGTCAGGAACTTCCCGGCCTCCTCCACGTGGCCGCCGCTCCTGAACGCCATCATCCAGTCGTTGAGCCCCACCGGGGGCGCCGCCTCGTTCCCCTCCTTGAGCGGGAACGGGGCGTGCGCGTACGGCAGTCGGGCCTTGTCCGCGGCGCCGAGCAGCACCGGGTGGGCGATGAGCATGCCGGCCCTCCCGCGGAGGAACTGGGCGTACGCCTGCGTCCTGGTGAGCCTGCCCGGGGCGGCGCCCGCGAGGCCGGGCCCGACCAGTTCGTCGCGCAGCCAGGTCAGCGTCGCCTTGTTCTCGGCGGAGCCGAAGTCGTACCCGCCGAGATCCGCGTAACCGCCGCCGCCCGAGAGCAGCCACGCGAGAAGCTCGTCCTCCGCGGCCTCGGGGCCGAACTGCAAGGCGTACGGGGTGGGGACCCCGATGGCCTTCAACGCCTTGGCGGCGGCGCGGAGTTCGGCCCAGGAACGGGGCGGGCCCGCGAGGCCGGCCCGCTCGAAGAGGCCCGTGTTGTAGAAGAGGCGCGGGGTGCTGGCGAGGATCGGGATGCCGTACTGCACGGAGTCGACCCGGCCCGCGTCGGCGAAGGAGCGGACGAAGCTCGCCTGCGTGGGCACGTCGAAGAGCCGCTCCGCCGGGTACAGCAGGTGGTCCTCGGCGTACGGGGCGAAGAGGTGCCCCTGCGCGATGTCGGGGGCGCGGCCGTCCTTCACGCGGCGGGCGAGGACCGCGTCGATCTTCAGGAACGGGACGCGCTCCACCTCGACGTGGATGTCCGGATGCTTCTTCTCGAAGGCCCGTACGACGTCGTCCCACTGGTCACCGATGGAGGCGCCGACGCTCTTGTTGTAGCTGGCCACGAGAAGGTCGAGCGTGACCTTGCCGCCGTCGGCGCCGTCGCTCCCGTCGCCCGAACCGCAACCGGTCAGGGCCAGGGCGCCCGCCGCCCCTGCTCCGGCCAGGCCCGTCGTCCTCAGAAAGTGCCGCCGCCGCACTGCTCTCGCCTCGCTCCGCTCGCCATGACCCCTGCTTGGCATGATCATTACTTGATGGTGGCAGATTGTGCCACAGAGACATATCATGCACGCATGGCAGGTATGGCGGGAATGGCAGGTGCTGCGGTGACGAGCCCGACGCTGACGGAGCGGCGCAAGGCCGCCACGCGCCTGGACATCGCCCGCGCCGCGGCCGAACTGTTCACGCGGGACGGCCTGCGGGCCACGCGCGCCGAGGACATCGCGCGGGCGGCGGGCGTCGCGCCGCGCACCTTCTACCGCTACTTCGCGACCAAGGAGGAGTCGGTCGCACCGCTCCTCGACGCCGGGGCCCACCAGTGGGCGGAGGCGGTCCGCGAGGCGCCCGCGCACCTGCTCGTACCGGCCGCGCTGCGGTACGCGGTCGAGCGCGCGCTCTCCGGGGACGACGAGGCCACGCTCCTCTGGGTCCGCGCCCTGCTCCGCCTCACCGACGAGAGCCCGGCGCTGCGCGCGGTGTGGGCCGACACCTGCCGGGTCTCGGAGTCGACCCTCCTCACGGTCCTGGCGGACCGCACGGACGCGGGGCCCGACCCCGACCTGCCACTGCGCCTGCTCGCGGGCATGGCGACCACGGCGGTGCGGGTGGCGGTGGAGACGTGGGCACGATCGGAGGCCCCGCCCACGGGCCCGGGGGGCCCGGCAGCACTGGCACTGGAGTGCCTGGCCCAGTCAGGCCTGGCCGCCACATCGAGCGCCACCGGCAATTCAAGCCCCGCTCTTGGACGAGAGCCCGCGGGGTCCGGGGCGGAGCCCCGAGTCGTAGGCCATGGGGGCCGCAACCAAAAAGGGAGCCGAACATGAACAACCTCACCGGCAAGACGATCCTGGTCACCGGCGGAGCCCGCGGCATAGGTGCCGACATCGCCCGCCTCGCCATCACCGCCGGCGCCAACATCGTCATCGGCGACGTACTCGACGACGAAGGCAAGGCCCTCGCCGCCGAACTCGGCGCCAAGGCCCGCTACACCCACCTCGACGTGACGTCGGAGGGCGAGTGGCAGGCCGCGCTCGCCCACGCCACCACCGAGTTCGGCGGCATCGACGGCCTGGTCAACAACGCGGGCATCTCCACCGGCATGCCCTTCGAGACGGAGAGCGTGGAACGCTTCCGCCAGGTGCTCGACGTCAACCTCGTCGGCGTCTTCGCGGGCATGAAGACCGTCGTCCCCGCGATGAGGGAGGCCGGCGGCGGCTCGATCGTCAACATCTCCTCCGCGGCGGGCCTGATGGGCCTCGCGCTCACCTCCTCGTACGGCGCCTCGAAGTGGGGCGTGCGCGGGCTCACCAAGATCGCGGCGGTCGAGCAGGGCACCGCGCGGATCCGCGTGAACTCCGTGCACCCCGGCATGACGTACACCCCGATGACCGCGCAGGTCGGCATCCAGCAGGGCGAGGGGAACTACCCGAACACGCCGATGGGCCGCGTCGGGGAGGCCGGCGAGATCGCGAAGGCGGTGGTGTTCCTGCTGTCGGACGACGCCTCGTACGTGACGGGCGCGGAGCTGGCCGTGGACGGCGGCTGGACCACGGGTCCGACGGTGAAGTACGTGATGGGGCAGTAGCCCCCGCAGTCCGCACAGGGCCCGGCCCTCCTCTCTGGAGGACCGGGCCCTGTGGTGTGTATGCACTGTATGCATCGGACCGGATGCCCGTTTGTGTCTGCTGGATGCCCGAACCTGTTTACTTTCTGGAAATGCGGTCGTAGCCTCAAGTCAGAGCCACAGATTCGGGCACGCTCGCAGAAGAGGACACAGGTAACCGGACATGTACGCACCCGAGCGCCAGCAGGAGATCCTCCGCCTCGCCCGCGACGGCGGACGGGTCGACGTGCTGTCGCTGGCCGAGGAGTTCCAGGTCACCGCCGAGACCATCCGGCGCGACCTGAAGGCCCTCGACCGCGCGGGCCTCGTCCGGCGCGTGCACGGCGGCGCCATCCCGGCCGGTCGCCTCGACTTCGAGCCCGACCTCGCCGAGCGCGAGGGCACCGCCGCCGACGAGAAGGACCGCATCGCCCACGCCGCGCTCGCCGAGCTGCCGGCCGAGGGCAGCGTGATCCTCGACGCCGGATCGACGGTGTCCCGGCTGGCGACCGCGCTGCCGCTGGAGTCCGAACTGACCGTCGTCACGCACTCGTTGCCCACCGCGGCCCGGCTCGCCGACCACCCCGGCATCCAGCTCCACCTCGTCGGCGGCCGCATCCGGCACCGCACCCGCGCCGCCGTCGACGCCTGGTCGCTGCGCGCGTACGGGGAGATCCGCGCGGACGTCCTCTTCCTCGCGGCCAACGGCTTCTCCGCCGAGGCCGGACTCACCACGCCCGACCTCGCCGAGGCGTCCGTGAAGCGGGCGACCGTCGCCGCGGCCCGCCGCGTGGTGCTGCTCGCCGACTCCGGCAAGTGGGGCCAGGAGCACTTCGCCCGGTTCGGCGACCTCGCCGACGTGGACCTGCTGATCACGGACACCGGCCTCGCCCCCGAGGACGCGGCGGCGATCGAGGCGGGAGGCACGGAGGTGCTCCGCGTATGACCCCAAGAACCAGCACCGGCCACATCAGTACCGGCCCCACCAGCACCACCAGCACCATTCGTACGCAAGCAACGGAAGCGGCGACCCCGGCATGATCCTCACCGTCACCCCCAACCCCTCCCTCGACCGCACCTACGAGGTCCCCGGCCTCGACCGCGGCGAGGTCGTCCGCGCGAGCGGCGAGCGCATGGACCCGGGCGGCAAGGGAGTCAACGTGTCGCGGGCCGTGGCCGCCGCCGGAGCCCCCACGCTGGCCGTCCTCCCGCTGGGCGGCGCCCCCGGCGCCCTGGTCGCCGAACTCCTCGACGGACAGGGCATCAAGGTCGCCCCGGTCCCGGTCGAGGGCCACACCCGGTCGAACATCGCGCTCGCGGAAGCGGACGGAACCCTCACGAAGATCAACGCGCCGGGCCCCGAACTGTCCGCGGCGGAAGCCGAGTTGCTGCTGGGTGTCGTAGGGGAGCGATCGGCGGGCGCCGACTGGATCGCCTGCTGCGGCAGCCTGCCGCGCGGCCTGGAGCCGTCCTGGTACGCCGAGTTGGTGGCCCGCGCGCACGCCGCGGGCGCCCGCATCGCGCTCGACACCTCGGGCCCCGCGCTCCTCGCGGCCCTCCGCGAACGCCCCGACGTCGTGAAGCCCAACGCCGAGGAGCTCGCGGAGGCAGTCGGCCGCCCGCTCGCCACGGTCGGCGACGCGGTCAAGGCGGCGGAAGAACTAAGGGAGTTGGGCGCGGTCGCCGTGCTCGCCTCGCTCGGCGCGGACGGCCAGATCCTGGTCGACGCGAGCGGCGCCTGGTTCGCCTCGGCCCCCGTCGACGCGGTGCGCAGCAACGTCGGGGCCGGCGACTCCTCCCTCGCCGGCTTCCTGATCGCGGGCGGCGAGGGCCCGAAGGCACTGGCCTCGGCGGTCGCCCACGGCGCGGCGGCGGTCCAGCTGCCGGGCAGCGCGATGCCGACCCCGCGGGACCTCCGCCCGGACGCGGTGGAACTGACGGCAGAGGTCCCGGTGGACCGCCCCTTGAAGGAGCCCACGCGATGACACCAGCCGCACGCGCACACCGAAAACCCACCCCAGTGGCCACCCGTGCAGTCGCCCCACCACCCACCCCACCCATGCGTAGGCAAAGGAGCCCGCGATGACGGAGATGATCACCGCGGACCTGGTCGACCTCGACCTGTCCGCCGGAACGAAGGAAGCGGCGGCCAGGTCGCTGGCCGAACGCATGGTGACCCTCGGCAGGGTCACCGACCTCGACGGCTTCCTCGCCGACGTCGCGGCCCGCGAGGCCCAGATGCCGACCGGCCTGGACGGCGGCATCGGCATCCCGCACTGCCGCAGCGAGCACGTCACCGAGCCGACGCTCGCCTTCGGCCGCAGCGCCGACGGCATCGACTTCGGCGCCCCGGACGGCCCCGCCGACCTGATCTTCCTGATCGCGGCCCCGGCGGGCGCGGACGACGCCCACCTCACGATCCTCTCGTCGCTGGCCCGCCAGCTGATGGACGAGGACTTCAAGTCGGCACTGCGCGCGGCGACCGACGCGGGGGCAGCGGCGGCACTGATACGCGGCGACGAGCCGACCCCGGAACCCGCAGCACCGACGGAGCCGACGGCGCAGACGGAGCCGGAAACAGAGACCCCCTCCGAGCACCCGGCCACGTTCAAGATCGTCGCGGTCACCTCCTGCCCCACCGGCATCGCCCACACCTACATGGCGGCCGAGTCCCTGGAGAACACCGGCCGCGACACCGACGGCGTCGAACTCGTCGTCGAAACGCAGGGCTCCTCCGGCTTCACCCGCCTCGACCCGGCCGTCATCGCAGCCGCCGACGGCGTGATCTTCGCCCACGACGTCCCCGTACGCGAGAAGGAACGCTTCGCCGGAAAGCCCACGGTCGACGTCGGCGTCAAGGCCGGCATCAACCGCCCCGCCGAACTCATCACCGAGGTCCGCGAGAAGGCCGCCCGCGGCGAGACCACGGCCCACGCCGACGCGTCATCCACACCTGTGGACAACTCCGGCGACTCCACGGACGGTTACGGCACAAAGCTCCGCAAGTGGCTGATGTCGGGCGTCAGTTACATGGTGCCATTCGTGGCGGCGGGCGGTCTGCTCATCGCGCTCGGCTTCGCGATCGGCGGCTACGAGGTCGCCGACGTCAAGGTCCAGGCGCTGCTCAACAGCTTCGACTGGGGCTCGACGACCAGCTGGGCCGCGCTCCTCTTCTACACCGGCCAAGCCGCCTTCGCGTTCCTGGTCCCGGTCCTCGCCGGCTACATCGCGTACGGCATGGCGGACCGGCCGGGGCTCGTGCCCGGCTTCGTCGCCGGTTCGATCGCGGTGACCACCAACGCGGGCTTCCTCGGCGGTCTGGTCGGCGGACTCATCGCGGGCGCCGTGGTCATGGCGATCCAGAAGGTGAACGTCCCGGCGGTGCTGCGCGGCATCATGCCGGTGGTCGTGATCCCGCTGCTCTCCTCGATCGTCGTCGGCTTCCTGATGTTCGTGGTGATCGGCAAGCCGATCGCCTCGCTGCAGAGCGCCCTGACGGACTGGCTGAACTCCCTGTCCGGCGCCAACGCGATCGTCCTCGGCGTCATCCTCGGCCTGATGATGTGCTTCGATCTCGGCGGTCCGCTCAATAAAGTTGCCTACGCCTTCGCGGTCGGCGGTCTCGCCAACCCCACTGACGGCTCGCTCAAGGTGATGGCCGCGGTGATGGCCGCCGGCATGGTTCCCCCGCTGGCGATGGCGCTCGCCACCACCGTGCGAGGCAAGCTCTTCACCAAGACCGAGCGGGAGAACGGCAAGGCGGCCTGGGTCCTCGGGGCCTCGTTCATCACCGAGGGCGCCATCCCGTTCGCCGCGGCCGACCCGCTGCGCGTGATTCCCGCCTCCATGGCGGGAGGCGCGGTCACCGGCGCCCTGTCGATGGCCTTCGACGCCACGCTGCGCGCCCCGCACGGCGGCATCTTCGTGGTCCCGCTGATCGGCAACGCCTGGCTGTACCTGGTGGCGATCGCGGCCGGTACGTGCGTCACCGCGGCGCTGGTCGTCCTGCTCAAGTCGGTGCGCAAGCAGCCGGCCGCCGCCGGGCAGCCGGAGGCCGTGCAGGCCCCGTCGCAGACGGTGACCGTCGCCGAGCCAGAGGCGGTGCAGCCCGCGAAGGTGTGAGGCTTGCCGCGGTTGGTGCGATTGGCGCGGTTGGCATGGTTGGCGGGGCGTTAGGAGCCTTGCGAGATACGTCACGGTCCGGGACCAAAGTCCCGGACTGTGGTGTTCACTGGAACGCATGCCTGAGCACGTGTCGATCCTTCAGCAGCTGGGCCTGGCTCTGGTCGCTCTTGCGGCCGTGGCATGGGTGATCGGACTGGCCCGCCTGGCGCGCGCCGTCGCTTTCGGGCCGCCGCAGCCGCGGACGCAGCTGCCGATGGGCGCGCTGCCGGCGCAGTCCCGGGCGCCCGCGCTGGAGTCGGTGCCGCTGACGGCCGACGAGCAGGACGCGTTCGCAGGCCTGGTACGGGAGTTCAGCCGCCGGTAGTCCGGGGGAGTGCCGGCGTCGGCAGTCCCCCGGACTACCGGCGGGCCCGTGGGGATGACGCCGCTCGGTGGTCCATTGCCGCTCGCGCCGCCTCCTGCGTCGCGTAGACCTCGCACATGTGGCGGCCGTCCGGCGTCGTCGTGTGCTCGACCTCCCAGAGGCTGAGCTCGCAGCCGTCGTGCAGCAGGAACGCGTGCTCGTACAGGGCGAATCCGTGGCTGACGCGGCAGCCGAAGGCCTGCGTGATCTGGTGTGCGCACGCCTCCCGCAGCAGTCGCGCCGTGCCGGGGCCCGGTCGGGTCGTGACGTCGGGGTTCTCCGCGCGGCGCAGCAGGCGGCGCGCGTGGTCGACGGAGCGTTCCGGGTCGCCGGCGCCGAAGGTGCGGCGCATCGGCGGGGCCGGGGGGAGCTTGACGGGGGTCATGGGGACGTGGAGGTCGAACTCCGGCTCGGCCTCCTGGGGGAGCGGGAGCCGTCCCGTCGCCAGGTGCAGCTCGTCCTCGGACACGTAGACCTCGTGCTGCGGTGTGCCGTCCCGCCCCGTGTTGTGCACGAGTTCCCAGAGGGTGAGCGAGCCGCCGTCGACCAGCAGCCAGTTGTGCCGGTACGTCTCGCGGTGGCGGCCGCCGCTGTGGTGGGCCGAGTGCAGGGAGCCCGCGTATGCGAGCGCGCCGTCGAGCCGCTCCAGCGCCTCGTCGGGCAGGTCGAAGGAGTTGAGCGCGCGGCCGAGGAGTCGCCCGAGCTGTGCTTCGGGTGACGCGTCCGGCTCGGTGCCGAACCCGACATTGGGCTCGGAATCATGCGGAACGCTCAAGGCACCTCCCAGTATTGCTTCGTGTCACCTCGTGGGTGCATACCGTAGTCCTTCGCTCGGACATCATGTCCGTGAAATGACAAACGGGGGGCGGGATTTGAGCGACGTGCCTGGACAACGCGCGGGCCACGCGGGGGGTTCCCGCGCGGCCCGTGTCGGTGAGGGTGCGTGTGTGTCGGTGGGGGCCTGTGTGTCAGGCGGCGCTGCCGGCCGTCCACTGGCTCCACGCCATGTTCCAGCCGTTGAGGCCGTTGTCGGGGGCGATCGTCTCGTCGTGCGAGTTCTTCATGACCACGACGTCGCCGACCAGTGAGTTGTCGAAGAACCACTTGGCGGTCGTGTCGCCGCCCGCGCCCTTCACGTCCCGCATGCCTACGCAGCCGTGGCTGGTGCCCTGCGAGCCGAAGATGCCCGGCGAGCTCCAGTAGTTGCCGTGGATGAACGTCCCGGACTGGGACAGGCGCATCGCGTGCGGCACGTCCGCGATGTCGTACTCACCGCCGAAGCCGACCGTGTCGCCGTTCATGCGCGTCTGCACGAACTTCTCCGAGATCACCATCTGCCCGTTGTACGTCGGGTGTTCGTTGCTCCCGGTCGAGACGGGGACCGTCTTGATCGTCTTGCCGTCGCGGACGACGGTCATCTCCTGCGTGTTCGCGTCGACCGTGGAGACCTGCGAGCGGCCGACGGTGAACGTCACCGTCTTGTCCTGCACGCCGTGCACCCCGTTCGCCCCCTCGACGCCGTCGAGGTCGATCTTCATGGTGACCTTGGAGCCGGCCTTCCAGTACTCCTGGGGCCTGAAGTCCAGGCGCTGCGCGCCGAACCAGTGGCCGACGACCTTCTGGCCGCCGCTGGACGTCACCGTGATGTGCGACTGCACGTCCTTCTTGTTGGTGATCGCCTTGTCGAACGTGAACGAGACCGGCATCCCGACCCCGACCGTCGACCCGTCGTCCGGCGTGTACGTGCCGATGAAGCTGTTGGCGCCGGAGACCGTCGTGAAGATGGAGTTGGCGGCGGCCTTCTGCCCGCTGTCGTCCTTGGCGGACGCGGAGATCCGGTACTTGGTGCCGCGCTCCAGCTGCTCCTTCGGCTTCCACGCCGCGCCGTTCTTCACGATCGTGCCGGGCACGGCCTTGCCGCTCGCCGACTCGGTCATCTTGACGGTGGTCAGCTTGCCGTCGCTGACCTTCACGCCCGTCGTGTTGATCGACGCGCCGGTCGAGCCGTCCTTGGCGGAGATGGTGATCTTCGGGGCGTCGTCGTTCTTGTTGTCGGCGGTGGCGTCGCCCCCGCAGGCCGTGAGGGTCAGTGCGCCGACGGCGATGGTCGCGCACACGACGGCTATGTTCTGCCTGCTCACGGTCTGCTCCCCTTTTCGTGGTTTCTGCTGTTCCGCTGCTTCTCTACCGATGTGTGGGAAGAGCGCGAGACGGCCGGAGGGGTTCCCTCCGCTTGTTGTGAACGCAGCCACAGGGACAGTTCTGTTACGCGGTGGTGGATCTCTGTTACACGGCGTCGGGACGGCCCCCGCAGGGGTCGTTCTACGAGTAGGGGCCGCTCTACGAGTAGAGGTCGTTCTACGAGTAGAGGTCGCTGTACGAGAGGTGGGTGCGGCCGCCTGCCGCTACGGACTCCGCCGCGCGCACGGCCCGCACGATCGCCCGCGTCACGAGGTCCGCGCCCGCCGCGAGGATCTCGTTGAGGGCAAGGGGGTTCGCGGCGTCGAGCGGGCGCTCCCCGGTGGCGAGCGCGAACACCGTGTCCCCGTCGTTGAGCAGGTGCACGGGGCGTACGGACCGCGCGATCCCGTCGTGCGCGGTACCGGCGACCTTCTGCGCCTGGGCGCGGGTGAGGTCGGCGTCGGTGGCGACGATGGCGAGGGTGGTGTTGAGGGGCGCCGGGTCGGTGGGAGCGGTGGGCGCGGTGGCACCGTCCCGCGCGCCGGCCCCGTCCAGCGGTCCCGCCCCGCTCGCCGCGGCCGCCTCCGCCAGCCGCTTGCCCGCCGCCTCGTGCGCCTCCGGCGTCGGGTACGTCACCGGTCCGCGCCCGGTAAAGAACTCGCCGTACAGCGCCCCGGTGGCCGGGTCCACGGCGGAGCCCGCGGCGTTCGCGACGACCAGGGCGGCGACCGTGATCCCGGAGTCGAGGACCGTGGACGCGGTGCCGATGCCGCCGCGCAGCTTCCCGACGAGCGTGCCGGTGCCCGCGCCGATGTTGCCCTCCTGGACGGGGGAACCGGGCTCCGTCGCGGCGGCGGCCTCGACCGCGGCGCGGCCCGTCGCCGCGTCCGGCCGGGCCCGCCAGTCGCCGCCCCGGCCGAGGTCGAACACGCACGCCGCCGGCACCACCGGCACGACCTCCCCGGGGCGGGCGCCGGCCGGGACCCCGCGCCCCTGGTCCTCCAGCCACGCCATCACGCCCGACGCCGAGTCGAGCCCGAAGGCGCTGCCGCCCGTGAGCACGACCGCCTCGATCCGCTGCACGAGGTTGCGCGGGTCCAGCGCGTCGGTCTCCCGCGTGCCGGGGCCGCCTCCGCGCACGTCCACGGCGGTGACCGCGCCGCCTTCCGGGGCGAGCACGACCGTCGTACCGGTCAGGAATCCGTCCCCGACACGGGTGGCGTGTCCGACGCGCAGGCCGGGGACGTCGGTGAGGGCATCGTTGCGTGTCGTCATGTCCCATGCCTACCACGCGAGTTGGTGCCCACCCGGGGTGCTCGGGGCGACCGTGGGGGGTGTGGCGCCCGGGGTGGCCGGTTGTGCCGGGACCCGTCAGGCGGCCTGCGCCTCGCCCGTCCGCGAGGTCAGCGTCACCCCGACCACCACCGTGAGCGCCGCGACGATCCCCGCCGCGAGCACCGCCCAGTGCCCCGCGAACGTGCACAGGAGCACCAGCAACGCGCTGACCGGCAAAGCCAGTTGCTGCGCGGCGCCCACCTTGAAGTACCGCGAGTGCAGCGCCCACACCAGCAGCAGGAACACCGCGGACGGGACCGTCACGGCGGCGGAGGCCGCGGTCGTGGAGATGTGCGCCTCGCCCACCGCCTGCTCGACGGCGACCTCGATGCCGGCGCCGATCGACGCCGCCGAGGCGAGGATGAAGAAGTGGCCGTAGCCCCACACGAACGCCTGCCGGTTGCTGCGCAGCCGGTCGTGGATCGGCACCGCGAAGTAGATCCACCAGGCGGCGAAGACGACGAGGAGGCCGCCGGCCGCGATCGGCAGGAGCTCGCCGAGCGCGTCGTTCTCCTCGATGCCCGACTTCACCGCGACCGTCGCCGCGGCGATCGACTCGCCGAGCACGATGATCGTGAACAGGCCGTAGCGCTCGGCGATGTGGTGCGGGTGCCAGGACGTCTGCCGGTCCCGCTCCGCGTACACCGGTACGCACATCTCCAGGATCACCATCGCCAGGAACACCCAGCCCTGCGCCGCCGTGGGCGTGAACAGCAGCGCCAGCCAGCCGACCTGGCAGGTGAGCACCCCGCCCGCGTACCGCAGCGCCACCCGGCGCTCGGCTCCGGTGGTGGAGGCGGCGGCCCGCAGCCAGTGCGTGGCCATGGCGACCCGCATGATCAGGTAGCCGAGCCAGACCACCATGTAGTTGTCGTGCACGAATGCCTGCGAGACCCCGGCCGCGAGCACCAGCACGCCCGCGATCTGGACGAGGGTGATCAGTCGGTAGAGCGCGTCGTCGTTGTCGTAGGCGGAGGCGAACCAGGTGAAGTTCATCCACGCCCACCAGATCGCGAAGAAGACGCGCGCGTAGTCGATCACGCCGGCGCCCGAGTGTCCCTCCGCGACCGCGTGCACCAGCTCCGCCCCGCCCTGTGCGACGGCGACGACGAAGCACAGGTCGAAGAACAGCTCCAGCGGTGAAGCGGCCCGATGTTCCTCGTCGCGCCCCCTCTCGACCATGCGGCGGATGGGGGAGCGCTTGTCTGGCGTGGTCGTCATGCGCCCACCCCAGCAGATCGGGCCGCGCCGCGGGGGAATCGGCACGCAGTCCACACGTGCGCGGCGGCCTTCGGTACCACGGAAATCCGGCACGTCTCTTGTGAATGCGTTCACAAGCGAACATGGGGCGAAAGTCCCGGAAGAAACCCGAGGTCAACCAGGGTGTGCCAGCGGATTTCGGCCCGAAGTAGGGCCCTACGGTCCTGAACTCAGGACCATTGCCGCCCCTCCGGCGAGCCCCGCAGGAGTGCAATGAACACGTAGCAACCCACTGGTCGAAGAGATGGGGAAGGTGCCGCAGATGACTGCCACTCCCGCGGAAAAGACGACGCACGGCGAGGCCTGGGACGGCTTCAAGGGAGGGCTGTGGCGGGACGCCGTCGACGTCCGCGACTTCGTCCAGCAGAACTACACCCCCTACGAGGGCGACGGCTCCTTCCTCGCGGGACCGACCGAACGCACAACCGCCGTATGGGACAAGCTCCTCGGGATGTTCCCCGCGGAGATCGAGCGCGGCGTCCACGACGTCGACGTGAAGACCCCGTCCCGCATCGACGCCTTCCGCCCCGGCTACATCGACGGCACGCCCGCCGACCACACCGACCTCATCGTGGGCCTCCAGACCGACGCCCCGCTCAAGCGCGCGATCATGCCCAACGGCGGCTGGCGGATGGTCGAGGGCGCCCTCAACGCGTACGGCTACGAGGCCGACCCCGAGGTCCGCGAGATCTACACCCACCTGCGCAAGACCCACAACGAAGGAGTCTTCGACGCCTACACCCCCGAGATCCGCGCCTGCCGCTCCTCCGGCATCATCACCGGCCTCCCGGACGCCTACGGCCGCGGCCGCATCATCGGCGACTACCGCCGCGTCGCCCTCTACGGCGTCGACCGCCTCATCGCCGCCAAGCAGGCCGACAAGGACAAGCTCGCCGCCGAGTGGCCCACCGAGCACGTCATCCGGGACCGCGAGGAGATCTCCGAGCAGATCAAGGCCCTGAACGAGCTCAAGGCCATGGCCATGTCGTACGGCTACGACATCTCGGGCCCGGCCCGCACCGGCCGCGAGGCCGTCCAGTGGCTGTACTTCGCCTACCTCGCCGCCGTGAAGGAGCAGAACGGCGCGGCCATGTCGATCGGCCGCATCGACAACTTCCTCGACATCTACCTCCAGCGCGACATCGAGGCCGGCCGGATCACCGAGTCCGAGGCCCAGGAGTTCGTCGACGACTTCGTCATCAAGCTCCGCATCGTCCGCTTCCTGCGCACCCCCGAGTACAACGACCTCTACTCCGGCGACCCGACCTGGGTCACCTGGTCGATGGCCGGCATCGGCGAGGACGGCCGCCCGCTCGTCTCGCGCACCACCTTCCGCGCGCTGCAGACCCTCTACAACCTCGGCCCGGCCCCCGAGCCGAACCTGACGGTCTTCTGGTCGCGTGAACTGCCGCGCGGCTTCAAGGACTTCGCCTCCCAGGTCGCCATCGACACCTCGGCCATCCAGTTCGAGTCCGACGAACTGATGCGCCCCAAGTACGGCGACGACACCGCGATCGCCTGCTGCGTCTCCGCGATGGCCGTCGGCAAGCAGATGCAGTTCTTCGGCGCCCGCGTGAACGTCGCCAAGGCGCTCCTCTACGCGATCAACGGCGGCCGCGACGAGAAGTCCGGCAAGCAGGTCGTCGAGGGCTTCGAACCCATCGAGGGCGAGTACCTCGACTACGAGACGGTCGCCCGGCAGTACGACGCGATGCTCGACTGGCTGGCGAGGACCTACGTCCACGCGCTCAACGTCATCCACTACATGCACGACAAGTACGCCTACGAGCGCATCGAGATGGCCCTGCACGACCAGGAGATCCTGCGCACCATGGCCTGCGGCATCGCGGGTCTCTCGGTCGCCGCGGACTCCCTCTCGGCGATCAAGCACGCGAACGTCAAGGTCATCCGTGACGAGACCGGCCTCGCCGTCGACTACGAGATCGAGGGCGACTACCCGGCCTACGGCAACAACGACGACCGCGTCGACGAGATCGCCAAGAGCATCGTCCACGGCTTCATGGAGAAGGTCCGCAAGCACCCGACCTACCGGAACGCCGTGCACACCCAGTCGGTGCTCACGATCACCTCGAACGTCGTCTACGGCAAGAAGACCGGCAACACCCCGGACGGCCGCCGCGCCGGCACCCCCTTCGCCCCCGGCGCCAACCCGATGAACGGGCGCGACGAGCACGGCTACATCGCCTCCGCCCTGTCGGTCGCGAAGCTGTCCTACGACGACGCCGAGGACGGCATCTCGCTGACCAACACGATCACCCCGGACGCCCTGGGCCGCACCCCCACCGAGCGGATCGGCAACCTGTCCGGCGTGCTCGACGGCTTCATGGCCAGCGACGGCTTCCACATGAACGTCAACGTCCTCGACAAGGCGACGCTCGAGGACGCCATGGAGCACCCGGAGAACTACCCGCAGCTGACCATCCGGGTCTCCGGGTACGCGGTGAACTTCGTCCGCCTGACGCGCGAGCAGCAGCTGGACGTCATCAACCGCACCTTCCACGGCTCCCTCTGAGCCGGTCCTCACGACCGAGACACCCCGAAGGACACGAGGAGGAACGCCATGACCGTGCTGCTCACCCGGACCGCGAGTGACCTCGGCGCGAACGACGCCGCCACCCCGGCCGCCGCCGCGACCCACCGCCCCATCGAGGGCTCGGTGCACTCCTGGGACCTGTCGACCGGCGTCGACGGGCCGGGCACCCGCTTCGTGACGTTCCTCTCCGGCTGCCCGCTGACCTGCCTGTACTGCCACAACCCCGACACCTGGAGGATGCGGGGCGGCAAGCGCACCGCGGCCGACGCGATCGTCGCCGAAGCCGCCAAGTACACCCGGTTCATCGATGCCGCGGGCGGCGGCGCCACCATCAGCGGCGGCGAACCGCTGCTCCAGCCGGTCTTCGCCGGTGAGCTGCTGCACCGCTTCAAGCACGAGCTGGGCCTGCACACCGCCCTCGACACCTCGGGCTTCCTCGGCGTACGCGCCACCGACGCCCTGCTGCGCGACGTGGACCTGGTGCTGCTCGACATCAAGTCCTGGGACCGCGACACGTACAAGCACGTCACCGGGCGCCCGCTTCAGCCCACCCTCGACTTCGCGCACCGCCTCGCCGACCTCGGCAAGAACGTGTGGGTGCGCTTCGTGCTCGTCCCCGGCCTGACCGACGACCCCGCCAACATCGAGGGCGTCGCCGCCTTCGCGGGCTCCCTCGGCAACGTCTCCCGGGTCGACGTGCTGCCCTTCCACAAGCTCGGCGAGGCGAAGTGGCAGGCGCTCGGCAAGGCCTTCACGCTGCACGACACCCCCTCGCCCACCCCCGAGCAGGTCGCCTCCGCCAAGGCGATCTTCGAGTCCCACGGCCTCACGGCCGTCTGACCCGGCGACGTACCCTGGAGCCATGAGCAGCCCCGCCCCCGACCCCAAGAAGCGCGACCCCAAGGCCGCGCTGATCTTCGACGATCCGCTGACGGCGCAGTCCTCCGACGACACGGACCGCGGCTGGGGCGAGCGGCCGACAGCCGGCGACAACAGCGCCGCCGACCTGGCCCGCTTCCTCGACGAGAAGCCGCCCCACCACATCTGAAGGGCCGCGGCGAGCCCCGCTAGGACTCGGTGTGCCCCGAGCCGCGCTGCGCCACGAGCGCGTCGCGGATCTCCTTGAGCACCTCCAGCTCGGAGACCTCCAGCACCTCCTGGGTGCCTTCCTTCTCGGCCTTCTTCGCGGCCTGCCGTGCGAGGTACTTGGCCATCGGCAGCACCATCAGGAAGTACACGACGGCAGCCGTGATCAGGAAGCTGATGGCGGCACTGAGGACAGTGCCCCACATGATCTGGATGCTGTCGTCGCCCTTGCCGTCGCACGTGCCCTTCAGGCAGTACGCGTACTTGTTCAGGTCCTGCGTCCCGAACGCTCCGACGATCGGGTTGATGACCCCTTCCACCACCGCGTTCACGATGTTGGTGAATGCGGCGCCGATGACCACGGCGACCGCGAGGTCGATCACATTCCCGCGCATGAGGAAGGCTTTGAAGCCTTCCCACAGGCTCGGCCCGTTGTTCTCGCTCACCAGAAGGCCTCTCTTCACATGTCCAGGTAGTGGAGCAAACGCTTCCGCAACCTAAGACAGTTCGGGTCAGACCTGTCCAATTCGGTAGCTCGAACGGGGGACTTGAGGAGATATACGTCACCACACCGTCACCGCCAACCTAGAGGCGGCTCCGGTACCCGCGAGCCGCGCCGCGGTCGCGCGTTCCACCGTCAGCACCACCAACGCCCCGCTCGTCGTCGAGGTTTCGCCGATGTCGCCGCCTTGACCGAGAGTTGGCCTCGGCTTCGGCACGGACGCCACGCGCGCTCCGGACGCGAGCACCCGCACCCCCGGCCTGCCGTCCGCCCGCGCCGCCACCACGTCGACCCGGTCGCCCGGTCGCAGCAGCCGCACCGCCCCCGCGTCCGCGATCCGCACCGGCGCCGACACCGGCGCGGCGGACGCGACGGACGAGGCCCCCCGCCCACCCGGCCCCGCCCCCGCGTGCGGAGGCTCGGGCCCGCCTCCCGCCCCGGACGACGGCACCGCGACCGCCAGCGCCGCCGCGGCCAGGACGAGCCCCGCCGCCACGGCCGGCCGGTGCCGGCGCCTGCCCGCGCGCCCCGGCCGCCACCGCGCGCCGCGTACGTGCACGGGAGGGAAGGGCGG
Source organism: Streptomyces sp. UC4497 (assembly GCF_054871485.1). NCBI lineage: Bacteria > Bacillati > Actinomycetota > Actinomycetes > Kitasatosporales > Streptomycetaceae > Streptomyces > Streptomyces sp. UC4497. The sequence goes on along the minus strand of NZ_JBTYHB010000038.1, from coordinate 52,627 downwards.
CACCTCGGACGTCGGGGGAATGCTGAGCTGGTACGGAACGGGAACAGATGCGGACACAGTCGCCACCGCCTGCGGATCGGTCGGGCCGGACGGGCACCACGCCCGTCTCGCCGACCACGATCCGCCTCCGCGCCACATCCCGCCGGAGCCCGTGCACTACCGAGCGGTTGTGGACAACTCCCTCACCCGAAGGGGAGATTCAGGCCTCACGAGGGGAGCTTCAGGCCTCACGGCAACCGGAACCCCGGATCCATCCCGCCCAGCGCCCCTGCGCACGAGCAGTCCCGCTCCGCGTCCGCCGGCAGCCCCGCCACCGCGTCGAACAGCACGGTCCGCAGCCGGTCCACGTTGGCCGCGAACACCTGGAGCACCTCGTCGTGCGAGACGCCCTCGCCGCTCTCCGCGCCCGCGTCCAGGTCCGTGACGAGGGTCAACGACGTGTAGCAGAGCTCCAGTTCACGGGCGAGCATCGCCTCGGGGTGCCCGGTCATTCCGACCACCGACCAGCCCATGGCGGCATGCCACTGCGACTCGGCGCGGGTGGAGAACCGCGGCCCCTCGACCACCACGAGCGTCCCGCCGTCCACCGGTTCCCAGCCCTTGCCGCGCGCCGCCTTCACCGCGACCCTGCGCCCCGCGGGGCAGTAGGGGTCGGCGGGCGAGACGTGCACGACGTTCGGCACGGTCCCGTCCGGGAGCGGATGCCCGTCGAAGTAGGTCTGCGCCCGCGACTTCGTACGGTCCACGAACTGGTCGGGCACGAGCAGCGTCCCCGGCCCGTACTCGGGCCGCAGGCCGCCCACCGCGCACGGGCCGAGGACCTGGCGCACACCCACGGAACGCAACGCCCAGAGATTGGCGCGGTAGTTGATGCGGTGCGGCGGCAGATGGTGGCCGCGGCCGTGCCGGGGCAGGAAGGCGACCCGGCGCCCCGCCACCTCACCGAGGAAGAGCGAGTCGCTCGGCGGTCCGTAGGGGGTGTCGACGCTGATCTCCGTCACGTCGTCCAGGAACGAGTAGAAGCCGGAGCCGCCGATCACGCCGATCTCGGCGGCGGCGCTTGCGTTCACGTTGCTCGCGTTGGTCCCCATGGATCAGCACAGTAGTCACACGGGGAACGCCGAAGACCCCGTCGTCCGAAGACGACAGGGTCTCGTAAGAATTGCGCTGCTTACGCGGCGGAGGACGTCGAAGAGGTCGAGGTCGACGTCGAGGACTTCGAGTCCGAGGACGACTTCGACTCCGCGGGCTTCGAATCCGAGGACTTCGACTCGGTCGACGACTTCGAGGACGACGCCGGGCTGCTGCTCGACGAGGAGCCGCGGCTGTCGTTGCGGTAGAAGCCGGAGCCCTTGAAGACGATGCCGACGGCGGAGAACACCTTCTTGAGGCGGCCGTTGCAGCTGGGGCACTCGGTCAGGGCGTCATCGGTGAACTTCTGCACCGCCTCGAGGCCCTCGCCGCACTCGGTGCACTGGTACTGGTAAGTCGGCACTGTGTCTTCCTCCTGGCACTCTCACTCGATGAGTGCTAACGACGATCCATAGTGACCTATTCCGCGGGATCAGTCCACTGCCACGGGCTCGCGGTGACCCACACCACGTGCCACGGTCCGTCCCGTCGAGGGCGGCGCGAGCCGCGAGCGCAGCAGGAACATGACCACCAGGGCCAGCACGGTGCCGCCCATCGGGACGAGGAATCCGGCGCCGTCCCAGAAGCGGTCCTCCAGCTGTCCGGACACCGTCACGGCGGCCGCCTGGCCGAGCGCGACGGCCCCGGTCAGCCAGGTGAAGGCCTCGGTGCGGGAGCCCGCGGGGACGATCTTCTCGACCAGCGTGTAGCCCGTGATCAGGGACGGCGCGATGCACACGCCGACCAGCAGGCCGAGCCCGGCGAGCAGCACCACGGACTGCGCCGCCCACAGCCCGGAGGCCATGACGGCGAGGGCCGTGTAGCCGACGAGGAGCCGGCGCTGCGGGGAGATCTTCCACGCGATGGCGCCGCAGACGAGGCCCGAGAGCATGTTGCCGGCGGCGAAGATCCCGTAGAGGACGCCGTTGAGGCCGGGCTCGCCGATCGACTCGGTGTACGCGGCGAGCGAGACCTGCATGCCGCCGAAGACGGAGCCGATGCCGAGGAACGTGACGATCAGGACGCGCACACCGGGCACGCGGAGCGCGGAGGCGTGCTGCACGCGCGCGTGCCCCTCCAGGCCGGCCACGGGCGGCTGGGTGCCCTTCTGGGCGGCGAACAGGAGGCCGCCGACGAGCGTGAGCGCCGCCTCGGTGATCAGGCCCGCGGCCGGGTCGATGCCGGTGCACAGGGCCGTCGCGAACAGCGGGCCGAGTACGAACGTGAACTCGTCGGTGACCGACTCGAAGGCGGCGGCCGTCTGCATCAGGGGCGAACCCTGCAGCTTCACGCCCCAGCGGGAGCGGACCATGGGCCCGATCTGCGGGGTCGAGGCACCCGTGGGCACGGCGGCCAGGAACAGCGCCCACGTGGGCGCCCCGGACAGTGCGAGCACGGTGAGCGTGAGCCCGGCCGCGGTGTGCACGAGGACGCCGGGCAGCAGCACGGCACGCTGCCCGAAGCGGTCGGCCAGCTTGCCGCTGTAGGGCGCGAAGAGCGCCATGGCGACACCGGTCGTCGCGGAGACCGCGCCCGCGGTGCCGTAGGAGCCGGTGGTGTGCTGCACGAGCAGCACTATGGAGATCGTGAGCATCGCGAACGGCTGGCGCGCCGCGAAGCCGGGAAGCAGGAATGTCCAGGCCCCGCGGGTGCGCAGGAGCTGCCCGTAGCCGGGGCGCTCGGCCCGCTGGTTGCCGGGATCGGTGACCGTGTCCTTCTGTGGCACGGCCCTTGCCTTTCTGCCGCCTGGTAGCGCGCGGTCCTCCTGGTCGAGGAGTGCGCGCCGAGAGCCGTCCTCATGCGCCGGGAACCGAGTGATACCTACGGTCCGCGCCAGGAGAGGCCCTGGGCCGAGCAGATGGGGCGCTGTGAAGCGCGGTGCTGCAAGGGGACCGCGGCCGCTTTGCGGTCGCGCCGGCTCTACGTCAGGCAGAGTCGGTCGTACTTGGTCTGTGCACCCATGCTAACGGGCTTCCGGGCCCGCGGTACCCAACCAGCCGGCCAGCTTGCCGCCGAGGGCGACGGCCCGCAGGCGCGCCTCCGCGGCGTCCCGCACCGGGTCCGTGGCGACCACCAGGAGTTCGTCGCCCCGGCGGAGCACGGTGGTCGGGGCGGGCACGGAGGAGGTGCCGTCGCGGACGACGAGCGTGACGGCGGCGCCCTTGGGCAGCCGCAGTTCGCCGACCTCCACGCCGTGCATCCGCGAGTTCTGCGGGATGGACACGGACAGCAGGTGCCCGCGCAGCCGCTCCAGGGGCGCCGATTCGATGCCGAGGTCGGCGGCTTCGGAGGAGCCGGCCAGGCGCAGCTTCCCGGCGAGCCACGGCAGCGTGGGGCCCTGGATGAGGGTGTAGACGACGACCAGGACGAAGACGACGTTGAAGATCCGCTGGCTGTCGGCGACGCCCGTGACCATCGGGATCGTCGCCAGGATGATGGGCACGGCGCCGCGCAGCCCGGCCCACGACATGAGGGCCTTCTCCGCCCACGGTATGCGGAAGGGCACCAGGCTGACGACGACCGACAGGGGGCGCGCGACCATCGTGAGGACCAGGCCGATGAGGAGCGCGGGCACGATGTCGTCGGCCAGTTCGTGCGGGGTCACCAGCAGGCCGAGCAGGACGAACATGCCGATCTGTGCGATCCAGCCGAGTCCTTCGGCGAAGCCGCGGGTGGCCGGCCAGTGCGGCAGCTTGGCGTTGCCCATCACCATCGCGGCCAGGTAGACGGCGAGGAATCCGCTGCCGTGGGCCATGGCGCCCGCGGCGTACGCGGCCGTGGCGATGGCCATGACGGCGATCGGGTAGAGGCCGGACGCGGGAAGGGCCACGTGGCGCAGGCCGAAGGAGCCGAGCCAGCCGACCGCGAGCCCGATGGCGGCGCCGATCGCGAGCTCCAGGGCGATCTCGCCGATGAGGACGTACCAGTGCTCTATGGGGCCCGCCGCGGAGAACGCGACGACGAGGATGACGACAGGGGCGTCGTTGAAGCCGGACTCCGCCTCCAGGACGCCGGTCACGCGCGCGGGAAGCGGCACCCTACGTAGAACGGAGAAAACCGCCGCCGCGTCCGTGGAGGAGACCACCGCGCCGATGATGAGTGCCTGTCGCCATTCGAGGCCCACCAGGTAGTGCGCTCCGGCGGCCGTCACTCCCACGCTCACCGCGACGCCCACGAGGGAGAGGGCGGCGGCTGCTGGGAGTGCGGGTTTGATCTGCTTCCACTTCGTGCCCAGACCGCCTTCGGCGAGGATCACGACGAGTGCCGCGTAGCCGATGACCTGTGTCAGTTCGGCATTGCTGAAGTCGACGTGGCCGATCCCGTCCTGGCCCATCACGACGCCGATGCCGAGGTAGAGCAGGAGGCTCGGCAGTCCGCTGCGCGAGGAGATGCGCACGGCGGCGACCGCCACGAGCAGCACGAGTGCGCCGACGAGCAGGAGCTGGTTGAGCTGGTGGACAGTCAGGGGCTGTTCCTTTCAGGAAGGACACTGCGACAGGGAAGTTACTTCGTTACCTTACCTAATCGTTAACGCTTTCTTGATGCCGAATTGGTCACGCCGCTCTTCGTAGAACGCTGCTTCCCGACTCCGCGTCCGGAGCCGTACCCCAGTGCTCGTAAGGTTGCTCTCGCCCGCAGCCAGCGAAGGACAGCAAGGATCCCGATGCCCTCCACTACGAACGCCTCTGCCGGCAGCCCGCCCGGTAAGAAGAAGGGGCGCCGAGCCCGACTGATCGTGATCGTCCTCGTGTTGGCCGTTCTCGCGGGCATCGGATTCGGTGCCTACTGGAGCGTCGACAGCGTCCGCGCGTCCATGCCGCAGACGACGGGGTCCATCCAACTGGACGGGCTCGACGGGCCGGTGCAGGTCAAGCGGGACAGCTACGGGATCCCGCAGATCTACGCGTCCACGGACCACGACCTGTTCATGGCGCAGGGCTATGTGCAGGCGCAGGACCGGTTCTACGAGATGGACGTGCGGCGCCATACGACCTCCGGTCGGCTCTCCGAGATGTTCGGCAAGGGCCAGGTCAAGAACGATGAGTTCCTGCGCACCATGGGCTGGCGCCGGGTGGCACAGAAGGAATACGACTCCAAGCTGTCGCCCTCGACGAAGAAGTACCTCCAGGCGTACTCCAAGGGAGTCAACTCCTATCTGGGCGGCAAGAGCGGCAAGGACATCTCCGCGGAATACGTCGCGCTCGGCTTCGAGAACGACTACAAGCCGCAGAAGTGGTCGCCGGTGGACTCGGTTGCCTGGCTCAAGGCGATGGCCTGGGACCTGCGCGGCAATATGCAGGAGGAGATCGACCGCTCGCTGATGACGAGCCGGCTCGGCCCGAAGCAGATCGCCGACCTGTACCCCGACTACCCGTACTCGCGGCACAAGCCGATCGTGCAGGAGGGCGGGTACAACACCGCCACGAAGTCGTACGACGCGTCCTCGGGCGGCGGCACGGGCACGCAGGCGGCCGGGGCGGCGGGCACCGGCCTGGCGGGCGACACGGCGGCCCCTGGCGGCCTCCAGAGCCAGCTCGGCGGCCTCTCCAAGGTCCTGGACGAGATCCCCGACTCCGCGGGCCTCGGACCCAACGGCAACGGCATCGGCTCCAACTCCTGGGTGGTCTCGGGCGACCACACCATCACCGGCAAGCCGCTGCTCGCAAACGACCCGCACCTCGCGCCGCAACTGCCGTCCGTCTGGTACCAGATGGGCCTGCACTGCACGAGCGTCTCCAGCAAGTGCCAGTACGACACGTCGGGTTACACCTTCGCCGGCATGCCGGGCGTGGTCATCGGCCACAACCAGAACATCTCCTGGGGCCTGACCAACTCGGGCGTCGACGTCACCGATCTCTACCTGGAGAAGTTCAGCGGCGACGGCTACCTGGTCGACGACAGGACGGTGCCCTTCAAGACCCGCAAGGAGACCATCAAGGTCGCCGGCGGCGACTCCAAGACGATCACCGTGCGGGAGACCGACAACGGGCCGCTGCTGTCCGACCGCAACTCCGAACTCGTGAAGGTCGGCAAGAAGGCCGGCGTGGACGCGGCGGCCCCCGACCGCGGCGACGGCTACGGCATCGCGCTGCGCTGGACCGCGCTGCAGCCGGGCAACACCATGGACGCCGTCTTCGGGCTCGACAAGGCGTCGAACTGGTCGGAGTTCCGCAAGGCCTCCGCCGACTTCCAGGTGCCCTCGCAGAACCTCACCTACGCCGACACCGAGGGCAACATCGGCTACCAGCTGCCGGGCCGGATCCCGACCCGCGGCGAGGGCGACGGCTCGCTGCCGTCCCCCGGCTGGGACTCCGAGTACCGCTGGACCGGCTACATCAAGCAGGACGAGCTGCCCTACGAGTTCAACCCGAAGCGCGGCTACATCGTGACCGCCAACCAGGCCGTGGTCGACGACAGCTACCCGTACACGCTGACCAAGGACTGGGGCTACGGCACCCGCAGCCAGCGCATCACCGACCTGATCGAGTCGAAGATCAAGGACGGCGGGAAGATCTCCACCGACGACATGCGCACCATGCAGATGGACAACAGCAGCGAGATCGCCAAGCTGCTCGTGCCCTACCTGCAGAAGATCGACGTCCAGGACAAGGACGTCAGGGACGCGCAGCAGCTCCTGGACAACTGGGACTACACCCAGAACCCGGACTCGGCGGCCGCGGCGTACTTCAACTCCGTGTGGCGCAACATCCTGAAGCTCGCCTTCGGCAACAAGCTGCCCAAGGAGCTGCGTGTCGAGGGCCAGTGCCTGAGCGTCGAGCCGGTCGACAAGACGGGCCCCGCCGACGAGGACCGCAAGGTCCGCGAGTGCGGCGAGCGGGACACGCACTCGGCACAGCCGGACGGCGGCGACCGCTGGTTCGAGGTCGTCCGAAAGATCATCAAGGATACGAAGAACGACTGGTGGAAGACGCCGGGCAGCCGCACGAACGAGCCCACCGAGAACCGTGACCAGCTGTTCAAGCGCGCCATGGAGGACGCCCGCTGGGACCTCACGGCCAAGCTCGGCAAGGACATCGACACCTGGAGCTGGGGCCGGTTGCACAAGCTGGAGCTGAAGAACCAGACCCTCGGCACCGAGGGCCCCGGCTGGCTGCAGTACGTGCTCAACCGCGGCCCCTGGAAGCTGGGCGGCGGCGAGGCGGCCGTGAACGCGACCGGCTGGAACGCCGCGGGCGGCTACGGAGTCGACTGGGTGCCGTCCATGCGGATGGTGGTCAACATGGCGGACCTCGACAAGTCCAAGTGGATCAACCTCACGGGCGCTTCGGGGCACACCTTCAGCGACCACTACACGGACCAGACCGAGAAGTGGGTCAAGGGTGACCTGCTGCCGTGGCACTTCTCCGAGAAGGCCGTCGGCGACAGCACCGAGGACTCGCTGGTCCTGAAGCCGTAGCCGGACCGACACCGAAAGGGGCCTCACGCGTGCGCGCGTGAGGCCCCTTTCGCATGTGCGGTGCGGTGTTCAGAAGCGCCGCACGCCCGAGGGCGTCACCACCGCGTCCACGGCCTTGTCGTGCGCCTCCTGGGGGAGGTGCGCGACGACCTCGCTGTCGTGGAGCAGTACGACCAGCGTGGGCCGGGCACCGGCCGCCTCCAGGCGCGCGAGCACCCGGTCGTACGAGCCGCCGCCGCGGCCGAGCCGCATCCCGCGCGCGTCCACGGCGAGCCCGGGCAGCAGCACCACGTCCGCCTCCAGGACGGCGGCAGGGCCGAGCCGCTCGCCGCCGGGCTCCAACAGGGCCATCTTTCCCGGGTGTCGCACCGTGGTGAGCGAGTCCGCCCCGTCGTACGCGCCCCAGTCCAGGTCGTTGTCGGGCAGCAGGGCAGGCAGCAGTACGCGCGTCCCGCGCGCGCGAAGGGCGTCGAGGAGCGCGCCCGTCCCCGGCTCGCCGCCCACGGAGACATACGCCGCCACCGTGCGGGCGTTCGCCAACTCGTCGAGTTCGAGAGCCCGGCGGGCCACGGCCCGCTCCGTCTCCCGTGTGTCATCCTCCGTCAATGCGTTCCTCACCCGGAGGAACTCCCTGCGCAATGAACGCTTGTCAGGGTGGGCGCCGAGCGGATCTTTTGCGGGCTCATCGGTGTGCGGACTCATAGCCGGGTCACAAACCTCTCCTATTCGACGCATATATGTGCCTTCAAAGCGGACCCACAGATTCCGCCCATAGCAGCCGGATATGGTGACCCGCATGACTGACGCGCACACCAGGATCACCAAGGCTGTCATCCCCGCAGCGGGCCTCGGCACCCGGTTCCTGCCCGCCACGAAGGCGACGCCCAAGGAGATGCTCCCGGTCGTCGACAAGCCGGCGATCCAGTACGTGGTCGAAGAGGCCGCGGCCGCGGGGCTCGGCGACGTACTGATGATCACAGGTCGCAACAAGCGTCCGCTGGAGGACCACTTCGACCGCAACCACGAGCTGGAGGCGGCCCTTCAAAAGAAGGGCGACGCGGACCGCCTGGCCAAGGTCCAGGAGTCCAACGACCTCGCCACGATCCACTACGTGCGCCAGGGCGACCCCAGAGGTCTCGGCCACGCGGTCCTGTGCGCCGCCCCCCACGTGGGCGACGAGCCGTTCGCGGTGCTGCTCGGCGACGACCTGATCGACCCCCGCGACCCGCTGCTCCAGAAGATGGTGGAGGTCCAGGAGGAGCACGGCGGCAGCGTCATCGCGCTCATGGAGGTGGAGCCCTCCCAGATCCATCTCTACGGATGTGCCGCGGTCCAGGCCACGTCGGACGGCGCCGTCGTCCAGGTCACCGACCTCGTGGAGAAGCCGGATCCGGCCGACGCCCCCTCCAACTACGCGATCATCGGCCGCTACGTACTCGACCCCGCCGTCTTCGACATACTGCGCAAGACCGAGCCCGGCCGCGGCGGCGAGATCCAGCTCACCGACGCGCTCCAGCAGCTCGCCGCCGACGAGAAGATCGGCGGCCCCGTGCACGGCGTCGTCTTCAAGGGCCGCCGCTACGACACCGGCGACCGCGGCGACTACCTCAAGGCGATCGTCCGCCTCGCATGCGAACGTGAGGACCTGGGGCCCGAGTTCCGCGCCTGGCTGCGCGGCTACGTCGCCGAGGAGGTCTGACACCCCGCTCCCCGGCGGACCTGCGCCCCGGTACGGCACACCACCTCCAGGGCGTCGCACAAGGCCCGTGGTAATAACACCGGAGTATCAGGAACACCGGCACGAGGAGCAGGGAGCAGCAGTGAACAGTTTCAGTGCCACGACGGACCGGGCGCAGATCTGGTCGGTGGACGAGCATCTGGAGGACATCCTCGGCACCGTCACCGCGCTCGACCCCATCGAGCTCCAACTCCTCGACGCGCAGGGCTGTGTGCTCGTCGAAGAGGTGACGGTCCCGCTGTCGCTGCCGCCGTTCGACAACAGCTCGATGGACGGGTACGCGGTGCGAGTCGCGGACATCGCGGGCGCGAGCGAGGAGTTCCCCGCCGTCCTCACGGTGATCGGCGACGTCGCCGCGGGCCAGGCCGAACAGCCCACCGTCGGCCCCGGCGAGGCCGCCCGCATCATGACGGGCGCCCCGCTGCCGCCCGGGGCCGAGACCGTGGTCCCCGTGGAGTGGACCGACGGAGGACTCGGCGCGGGCCCCGTCACCTCGATGTCCGCGCACAGCGCGGCCCCTGAGGGCGCCTCAGGAGAGGTCCGCGTGCACCGCCCCGCCGAAGCACGCGCGCACGTACGCGCGCAAGGCAGCGACGTGCAGGCGGGCGACCGTGCGCTCACCGTCGGCACCGTCCTCGGCCCGCCGCAGATCGCCCTGCTCGCCGCCATCGGCCGCGGCACCGTACGCGTGTGCCCGCGCCCGCGCGTGGTCGTCGTCTCCACCGGCACCGAACTCGTCCAGCCCGGCGAGCAGTTGGCGCCCGGCCAGATCTACGACTCCAACAGCTTCGCCCTCACCGCCGCCGCCCGCGACGCCGGAGCCATCGCCTACCGGGTCGGCGCGGTCGACGACGACGCGGAGACGCTGCGCTCCACCATCGAGGACCAGCTGATCCGCGCCGACCTCATCGTGACGACGGGCGGCGTCAGCGTCGGCGCGTACGACGTGGTCAAGGAGGCCCTCACCGGCATCGGCGACCCGGACGACGAGGAGGGCATCGGGGCCGGCAGCGGCGTCGAGTTCCGCAAGCTCGCCATGCAGCCCGGCAAGCCGCAGGGCTTCGGCTCCATCGGCCCCGACCACACCCCGCTGCTCGCGCTGCCGGGCAACCCCGTGTCGTCGTACGTCTCCTTCGAACTCTTCGTACGCCCCGCGATCCGCACCCTCATGGGCCTGCCCGAGGACTCCGTGCACCGCCCGACGGCCCGCGCGACGCTCACCGCCGACAAGGCGCTGACCTCGCCCTCCGGCCGACGCCAGTTCCTGCGCGGCGTGTACGACGCAGAGGCCGGCGAGGTCGCCCCCGTCGGCGGCGCCGGCTCGCACCTCATCGCGGCGCTCGCGCAGGCGGACTCGCTGATCGTGGTCCCCGAGGACACGACGTCGGTGGAGCCTGGCACCGAGGTGGACGTGGTTCTGCTGGGCTGAGGGCGTGGTCCTGGTGGGCTGAGAGAGCCGACTGTCGGAGGCTCGCGATAGCGTGTCGCGCACAAATCGTCCGGCGCGCCGCACCGCGCACGGCTCGGATCGGGAGCGCCACAGCCGCATGAGTACTTCGCCAGACCAACAGGACCAGCAGGACAGCACCGACCGGCTCACGCACATCGACGAAGCGGGCGCCGCCCGCATGGTCGACGTGTCGGAGAAGGCCGTCACCGCGCGCACCGCCCGCGCCAGCGGCCGCGTCCTCGTCTCGCCGCGCGTGGTGGAGCTGCTGCGCGGCGAGGGCGTGCCCAAGGGGGACGCCCTCGCCACGGCACGCATCGCGGGAATCATGGGCGCCAAGCGCACCCCCGACCTGATCCCGCTCTGCCACCCGCTGGCCGTGTCCGGCGTGAAGCTCGACCTGTCCGTGGCGGACGACGCCGTGGAGATCCTCGCCACCGTGAAGACCACGGACCGCACGGGTGTCGAGATGGAGGCGCTCACGGCGGTCTCGGTCGCCGCGCTCACCGTCGTCGACATGGTCAAGGCGGTCGACAAGGGCGCGGTCATCTCGGACGTCCGGGTCGAGGAGAAGTCCGGGGGCAAGTCCGGGGTCTGGAACCGGGAGACGCGGGCATGACCGACAGCTACCGCGCCCTCGTCGTCACGGCCTCCAACAGGGCCGCCGCCGGGGTCTACGAGGACAAGGGCGGCCCCCTGATCGCGGAGGGCCTGAGAAAGCTGGGCTTCGCCGTCGAGGGCCCCCAGGTGGTGCCGGACGGCGACCCCGTGGAGGCCGCCCTGCGGGCCGCGGTCGAGGCGGCGTACGACGTCGTGATCACCACCGGCGGCACCGGCATCTCGCCCACCGACCGCACCCCCGAGGCGACGGCCCGCGTCCTTGACCGCGAGGTACCGGGCATCCCGGAGGCGATCCGCGCGTACGGCCGGGAGAAAGTGCCCACAGCGGCGCTCTCGCGTGGCCTCGCGGGGGTCGCCGGGCGCACACTGATCGTGAACCTGCCGGGTTCCAGCGGGGGCGTGAAGGACGGGCTCGCCGTTCTCGGGCCGCTGCTGACCCACGCCGTCGACCAGATCCACGGCGGCGACCACCCCAGAAGCGATCCCAGACCCGATGTCCAGGCACCCGGGGGTGCGCACTGAACAGCCCGTCGTGGCCCGTCGTGCTGGTGGAGGGCGATGTGGTCCTCCGCCCCATAAAGCTGCGCGACCAGCGTGCCTGGCGCGAAGTGAACCGGCGCAACCGCGACTGGCTGCGCCCCTGGGAGGCGACCATCCCGCCGCCCACCCCGAGCGGCCCGGTCACCCATCGCCCGACATACCGTCAAATGGTGCGCCACCTGCGCTCGGAGGCGAACGCGGGCCGGATGCTGCCCTTCGTCGTCGAGTACCAGGGCCGCCTCGTCGGCCAGTTGACCGTCGCAGGGATCACCTGGGGGTCGATGTGCTCGGGCCATGTCGGGTACTGGGTGGACCAGTCGGTGGCGGGCCGGGGCGTGATGCCGACGGCCGTCGCGCTCGCGGTCGACCACTGCTTCCGCACCGTGGGGCTGCACCGCATCGAGGTCTGTATTCGGCCGGAGAACGGGCCGAGCCGCAGGGTCGTGGAGAAACTCGGATTCCGCGAGGAGGGGATCCGTCCACGATATCTTCACATCGACGGGGCCTGGCGCGATCATCTCGTCTTCGCGCTCACCGCCGAAGAGGTACCGGAGGGACTCCTGAAGCGTCGCCGTCGTGAGCGGCGCGGGAACGCCGCAGGTCCGGGTGCCCCCAATGCGGTCGATCCCGGCACCACCTCGAAATGAAATAAATGTTCGAAATTGATCGATGAGGCACCGTCAGGGGTCATTGAATTCCCCCGAAGGGCGTCCTGTTGATCACATCGACCGCAAAAAAGCTCGGATTATCAGCCAGATCGTGCGACACACCGGCTCAATTGGCGGATGGCCCCCCGCAAACCCCTCTACGGTGTGTCCGTGAGCAGCAGCGGCCTCATCTACGCAGTCATCGTCGGGGCCTGGGCCGCCTACTTGGTGCCGATGTGGCTCCGTAGGCAGGACGAGTTGAACGAAGCTCGTCCGACGGAACGCTTCAGCACCGCCATCCGGCTTCTCTCCGGCCGGGCGGGCATGGAGCGCCGGTACGCCAAGGACCTGCAGGCGCGCTCGCCCGAGTCGGACGAGCGGCGCGGCGACCCGGTCGACCCGGACGCACCCACCGAAGGGGTGGACGTCCGGGACGTCGGCATGTCTCCGTCCGGGGAGCGGCGCTCCCCGCACGCGGGGCGCGAACGTCGCGAAAGCCGTGAACATCACGATTCCGCCCGGGAGTTCGCGGAACCCAGCCGCGAGCGGGCGGAACCCACCCGCGAGCGCGCGGAATCCGCCGCCCGCGAACCCGAACCGGCGGCCGAGCCCACGGCACCCGCCAAGTCCCGGGCCGCCCGCGCCGCTTCCGCCGCCGCTGAGGCACAGGCCGCGCGCGCCCGGCGCACCAAGGTGCTCGCGCGCCGCCGCCGCACGACCGTGCTGCTCTTCGCCGCCTTCACGATCGGCGCCGTCGTGGCCGCCGTCGGAGGCGTCGCGTTCCTCTGGGCGCCCGCGGCACCCGCCCTGCTCCTCAGCGCGTACATCGTCTACCTGCGCACGCAGGAACGACGCCGCTTCGCCTACGTCATGGACCGCCGCCGCGCCGAGGTCGCCGCGCAGCGACTGCGGGAGCGCCAGCCGCGCAGGCGGCAGCCGGCCGCGGCACGCGCCGCGGCCGAGGACCAGGAGGAAGGACCATCGGTGGACGAGACCGCCACCGACCCCGGCCTCGAGGCCCTCGCCGCCGACCGGCGCGCCCTCGTCGAGCAGACCGACCATCAGGAATGGGTCGACCAGCAGCGCGAGCGGCAGCGCCACCCGGGCCCCGGCGACAGCTGGGACCCGGTCCCCGTGCCGCTGCCCACGTACGTCACCGCCCCCGTCGCCCCGCGCGCCACCGGCGGCATCGACTACAACGCACCCGAGACATGGAGCTCCGCGCGCTCCTCCGCCGCGGAACAGGCCGCGCAGGAGGAGCCCGCCGCGGAACCGGCGGAGCCCACCGCGGACTCCGCCGAGCCGGTGGCCGACGACGGCCGCAGCGACGCCCGCCGCGCCGCCTCCGCCCGCCGCTCCCGCGAGCGCGGCCGCACGCCGCTCTTCGACCAGTTCGACGACGACGCCGACGGTAGGCCGCGCGCCGCCAACGAGTGAGCCGGACCACTTCGGAACCCGCCCGGCTGACCAGCCAGGGAACGGATTTCCAAGCACCCGGATCGGGGTGCTAGAGTTTCACTCGTTGCAAGGGCGTGTGGCGCAGTCCGGTAGCGCACCTCGTTCGCATCGAGGGGGCCAGGGGTTCGAATCCCCTCACGTCCACTGCAATGAAAGCCCCGACGGGAAACCGTCGGGGCTTTCGCGTTTCTCCCTGAGGGGAGGGCGCCGCCTACAGCTTCTTCGCGAAGCACCGGCTCAACTCGTCGAACCGGTAGTGGCCGAACTTGGCGCACGGCTCGTAACCGCTCGACGTGTACAGGGCTATCGCCTCCGGCTGCTTGAGGCCCGTCTCCAGAACCATGCGGGTGCGCCCCGCCGCCCGGGCGTCCTCCTCCAGCGCCGCGAGAATCTGCCGGGCCAGGCCCAGGCCGCGCGCCTCCGGAGTGACGTACATGCGCTTCAGCTCGGCGTCGCCGTCCGCGTACCCCTCCTCGTTCTCCTCCTGGCCGCGCCAGCCGCCGGTCGCGAGCGGGGTGCCCGAGGCGTCGTACGCGATCAGGTAGAGGCCGCGCGGCGGCTCGAACATCGTCGGGTCCAGCGGCGTGACATCGCCCTCGTCGCCGTAGCGCTCCGCGTACTCGAGCTGGACGCGGTCGTTCAGCGCGATCGCGTCGCGGTGGCCGAAGGAAGTGGGGAGCAGGACCGGGCCCCCGACACCAGAAAGCTGAATACTCATACGCGCCATCGTAACTCTATGCGGACGCCTGCGGTCGGATAGTCCAGTCTGCCGGTATCGTGCCGGGGTGCTGACTGTGACCTCTGTGAATGTGAACGGGCTCCGGGCCGCCGCCAAGAAGGGCTTCGTGGAGTGGCTCGCCGAGACCTCCGCCGACGCCGTCTGCCTCCAGGAAGTGCGCGCCGAGCCGCACCAGCTGCCGGAGAACGTGCGTGAGCCCGAGGGCTGGCACGTCGTGCACGCGCCGGCCGCCGCCAAGGGCCGGGCGGGCGTCTCCCTCTATACGCGGCGCGAGCCGGAGCGGGTGCAGATCGGGTTCGGCTCGGCCGAGTTCGCGGACAGCGGCCGCTACGTGGAGGTGGACCTGCCGGGCGTCACCGTCGCCAGCCTCTACCTGCCCTCCGGCGAGGTCGGCACGGAGCGCCAGGACGAGAAGCTCCGCTTCATGGGGGAGTTCCTGCCCTACCTGAAGTCCCTGCGCGAGCGCGCCGCCGCCGACGGCCGCGAGGTCGTGGTCTGCGGCGACTGGAACATCGCCCACCAGGAGGCCGACCTCAAGAACTGGAAGGGCAACAAGAAGAACTCCGGCTTCCTGCCGGAGGAGCGCGCATGGCTGTCGTCCGTCTTCAACCCTTCGGGCGGCGGCTACGTCGACGTGGTGCGGGCCCTGCACCCGGACGTCGAGGGCCCGTACTCGTGGTGGTCGTACCGGGGGCGGGCTTTCGACAATGATTCAGGTTGGCGCATCGATTATCAGGTGTCGACGCCGGGGCTCGCCGGGCGTGCGGTGAAGGGCTTCGTCGAGCGGGCCGCCACGCACGACGAGCGGTGGTCGGACCACGCACCCGTCACCGTCGTGTACGAGTAGTCGCCGCAGCCAGGCCGCCGGGCAGCCAGGAAGCCAGGGAGCCGACATGACGGGGCCCCGTCCGGATTTCCGGACGGGGCCCAGTCACATGTGTTCAGGTGGCGTCACTGCTGGAAGCGGTCCTTGGCCTCCTGGGCGGCGTCCTGCGCCTTGTCCTTGGCCTGGTCCGTGCCTTCCTTGGCGCGGTCCTGGCCTTCCTCGGACTTGCCCTCGGAGCCGCCCATGGCGTCCTTGGCCTTGTCCTGCAGCTGCTCGGCCTTGTCCTTGAACTGGTCAGAGATACCCATTTGATGCACTCCATGAAGGGTGGGGGTTGGGCCTCGACC
Organism: Streptomyces sp. UC4497; assembly: GCF_054871485.1. NCBI lineage: Bacteria > Bacillati > Actinomycetota > Actinomycetes > Kitasatosporales > Streptomycetaceae > Streptomyces > Streptomyces sp. UC4497. The sequence continues at coordinate 36,715 of NZ_JBTYHB010000038.1, read as the reverse complement.
AGACTTGCACGGTGTCCGATTCGCCGCATTTTGATCAATGACGGACTGTGTTCGGGACAGCGGGTGGGGCTAGGAAAGTGCAGGTCAGTGGCCTCGTGCGGCTTCGTCGGCGGCGCCGCCCGCGCCCACGAGGCCCTTGGAGACGGTGTCGAGGCGGCCCTCGAAGCGGCGCATCCGCTGCTGGCCGATGACTCCGATCGCCGCGGGCAGGTAGCCGCGTATGCCCTGCATGCCGCGGAGCCACCACTGCGCGTACACGTGGGGCGAGCGGCGTTCGATGCCGGCCACGAGGCGGTCGACCGCCGGGCCCAGCGGGTACGTCTTGTTCGACGGCCACGGCAGCTGCTGGCGCAGCTCGCGCATCACGTCGTCCTGGTCGGCGCCGCGCACCATGTCGGTGTCCGTCCACGACAGGTAGCCGACGCCGACGCGTACGCCCTTGTGGCCGACCTCGGCGCGCAGGCTGTGGGCGTACGCCTCCACGCCCGACTTCGACGCGCAGTAGGCGGTCATCATCGGGGCGGGCGTGATCGCGGCGAGGGAGGCGATCTGGAGCAGGTAGCCGCGGGACTCCGTCAGTACGGGGAGGAAGGCGCGGGCCGTCACGGCGGAGCCGATGAGGTTGACCTCGATGACGCGGCGCCAGGCCACCGGGTCGGACTCGGCGAAGGGGCCGCCGGTCGCGACGCCGGCGTTGGCGACGACGATGTCGATCTTCCCGAAGCGGTCCTTGACCTCCTGGGCGACCTGCGCCATCGCCACGTGGTCCGTGACGTCCGCGTGCCACCAGTCGGCGTCGGAGTGCAGCCGGCCGGCCACCTGCTTGAGCTCGTCCGGTTCGAGTCCGACGAGCGCGATCTTCGCGCCGCGTGCCGACAGCTTGCGTGCGAGCAGTTCGCCCACGCCGCGCGCGGCTCCCGTGACGACCGCGACCTGACCTTCGAGACTGACCTTGCTCATGCGGCATCCGCCCCCTTCTGCGACTGCGACTGTGACTGTGACTGCGGCTCTGACCTCGGCTGGGCGTGTTTCTGCGAGAGTTCGCGGATCTTCGTCGTGACGGCCTCGGGGGCCTCGACGGGGGTCATGTGGCCGAGGCCCGCCAGTTCGGTCAGGCCCGCGGAGTTGGGCAGCGCGGCGGCGATCCGGCGGGCGTGCGCGACCGGGGTGAGGCGGTCGGCGGTGCCGGCGATGACGGCGACCGGCATGGTCAACCCCTCGACACCGGCATCCAGTTGGAGGTGTTCGAGTACGTGCGACCAGCCGTAGCGCACGTCGCGCGGGCAGGCGTGCACGATCCGGGCGCAGGCCTCGACCTTGTCGGCGGCCGAACCCGGGCCCATCGTCGCGTACTTGAGGACCCGCTTGCCGATCGGTGTGACGGGTCCGAGCGGCGCCTTCGAGCCGAGGATCGCGCGGGTGAACCGGGTCCGCAGGGTGCCCGCCTTCATCAGCGGCACCACGGTCGCCTCGGCCACGAGCTGCGAGCTTCCGGTGCTGCACAGCAGGACGGCGGCCGCGTGCTCCTGGAACTTGGGGCGTCCGGCGGCGGCCATCATCGTCATGCCGCCCATGGAGTGTCCGACGAGCACCGCCTGCTCTCCCGGCTCCAGCGTCGCGCCGAGCACGGCCTCCAGGTCGTCCGCCAACATGTCGGTGGTGTACGGGAGTTGGGTGGCGGCCGGGCTGCGGCCGTGCCCCCGCTGGTCGTACACGATCACCCGGTGGTCGGTGGCGAGGGCCCGCGTCTGCGCGGCCCAGAACGCCGTGGAGCAGGTCCAGCCGTGCGAGAGCAGCACGGCCGGTGCCCCCTCGGGGCCGTGCACCTCGACGTGGAGCCGTGCCCCGTCCGCGGAGGTGACGGTCAGCTCGCGGGCGGCGACGGGCGGTGCGTACGGTCCCGTCGTCACATGGCGCATCAGACGGCTCATGCGGCGTTCACCTCGGCCTTCTTCTTGGTACGCGTGGGCGCGGCCGGCTCCGCGGGCGCGCGCACCACCTCGTACTCGCCTACGTCGACATGCCGGGTGGCGTGCCGGAATTCGGTGGTCGTGCCCGGCCACACCGTCGTGTTGACCCCGTTCTCGTCGAGGTACCAGCTGTTGCAGCCGCCGGTGTTCCACACGGTGCGCTTCATGCGGTCCTGCACGCGGTTGTTCCAGCCGTTGACGGCGGTCTCGCGCGGGTTGAGGGCGACGCGGCCGCCGAGGACGTGCAGCTGGCGCATGTAGTCGGCCAGGTAGTTCAGCTGGGCCTCGATCATGAGGATCATCGAGGAGTTCCCGAGGCCGGTGTTCGGGCCGATGACGGTCATGAAGTTCGGGAATCCGGCGGCCGTGGCGCCTCGCAGCGCCTTCATGCCGTTCTTCCACGACTGCATGAGCGTGTCGCCGTCGGCGCCGATGACCCGGTCCGCGATCGGCATGTCGGTGACGTGGAAGCCGGTGCCGAAGACGATCGCGTCGACCTCGGCCTCGCTGCCGTCCGCCGCGACGAGGGTGTTCCCGCGGATCTCGCTCAGTCCGGAGGCGACGACGTCGACGTTGGGCCGGGCGAGCGCCGGGTAGTACGTGTTGGAGAGCAGGATCCGCTTGCAGCCGATGCGGTAGTCCGGGGTGAGCTTGGCGCGCAGCTCCGGGTCCTTGATCGCCCGGTGCATGTTCCGTTTGGCGAGCCGCTCGACCATGCCCAGTTCGTTCGGGTGCTTGGTGAACGCCTGGACCTGCAGCTCCCGGATGCCCCACAGGAGTCCGCGGCGCGCCTGGGTGGTGAAGGGCAGCTGCCGGTGCAGCCAGCGTTCGGCGGGCGAGATGGCCCGGTCGGCGCGCGGCATCACCCACGGCGGCGTGCGCTGGAAGAGGGTGAGGCGCCCGACCTCCTTCTGGATGGCCGGCACGATCTGGATGGCCGACGCGCCCGTGCCGATCATGGCGACGCGCTTGCCCCGCAGGTCGTACTCGTGGTCCCACTGTGCGGAGTGGAAGACCTTGCCGGGGAAGGTGTCGAGCCCGGCGATGTCCGGCGTCTTCGGGTCGGACAGCGGTCCGGTGGCGGACACGACGACGTCGGCGGTGAGTGTCCCCTTCGCCGTGTCGATCTCCCACCACAGCTTGTCGTTGTCCCAACGCAGCTGGTTCACCTCGGAGTTGAGGCGGATGTGCGGCCGAAGGCGGAAGGTGTCGGCGACGTGCTCCAGGTACTCGCGGATGTGCTCCTGCCCGGAGAACGTCCGCGGCCAGTCCGGGTTGGGCGCGAACGAGAAGGAGTACAGGTGGGACGGGACGTCGCAGGCGCATCCCGGGTAGCTGTTGTCGCGCCAGGTCCCGCCGACCGCGTCGGCCCGCTCCAGGACCACGAAGTCGGTGATCCCCTCGCGCCGCAGCCTGACCGCCGCGCCGAGGCCGCCGAAGCCGGATCCGATCACCGCCACCCGTACGTGCTCGTGCTCGTGCTCCTGCTCGGGCATCCCGGCGCCTCCTTTGCCGCAGCGACTCTGCCAGTGAACACTGGCGTAATTCGGAGAGTAGAGGCTCCGCGTACTCATGGGTAGGGGTCGGGCCAAGGAAAGTTACCGGCAGTACGGCATAAGGTTTCCGACGTGGCACAAGATGAGACGGGACCCGGAAAGCAGCGCGAGTACCGCATGGAGGAGCTGGCGAAGGCGGCCGGCATCACGGTCCGCACCGTGCGCTTCTACCGTGAACGCGGGCTCATCAAGCCACCCCGCCGCGAGGGCCGCATCGCCTGGTACGACGAGACCCACCTGGACCGGCTGCGCACGATCGCCTCGCTGCTGGACCGCGGCCACACCCTCAACGGGATCAGCGAGCTCTCCGAGGCCTTCGACCGCGGTCGCGACGTCGGCGAACTCCTCGGCGTGCAGCCCACGGAGGAGGTCCCCGTCCGCCTCTCGGCCGCCGAGCTCGCCGACCACTTCGCGGACGACGTCACGCCCGAGAACCTTCAGGCCGCCCTGGATCTCGGCTACTTGGGCATCGACGGCGAGGAGATCGTGCACATCAGCCGCCGGCTGCTCGACATCTCGGCGGCCCTGGTCCGCGAGGGCATCCCGCTGGCCGACGTCCTGGCGGCGGCCAAGCGCGTGCGCGAACACGCCGACGCCCTGGCCGGCCTCTTCACCGACCTCGTCGCCGAGCACGCCTCCGACAAGGACATCGACCGCCTGCGTCCGCTGGCGAAGGGCGTGGTGGAGGCGGAGTTGTCGCTCGCGATCGACCGCAGGCTGGAATCGTCCGACGGGTCACCTGGGTAGCCAGCAACTCACCTGGGTAGCCACCAACGGGCCTTGTAGATACCGCCGTTGACGTACTTGAAGGACCCGGCGGGCCGGTGCAGGCTCACGGTCGTCGTCCACCAGGTCTCCCCGAGTCCGCGCTCCGGCACGGTCGTGACCACCCGCCCGGTGCGCGGATCGTCCCCCACGCACTTCACGGACTTCCGGACGATCTCCGACGCTCCCGCGAAGTCCTGTACGAAGCTGCGGCTCGCGATGTCGTACTGGAACACCGCCGCGGACGTCGTCACCCACATCCGCCCCGGGACCCCGGCCACGGGGAACAGGTCGTGCCCGCCGGCGGACTTCCCGGGAGTCGCGACCGGCAGGGGCACGCCGAACCGCCGCACCAGCGAGGGCCGCACCCGCGTCCCCTCCACCCCATAGGCCACCAGCTCGTCGTCGCCCATGGCCCACAGCACCTCGCGCGCCCGGTCCCAGTGCAGCCCGTGCGCCCCCTTCAGCCCGGCCTCCGTGTACCGCGTGGAGTGCGGCCCGAGGGACGCCGCGTACAGGCGCACCCGCGCGCCCGTGCTGCACGCGACGGCGACGTTCCCGTCGGGGAGGATCTCGGCGGTGTGCGGGTTGATCAGATCGTCCCCGGGGCCGAGCGCCCCGGCCCAGTAGCGGCGCCCGCTCGGCCACTCCACCACTCCCGCGAACCCGAACGAGGCCGTGGTCAGCACGAACGTACGCCCGCGATGGCGCCGCACCTTCGCCTCGCTCGGGTACACCCAGCTGATGTCGGGCTCGACGTCCCGGTACCGGGGGTCGCCCAGGGGTGAGAACGCCCAGCGCACGACATCGGGATCCACCGTCGGGTCCCACACGCCCACCCGCGAGTCCATCACCAGCAGCCGTTTGCTCGCCTGCTCGGTGATGAGGACGGGTGGCGGCCCGGGAGTCGCGGCCGCGGCTCTCCCCGTACCGCCGAGTGCCAGCCCCGCCCCGATCCCCACGGCGCCGAGCAGTACCTCTCTTCGCGAACCGTACGACGAACCGCGCAACGAGCCGTACGACGAGCCGTGCGACATGAAACCCCCCTGGGAGACAGGTAGTTGACCGCGTCATCGCCATGTACGCGCCCAGAATCTGTCATGCCAGGGGGGAGGGGAAGGGGGTGAGCCCTCCGCAGGACATTGGTCCGGCACTGGTCCGGTGTCGGTCCTGCGGAGGAGCCCGTCAGCGTGGCGGCAGCCGCGGCCGCCTCCGGTCGGGGACGTCCGAGTAGTCGGGCGGCGTCGTCGCGCCCTGTTCCGTCAACAGGTTGAGCGCCAGCTCCACCGCGTCGTCGAGCTGCGCGTGCCGGCCCTCCGCCCAGTCGAGGGGGGTGCGCAGGGCCTCGATGTCCGGTTCCACGCCCCGGTTCTCGATGGACCAGCCGTACTGGGGGAACCAGGCCGCGTTCATCGGCACCGTGATCACCGTGCCGTCGCCGAGCTTGTGCCGCCCGGTCATGCCGACGACGCCGCCCCAGGTGCGCTGGCCGACGACCGGGCCGAGCGCGAGCAGCTTGAACGCGGCGGCGATCATGTCGCCGTCCGACGAGGTCGCCTCGTCGGCGAGCGCGACGACGGGACCGCGCGGGGCGTTCGAGGCGTACGAGACCGCCTGCGCGTTGCGGGTCAGGTCCCAGCCGATGATCTTCCGGGTGAGTTTCTCGACGACCAGCTCGCTGATGTGGCCGCCCGCGTTGCCGCGCACGTCGACGATGAGCGCGGGCCGGGAGACCTCCATGCGCAGGTCGCGGTTGAACTGGGCCCAGCCGGAGCCGCCCATGTCGGGGATGTGCAGATAGCCGCACTTGCCGCCGCTCAACTCCCGTACGACGGCGCGGCGTTTGGCCACCCAGTCCTGGTAGCGCAACGGGCGTTCGTCGACGAGCGGGACGATGGCGACGCGGCGCGGGCGGCCGCCACCCTCCGCGCACGTGAAGGTCAGCTCGACGGTCGTGCCGCCCGCGCCCGCGAGCAGCGGGTACGGGCCCGTGACCGGGTCGACCGGGCGGCCGTCGACGTGGGTGAGGACGGCGCCGTCGCGGATGCCGGTACCGGCGAGCGGGGAGCGGGCCTTGGAGTCGGAGGAGTCGCCGGGCAGGATCCGCTGGAGCGTCCAACGGCCGTCGCGACACACGAAGTTGGCGCCGAGCAGGCCCTGGGCCCGCTGGTAGTGCGGCGGTCCCTCGTTGCGGCGGGCGGCGGCCACGTAGGCGTGGGACGTGCCGAGTTCGCCGAGGACTTCTCGTAGGAGGTCCGCGAACTCGTCGGGGGACGCGACCCGTTCGACCAGCGGCCGGTACTGGTCGAGCACCGCGTCCCAGTCGATGCCGCACATGTGCGGCTCCCAGAAGTAGGCGCGGATGATCCGGCCCGCCTCGTCGTACGCCTGCCGCCACTCGGCCGCCGGGTCGACCTCGTGCAGGATGCGGCGCAGGTCGATCCAGACGGTGGTGTCGTTGTCGCCGGCCTCGGTGGCGGGCACGGCCTCCAGTTCGCCCTCGTCGACGACGACGAGCCGGGTGCCGTCGCCGCTGACCGCGAACCAGTCCATGTGGGCGACGAGTTGGGACTTCTTCCCCTTGACCAGGTCGAAGTGTTCGAGGGTGGGCTGGGCCGAGGGGTCGGCCGGGTTGGCGAAGGTCTCGCCGAGCGCGCCCGAGATCGGCCAGCGCAGCCACACCAGGCCGCCGCCGGCGACCGCGTGCAGCGACGAGTACTTGGACGCGGAGACGGGGAACGGCACGACACGGTTGGCGAGGCCCTCGATCTCCACGGTCGGCGTGCCGTCGCCGCCCGCGTCCTCGACCGGGTCGAGGCCGCCCGCCGCGGTCCGCCCGTCGGGGGAGAGGGCGAACGGGGACGGCGTCGCGGACGACAGCGGTACGAGGTAGGGGCGGCAGCCCAGCGGGAACGACAGGTCGCCGGTGTGCACGTCGTAGACGGGGTCGAAGCCGCGCCAGGAGAGGAAGGCGAGATAGCGGCCGTCCCGCGTGAACACCGGGTTCTCGTCCTCGAAGCGGCCGTTGGTGACGTCGACGATCGTCGCCGACTCGCCCTTGCCCGGGGGGACCGCGCCGATCGCGGTGGAGCCGCCGCCCCGGTTGATCCGGGCCATCTTGATCTGTCGCAGCGAGCGGCCGATGCCCGGGTGCGACCAGGTCAGCCAGGCGCCGTCGGGGGAGAAGGCGAGATCGCGGACCGGGCCGTTCGTGGAGCGGATCAGCTCGGTGACGGTCGGTTCCTCCAGCGGTGCCTCGCCGCCCTCGTCCTCGCCCACGTCGACGAGGAGCAGCCGCCCGTCGTTCGAGGCGATCGCGAGCCGCTCCCCGTCCGGGTCCGAGACCAGCTCCTGTACGCGGCCCAGCCGGCCGGAGGCGAACCGGCGCGGCGCCCGGTCGCCGCTGGCCCGCGGCAGGTAGGCGATCTCGACGGCGTCCTCGCCGTCGGCGTCGGTGACGTAGGCGACCTGGCCGCCGGAGCCCAGCATCTCGGGCAGGCGCACGCGCACGCCCGGGGTGTCGGCGATGGTGCGGGCGGGGCCGTCGCGGTGCGTGAGCCAGTACAAGCTGCCGCGGACGACGACGGCGCTGGCCCGGCCCGTCTCGTCGACGGAGAGCGAGTCGACGTGCTGGGCGGCGGGGACCTGGTAGCTGCGGCGCCCGGCGCGGGGGCCACCGAGCCTGACCCGCAGCTTGCGCGGCACCGAGTCGGGGTCGAGGTCGTCGAGGATCCACAGGTCGCCCGCGCACTGGTAGACGACGCGGGTGCCGTCGGTGGTGGCGTGCCGGGCGTAGAAGGAGTCGTGGTCGGTGTGGCGGTGCAGGTCGGTGCCGTCGGGGCGGCAGGAGTAGACGTTGCCGATGCCCTCGTGGTCGGAGAGGAACGCGATGCGGCCGTCCACGAACATCGGGTCGTCCAGATGTCCGTCGAGGTCGGCGAGGATGCGCTGCCCGTGCACCCACAACCGGCCCTGGGCGCCACCCCGGTAGCGCTTCCAGGCGGCCGGTTCGTGCGGCGCCGTACCGGTCAGGAGCAGGGTCTGCCGCTCGCCGTCGATGTCGGCGACCTGGATGTCGGAGACCGGGCCCCAGGGGAGCTTGCCGCCGGGGGAGCCGTCGGTCGGGACGCTGTAGGCGAAGGTGAAGTACGAGAAGGGTTCGCCGTGCGAGGCGACCGCGAGGATGTCGCACCGGCCGTCCTTGTCGGGGGGAGTCCAGCCGCGCACCTGGGTGTCGACGCTGCCCCAGTACGTGAGCCGGCGCGCGGAGCCGCCGTCGACGGGCGCCACATGGATCTCCGGGTCGAGGCTGCGCCACGTCGTGTACGCGATGTGCCGGCCGTCGGGGGAGAAGCGCGGGTGGCTGACCTTGGTGCGGTCGACGGTGACCCGCCAGGCCCGTGTCGAGCCGTCGAGCGGCGCGACCCACAGGTCGTCCTCGGCGGCGAAACACAGCCGATCGCCGCTGATGTGCGGGAAACGCAGGTACGCCCGGCCGTCCGCATCCTCGGTTGCCTCAGTCGCCTCAGTCACGTCCTCATGCTTTTCCGCGACGCGGGCTCCGGCAACCGGGACTCACTGAGAAGGGTGGACGGGAGGGGGTGCGGGAAGGGTGCGCGGGACGATGTGGCGCAGCGCACGTACGAAACCGTTTCGTTTCGCTAGCGGGCAGGGTACTTTTATGGCGTACGCATACGGAGAGGTCGGGTGGGTGACATGGTCGCCGAGGCAACGACGCGTCGCAGCCGGATCACGCCCGAGCGCGAGGCCGAGCTGTACGGCGCCGTGCTCGAACTTCTCCGCGAGGTCGGCTACGACGCCCTGACCATGGACGCCGTGGCCACCCGGACGCGGTCCAGCAAGGCCACGCTCTACCGCCAGTGGGGCGGTAAGGCCGAGCTGGTCGTGAAGGCGCTGCGGAGCCAGAAGCCGCACTTCGACGTGGTCGACACTGGTTCGCTGCGCGGTGATCTGCATGCGATGGCCGTCCGTGAGGACGACTGCCACATGGAGCAGAACAGCGCGCTGATGCGCGGCCTGATGGTGGCCGTGCACGCCAATCCGGATCTGCTCGCGGCCTTCAAGGAGTGGATCGTCACTCCCGAGATGTCGGGCCTCGACCGGATGCTGCGCAGAGCGGTGGACAGGGGCGAGATCCGGGCCGACAACCCGGCGCTCGGCTACGCGCTCCACATGCTGGTCGGCGCGTTCGCGACCCGCACGCTCATCGACGAAGAGCCGCCGACGCAGGCCTACCTCTCCGCGTACATCGACGCTGTGGTCCTCCCCGCCCTCAGCGCCTGACCCACCTCTTCCCCACGGTTCCACCTGACGCACAACCGCTCATGTCGTCGGGCCGATCACACCTGCCCCGTTGTCCTGCTGGACCCACGACCTGACCGGGAGTACGCCTCCGTGGCCACATTCCTCTACAAACTCGGCAAACTCGCGTTCCGCCGACGGCACTTCGTCGCGCTGATCTGGGTGGCCCTGCTCACGCTCGCGGGCGTGGGCGCCGCCTCCGCGCCGACCGCCGCCTCCAGTTCCTTCTCCATACCGGGGACCGAGGCACAGAAGGCCTTCGACCTGCTCGACCAGCGCTTCCCCGGATCCGCGGCCGACGGGGCCACCGCCCGCGTCGTCTTCGAGGCGCCGAAGGGGGAGAAGCTCACCGACGCGGCCAACAAGGCCGACATCCAGGACACCGTCGCCGAGATCAAGTCCAGCTCGAAGCATGTCGCGTCCGTCGCGGACCCGTTCGTCGCGAAGACGCTGAGCAAGGACGGCACGATCGCCTACGCCTCGGCGACGTACAAGGTCTCCTCGATGGAGCTGACCGACGCCGACCGGGACGCGTTGCAGGACGTCATCGACGAGGCGAAGCAGACCGGTCTGACCGTCGAGGTCGGCGGTGACGCGCTGCAGGCCATGCCGGAGACGGGCGCCACCGAGGTCATCGGCATCGCGGTCGCGGCCGTCGTCCTGGTGATCACGTTCGGCTCGCTGATCGCGGCGGGTCTTCCGCTGCTGACCGCGCTGATCGGTGTCGGCATCGGCGTCTCCGCCATCACGGCGCTCGCCAACGTGCTCGACCTGGGCAGCACCACCTCCACCCTGGCGATGATGATCGGCCTCGCGGTCGGCATCGACTACGCGCTGTTCATCGTGTCCCGGTACCGGGGCGAACTCGCGGAGGGCCGGGACCGGGAGGAGGCCGCGGGGCGGGCCGTCGGTACCGCAGGGTCGGCCGTCGTCTTCGCCGGGCTCACCGTCGTCATCGCGCTGGTCGGCCTGGCCGTCGTCAACATCCCGATGCTGACCAAGATGGGCATCGCTGCCGCCGGCACGGTCGCCATCGCGGTGCTCATCGCGCTCACCCTGATCCCGGCGCTGCTCGGCTACGTCGGCAAGCGGGTGCACGGCCGCAAAGCCCGTAAGGACCTGTCCGAGGAGAAGCAGCCCAAGGTCAACATGGGCACCCGCTGGGCCGGCTTCGTCCTTCGCCGCCCGGTCACCGTCCTGATCGCGGGCATCGTCGGCCTCGGCGCCATGGCCGTCCCGGTCGCCTCGCTCGAACTCGGCCTGCCCGACGACGGCGCACAGCCGACCAGCACCACCCAGCGCAAGGCGTACGACCTGCTCTCCGAGGGCTTCGGGCCCGGCTTCAACGGCCCGCTCATGACGGTCGTCGACGCCAAGGGCGCGGCCGACCCGAAGGCCGCCGTCTCCGAGGTCGTCCGGGAGATCAAGGGCACGGACGGGGTCGCGGCCGTCACCCCGGCGACGTTCAACAAGGCCGGGGACACCGCCGTGATCAGCGTCGTCTCCAAGTACAAGCCGTCGTCGGTCGACACCGAGAACGTCGTGCACGACATCCGTGACGCGGGCGCCGACATCAAGGCGGACACCGGCGCCGAGCTGAGCGTCACCGGCTCGACGGCGATGAACATCGACGTCTCGCAGAAGCTCAACGACGCGCTGATCCCCTACCTGGCGCTGGTCGTCGGCCTAGCGTTCCTGCTCCTGATGGTGGTCTTCCGCTCGATCCTGGTCCCGCTGAAGGCGGCGCTCGGCTTCCTGCTGTCCGTCCTCGCGGCGCTCGGCGCCGTCGTCGCCGTCTTCCAGTGGGGCTGGCTCGGCTCGCTGTTCGGCGTCGAGCAGACCGGCCCGGTCATGTCGATGATGCCGATCTTCATGGTGGGCGTGGTCTTCGGCCTCGCGATGGACTACGAGGTGTTCCTCGTGACGCGCATGCGTGAGGCGTACGTCCACGGGGAGCGGCCCGCGCAGGCCGTCGTCACCGGGTTCAAGCACGGGGCGCGGGTGGTCACGGCCGCGGCGGTCATCATGATCGCGGTGTTCGCGGGCTTCATCGGAAGCTCCGAGCAGATGGTGAAGATGATCGGCTTCGGTCTCGCCATCGCCGTCTTCTTCGACGCGTTCATCGTCCGTATGACGCTCGTGCCCGCCGTCCTCGCGCTGCTCGGCAAGAAGGCCTGGTGGCTGCCGAAGTGGCTGGCGCGGGTGCTGCCGAACGTGGACGTGGAGGGCGAGGGGCTGAAGACGGCCGACGCCGACCGTCCGGACGACGAGCGGGAGCTCGTCAGCGCGTGACGCCGTTCAACGGGTGACGCCCTTCAGCGGGTGATGCCCTTCAGCGGGTGATGCCCTTCAGCGGGTGACGCCCTTCAGCGGGTGATGCCTTGAGGGGCCTTGGCCGGGGTGACGGTCGTGTAGGTGCGGCGCAGGAAGCGGACCAGCGCTTTCGTGTCGAACTGCACGACCGTCACCCCGCTCGGCTTGTGCGGCGCGTGGAACTCGATGACCGTCTGCACGCGGCCGCACGGCCAGATCCGGACGGCGCCGCCGGTGACCGGGGCGCGCAGACCGCCTTCGAGAAGCTCGCGGGGGAAGGCTCCCCACTCGCCGGAGCCGGGCAGTGCGACATGGACCGTGCCGCTCTCGTGGCGCAGGACGACGGGGACCGCCTGGCCGGCCTCGGGGGAATCGGTGACGACCCGGGCCCGCGCGTACTGCTCTACGTACTGCTCGACAACCGTCATGTCCTTAAATGTCGCATATGTAGGCGTGTACAGACCAGGGGTGACCGGACGCAATCGGTGCTGAGACGCTATTGCAAGGCGTTCGCAACAAAGCACTATCATCGAACGGTTCACCGGACGCCGAAACCGGACGCTGCCCCCGGACCCGAGCGGAGCCCCCACCCATGCATGTCCCCGACGGATTCATCAACGCCCCCGTGTCGGCCGCCGCGGGCGTCGTCGCCGCGGGCGCCGTCGCCGTCAGCCTGCGCGGTGCCCGCCGCGAGCTGGGCTCCGAGCGGGCGGCGCCACTCGCGGGCCTTGTCGCGGCGTTCATCTTCGCCGTGCAGATGCTCAACTTCCCCGTCGCCGCGGGCACCAGCGGACACCTCCTGGGTGGCGCGCTGGCCGCGATACTCGTGGGGCCCTATACCGGGGTCCTCTGCGTGTCCGTGGTGCTGCTCATGCAGGGCGTGCTCTTCGCCGACGGCGGCCTGACCGCGCTCGGCGTGAACATCACCGACATGGCGATCACCACGACCGTCGTCGCCTACCTCGTCTTCCGCGGCCTGGTGAAGCTGCTGCCGAAGAAGCGCCGCTCGATCACCGTCGCGTCCTTCGTCGCGGCGCTGCTGTCCGTCCCTGCCGCCGCCGTCGTCTTCACCCTGATCTACGCCATCGGGGGGACGACCGACGTCTCCATCGGCAAGGTCGCCACCGCGATGGTCGGCGTGCACATCCTCATCGGCATCGGTGAGGCCGTGATCACCGCGCTCACCGTCGGCGCGGTCGTCGCCGTGCGCCCCGACCTCGTGTACGGGGCCCGGGGCCTGCACCAGCCGCTGAAGCTGAAGGTGAACGGGGAGCTGGTGGACGCGGCCACGCCGGTGACCGCCCCCGTGGCCGCCCGCTCGCACCGCAAGGTGTGGCTCGTCGGCCTGGCCGCCTCCCTCGTCCTCGCCGGCTTCGTCTCCTTCTACGCGTCGGCCAACCCCGACGGCCTGGAGAAGGTCGCCCACGACAAGGGCATCGACCGTACGGAGAAGCAGCACGCCTCCTCCGACTCGCCGCTCGCCGACTACGGCGTGAAGGACATCGCCAACGGCCGACTCTCCGGCGGCCTCGCCGGGATCATCGGCGTCGGCGTCACCGTCGTCGCCGGGACCGGGATCTTCTGGGCGCTGCGCAGGCGGCGCACCGGCGACGCGGCCTCGGCCGAGGTCCCCGCCGCTTCGGAACGGGTGTCCTGACATGGGCGCCGGTCACGCCCACCAGCTCTACCGCGCCGGGGCCTCGCCCGTGCACGCGCTGCCTCCGCACACCAAGCTCGCGGCCGTCTTCTGCTTCGTCCTCGTCGTCGTCTCCACCCCGCGCGAGGCGATCTGGGCCTTCGGCCTGTACGCGGTGCTGCTCGCGGCGGTGGCGGCGACAGCGCGGGTCCCGGCGGGCTTCCTGCTGAAGCGGCTGCTCATCGAGGTCCCCTTCGTCGCCTTCGCCGTCCTCATGCCGTTCGTGGCGGAGGGCGAGCGGGTCCAGGTCCTCGGGATGTCGCTGAGCGAGAGCGGGCTGTGGGGCGCGTGGAACGTGCTCGCCAAGGGCACGCTCGGCGTCGCCGCCGCGGTCCTGCTCGCCTCGACCACCGAACTGCGCGAACTGATCCTCGGCCTGCAACGCCTCAAGCTGCCGCCGCTGCTGGTCCAGATCGCCTCGTTCATGATCCGCTACGGCGACGTCATCACCGACGAGATGCGCCGCATGAAGATCGCCCGGGAGTCGCGCGGCTTCGAGGCCAAGGGCGTACGGCACTGGGGCGTCCTCGCCAAGTCGGCGGGCGCCCTGTTCATCCGCTCCTACGAGCGCGGGGAGCGGGTGCACCTCGCCATGGTCAGCCGTGGCTACGCGGGGGCGATGCCGGTGATCGACGACCTGGCGGCGACCCGGACCCAGTGGTCGTACGCGCTGACCCTGCCGGGTGCGGCGCTCGTGGTGTGCCTGATGGGATGGACGCTGTGACTACTTCTGCTTCTTCCTCCGCGCTGGCTTCCCTGGAGGTCTCCGGGCTCGCCTTCGCCTACCCCGACGGGCACCAGGCCCTCTTCGGCGTGGACCTGCGCATCGGCAAGGGCGAGCGGGTCGCGCTCCTCGGGCCGAACGGCGCGGGCAAGACGACCCTCGTCCTGCACCTCAACGGCATCCTGACGGGTGGCGCGGGCACGGTGACGGTGGCCGGGCTGCCGGTCTCCGCGAAGAACATGGCGGAGATCCGCCGCAAGGTCGGCATCGTCTTCCAGGACCCGGACGATCAGCTGTTCATGCCGACGGTCCGCGAGGACGTCGCGTTCGGCCCGGCAGCCGCTGGCATGAAGGGCCCGGAGCTGGAGGCGCGGGTCCGCAAGGCGCTCGCGCTGGTCGGCATGGAGGAGTTCGCGGACCGGCCCCCGCACCACCTCTCCTTCGGCCAGCGCCGCCGCGTGGCGGTGGCCACGGTCCTCGCGATGGAACCCGAGATCCTGGTCCTCGACGAACCGTCCTCCAACCTCGACCCGGCCTCGCGCCGCGAACTCGCCGACATCCTGCGCTCGTTGGACGTGACGGTCCTGATGGTCACGCACGACCTGCCGTACGCCATGGAGCTCTGCCCCCGCGCGGTGATCCTCAGCGGCGGCGCGATCGCGGCGGACGGGGCGACCGGTGACCTGCTCGTCGACGAGGACCTGATGGCGGCGCACCGCCTGGAGCTCCCCTTCGGCTTCGATCCGAGGTCGGTGGCGGGGCGGACGGCGTGACCTCGGCCACGTGAGCGGCCCGCGGAAATCAACGGCTGCCGCGACCTGTTGCACCCTCCGTGGACACAGCAGTGAACGGTACGGTCGCCCCCGGATTCGAAGGTGTGCGCACCGCCTTCGGTGAGAATTTCACGGCTCGCGGAGAGCGCGGCGCCGCGCTCGTCGTGTACCGGGACGGGCGCAGGATCATCGACCTGTACGCGGGCACGCGGGACGTCGACGGGGACGCGCCTTGGGAGCCGGGCACGGCCCAGATCCTCCGCTCCGGCACCAAGGGAATCGCCGCAGCGGCCCTCCTCCTGCTCCACCAGCGCGGCGAACTCGACCTCGACGCGCCCGTCGGCTCGTACTGGCCCGAGTTCAAGGCGCACGGCAAGGAGGACGCGCTGGTCCGACACGTCCTCGCCCACCGCGCCGGCGTCCCCGCCCTCGACCGCCCGCTCACCCCTGCCGAGGCCGCGGACCAGGACCTCGCCGCGGCGGCCGTCGCGGACCAGGCCCCGTCTGGCGGCCCGGCACGGACCACGGCTATCACGCGCAGACGTACAGCTGGCTCACGGCGGAACTGGTGCGGCGGGTCACGGGCCGGTCGATCGGCGAGTACGTCGCGGAACAGATCGCCGCCCCGGTCGGCGCCGACGTCTGGATCGGCCTCCCGGACGGCGAGGCCCACCGCGTCGGCCGCGTCGGCCCGGTCGAGCCCCCGGCCTCCACCGGCGGTCTGCGCTCCCGCCCCAAGCGGGCCATCGTCGAGGCGTACGACAACCCGGACTCGCTCACCCGCCGCGCCTTCGGCACGATCACCCCGGCCGCGGACGAGAACGCCCCGGCCTACCGCGCGGCCCAGCTCCCCGGCTCGAACGGCATCGGCACGGCGGAGGGCCTGGCCCGCTTCTACGCGTCGCTGATCGGCGAAGTGGAGGGCGGGGCGCGCCTGTTCACCCCGGAGACGGCCCAACTCGCCCGCACCGAAGCCTCATCGGGCCCCGACCGCGTCCTGATCTCACCGTCCCGCTTCGGCCTCGGCCACATGCTGCACGGCGTGGCCTCGCCGCTCCTCTCCCCGAACTCCTTCGGCCACCCGGGCCGCGGCGGCGCCCTCGGCTTCGCCGACCCGGAGTCGGGCATCGCGTTCGGATACGTCACGAACGGCATGCAGAAGGGAGTCACGGCGGACCCGCGGGCCCAGGCCTTGGTGAAGTCCGTGCGGGAGGCGCTGAACGCGGGTTAGCGTCCGCGTATGAAGCGCTTCGAGGGGTACGTGGCACTGATCACCGCGGCCGGGAGCGGCATCGGTGCCGCCACCGCGCACCGGCTGGCCGGGGAGGGCGCGAGCGTCCTCGTCACCGACATCGACGAGGCGGCGGCCGGGAAGGTCGCCGCCTCGGTCCGTGAACAGGGCGGTACGGCAAGGGAGTTCGCCTGCGACGTGGGCGACAAGGCCGCCGTGGAGGCCGCGGTCGCGTACGCCGTCGAGACCTTCGGCCGGCTCGACGTCCTCGTCAGCAACGCCTGCGCCTGCCACCCCGACGCACCGCTCTTCGAGGACGAGGACGACGAGGAGTGGGCCACCGACCTCGACATCACGCTCACCGGCGCCTACCGGTGCGCCCGCGCCGCGCTCCCGCACCTCGTCGCCTCCGGACGCGGCGCCATCGTCAACATCGGCTCCGTCAACGGCATCCAGGACTTCGGCAACCACGCGTACAGCGCCGCGAAGGCGGGACTCGCGTCGCTGACCCGCACGTTGGCCGGCCACGCGGGACCGCGCGGCGTCCGCGTCAATCTGATCGCACCCGGCACGGTCCGCACCGCGGCCTGGGCGGGCCGCGACGAACAGCTCGACGCGATGCGGAAGTTGTACCCGCTGGGGAGGGTGGGCGAGCCGGAAGACATCGCGGCGGCGGTCGCTTTCCTCGCGTCGAGCGACGCGGAGTGGGTGACCGGGGTGGTGCTCCCGGTCGACGGCGGGACGACCGCGGTCAGCAGCGGCTTCAAAATCATGCGCGATTGAGCCCAACTCCGGCTTAGGGTCACGCCCATGAGTTCACTGGTGCGCCACATCACATTCGACTGTGCCGACCCCTACGCCCTGGCGACGTTCTGGACCGGCGTCCTGGACGGCAAGCTCTCCGAGGAGGACTTTCCGGGCGACCCGGAGGCCCTCGTGCACAGCGCGAACGCGACGCTGCTGTTCATCCGCGTCGACGAGGGCAAGACCGTCAAGAACCGGGTGCACCTGGACCTGCAGCCGCAGGACCGTACCCGCGACGAGGAGGTCGACCGTATCCTCGCCCTGGGCGCCACGCTCCACGAAGACCACCGCCGGCCCGACGGCAGGGGCTGGGTGACCCTGCACGACCCCGAGGGCAACGAGCTGTGCGTGGAGCGAGAAGCCGGCGCCCGTACCGCTTGACGCCCCGGGGCGGAGCCCCCGAAGCCACGGGTCACCCTCACCCGGCGTGCAGCATCAGCCCGATCCCCGCCACCACCACACCCGCCGCCAACAGCCTTGGCGCGCCGAAGCGTTCCTTGAAGAAGAGCGCGCCGATCGCCGCCCCCACGATGATCGACGACTCCCGGAGCGCCGAGATCGGGGCGAGGTCGGCCCGCGTCTGGGCCCAGAGGACCAGGCCGTAGGCGAGGACCGAGAGCGCCGCGCCCAGCAGGCCCCGCCACGCGAACGGCCGCAACCGCTGCACCAGTTCACCGCGCCAGCGGTACGCCGCGTACACCGGGACCGCGATGCCCTCCAGCACCATCAGCCACGCGATGTAGCCGAGCGAGGAGCCGGACGCGCGTACGCCCAGGCCGTCCACCACCGTGTACGACGCGATCGCCACACCCGTGGCCAGCGCGGCGCCCAGCGCCCGCCAGTCCGGCCCCCGCCCCGATCCCCGTAGACCCCACAGCGCCAGGCCGGTCAGGCCCGCGCTGGACACCGCGACGCCCGCCGCCTGCCAGCCGCCCGGCACCTCGTTCGCGAAGACCGCCGCGAGCACCGTCACCACGAGCGGCGCCGTGCCGCGCGCGATCGGGTAGGCCTGACCGAAGTCGCCCAGTTTGAAGGAGGTCATCAACAACGCGTAGTAGGCGACGTGCAGGAGGGCCGACGCCACCAGGTAGGGCCATGCGGCCGCCGCCGGGAGCGGTGCGAAGGCCGCCAGCACCAGGCCGATCAGCGTCCCGCCGCCCGATATCAGCGTGAAGCCGACCAGTTTGTCCGTGATGTGGTGGGCGAGGGCGTTCCACGAGGCGTGGGTGACCGCGGCGAGCAGGACCGCCGCCGCGACCAGCGGAGTCATGCGCGCACGTCCACGAGCGCGGCACCCGCGTGCGCGATCAGCTCCTTGGGCTCCATGGGGAAGACGGCGTACGGGCTGCCGGCCGCCGCCCACACCGTGTCGTGCGTGAGGAGGGAGCGGTCGGCGAGGACCCGCGTCTTGTTCGCGTGGCCGAAGGGCGGGACGCCGCCGATCGCGTAGCCGGTGAACTCCCGGACGACGTCGGCCTTGGCGCGGGTGACCTTCTCCGCGCCCAGTTCGTCGCGGACGAGGTCGAGGTCGACGCGGGACGCGCCGTCCATCAGGACGAGGACCGGCACCCTGTCCGCCGCGAAGATCAACGACTTGCAGATCTGGCTCAGTTCACAGCCGATCGCCTCCGCCGCCTCCTGCGCGGTGCGGGTCGCCTCGGGGAAGCGCCGCACCCGCGGCAGGAGATCGGTGAGGCCCATCGCGGTGACGGCCTCGGCGAAACGGGGGTGTGCGGCCGTGCCGTTGCTGCTTTCTGCTGTCGTCATGCCCCGCACGCTAGCTCTGCGTGTACGGGGCACGCGACCCCGTATCGGTCCCCGGTCAGCCGCCCGCGAGCAGCATCTTGCGGACCACGGGACCCGCCGAGTCGCCGCCGTGCCCGCCCTGCTGCACCACGGCCGCCGCCGCGAGGTCCCCGCGCCAGGCCGTGAACCAGCCGTTGGGGTCCTTCTGCCCGTCGACCTCCGCCGAACCGGTCTTCGCGCCCATGTCGGCGCCGAGCCCGGACATCGGCTTCACGGCCGTGCCGGCGATCGCCGTGTAGTGCATCAACTCCCGCAGCTTCGAGGCCGTCGAGGCGGAGATCGGCTTCGACGCCTTCGCCAGCGTCCGGTCGTCGAAGTCGGGGGAGACCAGGTACGGCTGGTGGAAGGCGCCCGCCTTCACGGTCGCCGCCACCGACGCCATGTTCAGCGGGTTCATCCGGACCCCGCCCTGCCCGATCAGCGAGGCCGCCATCTGCGCCTGCGACATCACCGGCACGGCGCCGTCGAAGCTCGGCACCCCGATCGACCAGTTGTTCATGCCGAGGCCGAAGACCGACTGCGCCTGCTTGGTCAGCGAGTCGTTGTCGAGCTTCGGGGCCTGGCTGATGAAGGCCGTGTTGCAGGACGCGGCGAAGCTCGCCTTGAACGTGCCGTCCTTGATCTGGAACTTGTCGTCGTTCTGGAACTTCCAGTGCCCGTACGTGAAGTACTTCGGGCACGGGTGCTTCTTGTCGACGTCGGTGATGTTCTTGTCCAACAGCATCGACGCCGTGATGACCTTCATCGTGGAGCCGGGCGCGAGCGAGCCCTGGAACGCGGTGTTGAAGCCCGGGTTGGAGTTCGCCACCGCCAGGATCTCGCCGGTCGACGGCTTCACGAGCACGACCGAGGCCTTCTTGCGCGACTTCACCTGGGCCTCGGCGGTGGCCTGGAGCGCCGGGTCGAGCGTGGTCTTCACGGTGCCCGGCGTGCCCTTGGAGAGCGTGAGCAGCGTCTTGTCGGGCAGGGCGTTCTTGTCCGACTTCCCGCCGGACTCCTTGCGTACGACGCGCAGTTCGACGCCCGCGGTGCCGCCCGCCTTCTTCCCGTACTTCTCGCGCAGCCCGTCGACGATGGTGCCGATCGAGGGGTACTTCTTCGCGTCCAGCTCGGTGCCGTCCCGGTCGACGGCCTTGACCGGCGGGTCGCCCGCCTCGCCGGTCTCCAGGTGGTCGCCGTCCTTCAGGTCCGGGTGCACGACGGAGGGCTGCCAGTCGACGAGGACCTTGCCGTCGCTCTTGCGGCGCTCGGCGGTCAACTCGGAGTCGTACGCGAGCGGCTTGGTCAATTCCTTGTACTTGACCGTGGACGTGACGTGGAAGGGGACCTCGGCGCCCTTGCGGGTGCCGGGAGCGAGCTTCAGGCCGGTGAGGTGGGCGTCCTTGGTGAGGCCTGCGAGCGCCTTCTTCGCGGCCGCCGCGTCGTTCGTGTACGCGGCCGCCTTCGCGGTGTCGCCCTGCTGCCAGGCGGTGAGGAAACCGTCGGCGACGGCCCGTACCTCCTTGGCGGTCGGCGGGCCCTTCGGGATCTCGGGCTTGCCGTCGTCCGCCGAGGCCGAGGTGCTGCCCGCCTGATCGCCGCTCCCGATCAGCGCGTACGCGCCGACGCCTGCCCCGATGACGGCGACGGCGGCGACGCCACCGATCACCAGGGCGTTCGTGTTGCGCCGCGTCTCACCGCGACGCCTGCCTCTGCTGCCCACCTGAGTCCTCCGGAGATCTACGGGTGGCCCAGGGTACGGGGTGGTCCTGAGCGCACTTTCCGTAGGACAGAACGACGTGGTAGCGCCTGGCGATGCGTGGATTCACCGCCAGGCGCAGGGAGTCGTAGGGGATCTACGCTCCGGCCCGTAGTCCGGACGTACGGATCCATGACCCGGCCCGTGGTCGTGGCATACGGATCCATGACCCTGCCCGTGGTCGTGGCATACGGATCTATGACCCGGCCCGCAGCACCGCCGCGACGACCGGGCCCGCCGCGTCTCCGCCGTGCCCGCCGCGCGGCACCGTCGCGGCGGCCGCCACGTCGCCGCTGTAGCCCGTGAACCAGGAGTTGGCGTTGCCCTGGCCGTCGACCTCCGCGGAGCCGGTCTTCGCGCCCTTGTCGCCGGGCACGCCCGCCATGGCCGCGGCGGCGGTGCCGTTGGTCGCGGTCAGCCGCATCATCTGCCGCAGCTGGTCGGAGGTTCCGGGCTTCAGCCCCTTCGCCGTGGCGAGCGGGTGGTCGTCGACCTTGCGGGAGACGAGGACCGGCTGGCGGAACGTGCCGGTGATGGCGGTCGCCGTGACCGACGCCATGTTCAACGGGTTCATCTTGACCCGGCCCTGGCCGATCATCGCGGCGGCGTCGTCGGAGTCGCCCGGCAGCTCCACCGAGCCGTCGCGCGAGACGATCCCCGTCTTCCAGTCCTTGCCGAGGCCGAACCGGTCCTCCGCCTCCGCGGCGAACTTCGCCGGGCCCAGGTCGTCGGAGAGCTTGATGAAGGCGGTGTTGCAGGAGCGGGCGAAGCTGTCGGCCAGCGTCGCCTTCTCGTTGGGCCGCATGCCCTTGAGGTTGTGGAAGGTCTGGCTGAGCGCGACCGCCGAATCGGGGCAGGGCGCCGAGCCGTTCGCCGAGGTCACACCGTTGTCGATCAGCGCCGCCGCGGTCAGGATCTTCATCACGGAGCCGGGCGCGGTGCCGCCCTGGAACGCCGCGTTGAACTCGCCCGGCGCCTGGTTGGCGACCGCGAGCACCTCACCGGTGGACGGCTTGACCGCCACCACCGACGACTCCTGGTACTTCTTCACCGCCTGCTCGGCGGCCGCCTGCGCGGTGGCACTGATCGTCGTACGCAGCTTGCCGGGCTTGCCCTTGGCGAGCGTGAGGAGCGTCTTCGCGGCGCTCGTCTCCCCGCCCTCGTCGGTCCGCTCCACGTACGTCTCGATACCGGGCGAACCCCCGGCGGAATCCCCGTACTTGGCGCGCAGCTGGTCCAGGACCGGGCCGAGCGACGGGTACGCGTCCTTCGTCAGCACGGTGCCGTTGCGGTCCACGGCCTCGATCGGGGGCGCGGGCGCCTCACCGGTGACGAGCGTGTCGCCCTTCTTCATCGCCGGGTGCACCACGGCCGGCGACCAGTCGACGAGCGCCCGCCCGGTGGTCTGCCCGCGCACGACCGTGAGCGAGGAGTCGTACGACAGCGTCTTCGTCTTCTTGCCGTACGCGACGGTGGCCTTGACGTGGAAGGCGACCTTCGCGCCGTCCGCCTTCGTCGGCGTCAGCTCGGTGCGCGTGACGTGCGCCTTGTCGTGCCAGTCCTCGATGACGCGCATCGCGTTGTCGGCGTAGTCCGTGAGCCGCGCCGCGGCCGCCGCGTCGTTCTTCTCCCACGCCGCCAGGAACTGCTCCGAGGTCTCCTTCACCTCGTCGCCGCTCGGCGGCCCCGACTTGTACTCCGACCCCTGCGACGACACGGTGTTCCCGCCCGTGACCGCCGTGACGAGGTTGTACGCCCCGTAGCCCGCGCCGCCCACCATCACGGTGCACACTCCGCCGACGATGGCGATCTTGACCCCCTTGCGCATGAAGCGCTCCCCTCCCCAGGTTTACGAGAGGGACTGTAAGCACGAGGAGTGCCTCAGGGGGCGCGGGTTCTTCAGATGATGTCCGAAGGTGTCCGGATTGAGATCACAAAGGTGACCGAAAGCGGGTCACACCCACGTGTCCAGCCACATCCGTGAACGCCAGGAGTCGACCGGGATCGCGTCGCCCGTGTAGATGGGCCAGAAGTAGATGAAGTTCCATGCGATCAGCAGCACCAGGGCGCCCGCGGCCGTCGCGCCGATCACCCGCCGTCGTTCCTGGGAGCCCGGTTTGCCGATGATCGCGCCGAGCATCATCGCCAGGGCCAGACAGAGGAACGGGGCGAAGACGACCGCGTAGAAGTAGAAGATCGTCCGCTCCTGGTAGTTGAACCAGGGGAGGTAGCCCGCCGCGATGCCGCACAGGATCGCGCCCGCCCGCCAGTCGCGGCGGAAGAACCAGCGCCACAGCACGAACAGGAGCGCGAAGCACGCCGCCCACCACAGCAGCGGCGTGCCGAGGGCGAGGACCTCGCGGGCGCACTTCTCGGTGGCGTCGGCGGGGCAGCCCTGCGCGCCCGGCTTCGGCGACTCGTAGAAGTACGAGACCGGGCGGCCGTCGACCATCCAGCTCCACGGGTTCGACTGGTAGGTGTGCGGTGAGCTGAGCGTGGTGTTGAAGTTCCACACCTCGTGCTCGTAGTGCCACAGGCTGCGCACCCAGTCCGGCAGCCAGGTGAAGCTGCCGCCCTTGCCGTCGGTCGCCGCCCAGTTGCGGAAGTAGCCGCCGCTGCCGTCGCTGGGGGAGAGGATCCAGCCGAGCCAGGACAGCACGTACGTGGCGATGGCCACCGGGACGGTCGAGACGAAGGCGGGCACGACGTCCCGCTTCAGGACCGCCCGGTACGGGCGCTCGGCGCCCGCCACCCGCCGCGAACCCACGTCCCACAGCACCGACATGAGGGCGAACGCGGCCAGGAAGATGAAGCCGTTCCACTTCGTGGCGGCGCCGAGCCCGAGGCAGAGGCCCGCGAGCAGCCGCCACGGCCGCCAGCCCAGGCGCAGTGTCTGTGCGATCTCCGCGTCGGGGTGCGGCAGCCCGTGCTCGTCCACCGGCAGCGCGGCGGCCAACTGCCCGCGCGTGCGCTCCCGGTCGAGCACCAGGCAGCAGAACGCCGCCACCACGAAGAAGACCAGGATCGAGTCGAGCAGCGCGGTGCGGCTCATCACGTACGAGAGCCCGTCGACGGCGAGCAGCGCGCCCGCCAGACAGCCGAGGAACGTGGAGCGGAAGATGCGCCGCCCGATCCGGCAGACCATGAGCACGCACAGCGTGCCGAGGACCGCCGTCATGAACCGCCAGCCGAACGGGTCGAACCCGAACATCCACTCGCCGATACCGATGACGTACTTGCCCACCGGTGGATGCACGACGTACGAGGCGTCGTGCGGGATCGGTACGTTTCCGCCCGTGGCCAGGATCTTGTCGTTGGCGTCCTTGGGCCAGTTCACCTCGAAGCCGCGGTGGATGAGCGCCCACGCGTCCTTCGCGTAGTACGTCTCGTCGAATATCACGGCCTTCGGGCTGCCCAGGTTCCAGAACCTGGCGAGGCCGGCGACGAGCGTGACGAGTAGCGGCCCGACCCAGCCGACGATCCGCTCCGCCTGCGCGGCGGAGAACCGGCTCAGCCCGAAGGACGCCCACAGGCGGCCCCCGAGCGGCGGGAACGGCGGCACCAGGCGCGTGCCCACGTCCCCGCCTCTGGCCTGCGCCCGGTATCCGAACCTGCGCAGCCCGCGCAGCCACGACGACTGCTGCGGCTCCACGCCTGCGGCCTGCTCGGTCGGTGCGCTGGTCGGAGTCGCCCCGGACGACGACGCGGTACTGGTCACGCGCGCCATCGTAGGGAACACGACTGTGCGAGTGCTGTTCCCTGTGCCTGCGAGACTGGAAACGTGACTGGAACCGCAGAATCCCCCGAGTCCGCCGGAACCCTCGTGCTCGCGGGCACGCCGATCGGCGATGTGGCGGACGCACCGCCGCGGCTGGCCGAGGAGCTGGCCACCGCCGATGTCGTCGCCGCCGAGGACACCCGGCGCATGAAGCGGCTCACGCAGGCGCTCGGGGTGCAGGTCGGCGGGCGTGTCGTGTCGTACTTCGAGGGCAACGAGAGCGCCCGTACGCCGGAGCTCGTCGAGGCGCTCGCCGGCGGGGCGAGGGTGCTGCTCGTCACGGACGCGGGGATGCCGTCCGTGTCCGACCCCGGGTACCGGCTCGTCGCCGCGGCCGTCGAGCGGGACATCCGGGTCACGGCGGTTCCCGGCCCCTCCGCCGTGCTCACCGCACTCGCGCTGTCCGGGCTCCCCGTCGACCGCTTCTGCTTCGAGGGCTTCCTGCCGCGCAAGGCGGGCGAGCGGCTCTCCCGGCTCAAGGAGGTCGCCGAGGAGCGCCGCACCCTCGTCTACTTCGAGGCCCCCCACCGCCTCGACGACACCCTCGCCGCGATGGCCGAGGCCTTCGGCGAGGACCGCCGCGCCGCCGTGTGCCGCGAGCTCACCAAGACGTACGAGGAGGTCAAGCGCGGCCCCCTGAAGGAGCTCGCCGAGTGGGCCGCCGAGGGCGTACGCGGCGAGATCACCGTCGTCGTCGAGGGTGCGCCGGAGAAGTCCGCCGACGACCTCACCCCCGATGAGCTGGTGCGCAGGGTGCGGGTGCGCGAGGAGGCGGGGGAGCGCCGCAAGGAGGCGATCGCCGCCGTGGCCGCCGACGCCGGGCTGCCCAAGCGGGAGGTCTTCGATGCCGTCGTGGCGGCAAAGAATGCGGCTCGGACCGCCCCATAAGTGCGTAAAGGACTAACCTGAAAAGCAAAGCGAAGACCGCGCGTCGGGGCCGTTTCGGCAGGGAAAGGCCAAATCGGATCCAATAGTCGACAGGCCTTTTGCGCTCGGCCCAGCGGAGGCGTCCACTGGTTGAAGGGGACGCACCCGTCCCCACGCTGCCGCAGGGCAGCGTTTGTCCAGCGGGCAAGAGGAGCTGGCATGAGCGAGTTCGCAGTCTCCAAGACAGCCATTGGTGCGCAGACGCCCCCGGTCCCGAATCGCAGCGCGGCGACATCCATCGTCCACGAGTCGTATTCGTTCGCCTGCATGCGGTGCGGGCACGGCTGGGAGCAGTCCTACGAGATCGAGCACCACGTCGACGGGGAGGGTGCGGAGTTCGTGATGTACGTGGTCGGGGGCGAGCGGGTGCCGTCGCCGCTGACCAGGCCCACGTGTGTGAACTGCGAGGGCCATGTCGTACGCATCATGCGCGCCGGCCGGGTCTCCTCGGCCCATGACGCGCTGCAGCACCACCGCACCCCGCAGGCAGGCCCGGTGGAAGTGCCGGAACCGGACGCGGCGGAGCGCGAGGGGCACCACCACTGGCACCTGTCGGACCTGCTGCACCCCTTCAGCCACCACCACAAGCGGGACGAGTGACACCGGCTTCGTAGGATCGGGGGCATGAGCCCCAGCACCAAGGACGTCACCCCGCCGCCGCTGCCCGCGCCCCTGGAGGTCGAGGTCGCCGACTCCCACACCCACCTGGACATGCAGGAGGGCACCGTGGAGGAGGGCCTCGCCAAGGCGGCGTCGGTGGGTGTGACCACGGTCGTCCAGGTGGGCTGCGACCTCGCGGGCTCGCGGTGGGCGGCCTCCGTGGCCGAGGAGCACGCGCGCGTGCACGCGACCGTCGCCCTGCACCCCAACGAGGCGCCGCGCATCGTGCACGGCGACCCCGACGGCTGGTCCCGGCAGGGGGCGCGTGAGCCGCTGGGCGACGCCGGGCTCGACGAGGCCCTCGCCGAGATCGACCGACTCGCCGCCCTCCCGCACGTGAAGGGCGTCGGCGAGACCGGCCTCGACTACTTCCGTACGGGCCCCGAGGGCAAGGCCGCGCAGGAGCGCTCCTTCCGCGCCCACATCGAGATCGCCAAGCGCCACGGCAAGGCCCTGGTCATCCACGACCGTGAGGCCCACGCCGATGTGCTACGCGTCCTGAAGGAAGAAGGGGCGCCCGAGCGCACCGTCTTCCACTGCTACTCCGGCGACGCGGACATGGCCCAAATCTGCGCGGAGAACGGCTACTTCATGTCGTTCGCGGGAAACGTGACGTTCAAGAACGCGCAGCCGCTGCGCGACGCGCTCGCGGTGGCCCCGCAGGAGTTGGTCCTGGTCGAGACCGACGCACCCTTCCTCACGCCCGCCCCGTACCGCGGTCGGCCTAATGCCCCGTATCTCATTCCGGTCACGCTGCGCGCCATGGCCGGGGTCAAGGGCGTCACGGAGGAAGCCCTCGCGACGTCGGTCTCCGCCAACACCGCGCGTGCCTTCGATTACTGAGCGATAACGGTCACGGGCGCTCGCGTCCGCTCACCTTCGGGCAAAGTAGCCACGCAGAGTAGTTGCGGTGCTTTGGAGAGTGACAGGTGCTCCGCTAGGTTCTGCTGGCCCGATCCGCCCCTCACCGGGGACCGGAACCTGTGAGTGGCCTGGAGCGTCGTCGTGAGCATTACGCCGCAGGAGACGTACGAGCGGCATGAGCCGTACGAACCGTATGAGCGGAACGAGACGTACGGAGCGTACGAGGCGCACGAGGCCTACGAGGAGGAGACCCAGGTCCCCGCCTCTGCCTCCGCCTCCGCGCCGACCGTCGGGCGGGCCGCCGCGCGGCGTGCCGCGCGCCGCAAGAAGGTGGCGCAGCGGCCCGAGTCGCTGCGCAGGCTGTTGCCGCAGGCGCTGGTCGTCGCGTTCCTCGCGGGCGGCACGTCCGCCTTCGTCGTCGACGACAAGGCGATCCACCTCAGCGTCGACGGCAAGGAGCGCACCCTGCACACCTTCGCCGACGACGTCACCGAACTCCTCGCCGACGAGGGCGTGGACGTCGGTGACCACGACGTCGTGGCGCCCGGCGAGGGGGCCGCGCTGGCCAGTGGGGACGAGGTCGCGGTCCGGTACGGGCGTCCCGTCCGGCTCACCCTCGACGGGCAGCGGCGCGAGGTGTGGACGACGGAGCGGACCGTGCACGGGGCGCTCAGACAGCTCGGGGTGCGGGCGGAGGGCGCGTACGTCTCGGCCTCGCGCTCCCAGCGCATCGCCCGCCACGGACTGGACCTCGACGTACGCACGGAGCGCAGCGTCACGATCATGGCCGACGGCAACCGCCGCACCATCCGCACGAACGCGGCGACCGTGGGCGAGGCCGTCGAGGACGCGGGCGTCACGCTGCGCGGGCAGGACACCACGTCGGTGCCGCAGAGCAGCTTCCCGCGCGACGGGCAGGTGATCACGGTGATGCGGGTGACGGGGGAGAAGGAGGTCCGCGAGGAACCGATCCCCTACGCGACGGAGCGCACGGAGGACGCCTCGCAGTTCCAGGGCACGGAGATCGTCACGCGGGCCGGCGAGCCGGGCTTGAGGCGGGTCACGTACTCGGTGCGGACCGTGAACGGGGTCCGGGGGAAGCCGCGGCGTGTGCGGCAGGAGGTCGTGCGGGAGCCGCGTACGCAGCAGATCAGGGTGGGTACGAAGCCGATGCCGACGTCGGTGGCCGGGGCGGACTCCCTCAACTGGTCCGGCCTCGCCGCGTGCGAGTCGGGGGGCCGGCCGGGGGCCACGGACGCGACCGGCACCTACGGGGGCCTCTACCAGTTCGACACGCAGACGTGGCACAGCCTCGGCGGCTCGGGCCGCCCCCAGGACGCGCCTGCGGCGGAACAGACGTACCGGGCGAAGAAGCTGTACGTCAGCCGGGGCGCGTCCCCGTGGCCCCATTGCGGCGCGCGCCTCTAGGGCACAACCAGCCCCGCCGGCGTTTGAGCCCGATCAAGCCCCGCCGGCGTTTGAGGCGCGGGGTCCGGGGCGGAGCCCCGTGGCGTTACGACCGGCGCCGGTATCGCGGTCCTGGGCCGCTGCCCCGGCCCCCGCGAGTCCCGTCCCGGAGAGGCTTGATCGACCGGCACCGGCCGGAGGCCCTGGCCCGGCTACCCTTGAACGGTGAGCACCAGTGACCCCCAGGGCCCCCTCCTCGGCGCCGCGGACATCCGCGAACTCGCCGCGGCGCTGAACGTCCGGCCGACCAAGCAACGCGGCCAGAACTTCGTGATCGACGCCAACACCGTCCGCCGCATCGTCCGCACCGCGGAAGTGACCGAGGACGACGCCGTCGTGGAGGTCGGACCCGGCCTCGGCTCGCTCACCCTCGCCCTCCTCGAAGCGGCCCGCCACGTCACGGCCGTGGAGATCGACGACGTACTGGCCGCGGCCCTGCCCGCCACCATCGCGGCCCGCCTCCCGGCCAAGAAGGACTCCTTCGACCTGGTCAACATCGACGCGATGCAGGTCACCGAGCTTCCCGGCCCGGCGCCCACCGCCCTCGTCGCGAACCTCCCGTACAACGTCGCGGTCCCCGTCCTGCTCCACATGCTGGAGAACTTCCCGACCATCGAGCGGACCCTCGTGATGGTGCAGGCCGAGGTCGCCGACCGGCTCGCCGCCGGGCCCGGCTCCCGCGTCTACGGCGTCCCGTCCGTGAAGGCCAACTGGTACGCGGAGGTCAAGCGCGCCGGCAGTATCGGCCGCAACGTCTTCTGGCCCGCCCCGAACGTCGACTCCGGCCTCGTCTCCCTCGTGCGCCGCACCGAGCCGATCCCCACCACCGCGTCCCGGCAGGAGGTGTTCGCGGTGGTCGACGCCGCGTTCGCCCAGCGCCGCAAGACGCTGCGCGCGGCGCTCGCCGGGTGGGCGGGTTCGGCGCAGGCCGCCGAGGAGGCCCTCGTCGCGGCGGGCGTCTCCCCGCAGGCGCGCGGCGAGGCGCTCACCGTCCACGAG
Source organism: Streptomyces sp. UC4497 (assembly GCF_054871485.1). Lineage (NCBI taxonomy): Bacteria > Bacillati > Actinomycetota > Actinomycetes > Kitasatosporales > Streptomycetaceae > Streptomyces > Streptomyces sp. UC4497. Next base: position 7,322 of record NZ_JBTYHB010000038.1, on the reverse strand, counting down.
TTCGCCCGCATCGCGGAGGCCAAGCAGCAGTGACATCGGATACGTCGGTGACCGTACGCGTACCCGCCAAGGTCAACGTCCAGCTCGCGGTCGGCGGCGCCCGCCCCGACGGCTTCCACGACCTGGCGAACGTGTTCCTGGCCGTGGGCCTCTACGACGAGGTGACGGTGTCGGAGGCGGACACGTTCGAACTCACCTGCACGGGACCCGGCTCCGACCAGGTCCCCCTGGACCGTACGAACCTGGCGGCACGCGCCGCGTACGCCCTGGCCGAGCGTCACGGCCTCGGTGAACCCTCCATCCGTATCCACATCGCCAAGGACATCCCGGTCGCCGGCGGCATGGCGGGCGGGTCCGCGGACGCGGCGGGCGCGCTCGTCGCCTGCGACGCGCTCTGGGGTACGAACGCCTCGCGCGAGGAACTCCTCGACATCTGCGCCGAGTTGGGCAGCGACGTGCCGTTCAGCCTGGTCGGTGGTGCGGCGCTCGGTACGGGGCGGGGCGAGAAGCTCGAACTCCTCGACGTGGGTGGGGAGTTCTGGTGGGTGTTCGCGGCGGCGGACGGCGGCCTGTCCACGCCGGCGGTCTACCGCGAGTTCGACCGCCTCAGCCCCGACGCTCCCGACCCCGTCGCCGCGCCGGCCCTTCTGGAGGCGCTGGGCACCGGCGACGTCGAGGCGCTCGCGGCCACGGTCACCAACGACCTCCAGCCCGCGGCGCTCTCCCTCTTCCCGTCCCTGAAGGACACGCTTGACGCCGGTACGTCGGCGGGGGCGCTGGCCGCGCTGGTCTCCGGATCGGGCCCGACGACGGCGTTCCTGGCGGCGGACGAGGCTTCAGCGCGCGCGGTTGCGGCAGCACTGACCGCCACGGGGTTGTGCCGCACGGCCCGCGTGGCCCCTTCCCCGGCCCCGGGCGCGACACTCCTCTGACCCGGGGTCCCTGTTGCCCGGCACGGGGATCTGACCGTGCCGTGGTCGGCGCCTGCGGTGCTGTTCGCGGCACCGGTCCTTTCCCCGGCTGCGCCGGTGCGCCCGCTCATGTCCCACCCTCCCGCCCCCTCCGGGGGCGTCGGCCGCCCGGGGCCCGGGCGCTGCTCCGCCGAGGTCGGCGCCTGTGGTCATCTGCGCAAGGCACCGGGCCCAGAGCTTTGCCCGGTCGGCGAACACGGCCATCGGTGCGCGACACCGGGGTCCCGAGCTGTGCCGGGGCCGACGCCCACGGTCACCGATCCGCGACACAGGGGCCCAGGGCCGTGCCGGAGTCGGCGCCTGCGGACACCGGTCCGCAGCACCGGACCCCAGAACTGTGCTGGGCCCGACGCCCGCGATGCTGAATGCGCGGTACCGGAGCCGAGAACTACGCCGGGGTCGACGCCTGCGGTGCTGGTTCGCGGTACCGGTCCCTTGTCCGGCTGTGCCGGTGCCCGGTCATCTCCCTCCCGCCCGCCCCCTCCGGGGGCTTCGGCCTGCCCGGGGGCCGGGTTGCTGTGCCGGGGCGGGGCCCGTCGTGATGGGTGCGCGGCGCCGGGGTGCCGCCTTGCCCACCCTGCCGCCCAAGGCGGCAGATTGCCCAAGGCGGGGCGGCGCCGACCGCGACGGGTGGGGAGCCGTGGTGGGCGTTACCCAAGGCGGGGGCGGTGTCGGCCGTCAGGGTGGGGAGTCGTGGTGGCGGCGGATTGCTCAAGGCGCGTGCGGCCGACCGCAACGGGTGGGGGACCGGGCGGCAGATTGCCCGAGGCGCGTGCAGTTGACCGCAGCGGGTGGGGAGCCGCGGTCGGCGGAAGTCGCCCAAGGCGGTGGCGGCGTCGGACGCAATGGGTGGGATCCGTGGCTGCCGCCGGATTACCCAGGCGGGGCGCGCCTCGCCGTCCCGGGTGGCGAGCCGCGGCCGCCGGATCGGCCAAGGCGGTGGCGGCATCCCGTGCTGCCTACGCCCCCGGAGGGGGCGGGTGGGTGGGAGATGGGCGGGTGCCGGGCGATTGCCTGCGGCGGGGCAATTCGAGCACCGTGGCGGGTGGGCGATTCAAGCCCCGCTCTGGGACGAGACTCGCGAGGTCCGGGGCGGAGCCCCGAGGCCGTAACGCAGGTTCGGCGAAACCAGCCCCGCCGGCGCTTGAGGCGCAGGATCCGGGGCGGAGCCCCGATCTTTGATCCCGTCGGAGCTTGAGGCGCGGGGTCCGGGGCGGAGCCCCGTGGCGTGGGACCGGCCGGGTCCGGGCGGAGCCCTGTGGTGTGGGCAACCACCCGAGACCCGGGGTGCAGCCCCGAACTCCCAGCACGGGGCCCGGGGCAGCACCCCGCGACCACCACCCCGGTGCCCCGCGACCGGCGCCCCGGCCCCCCGGCCCCCCCCGGACCGCCCCCGGCAGCCCGCGCCGCAAAGGCACTCCCGCACCCCCACTACGCTTGAAGACCGGCCCACCCCCGTGGCCCACCCCCCGGAGCGGAGCGAAATGGCAGTCAATCTGGTCAACGTCGAGAACGTCTCGAAGGTCTACGGCACCCGTGCCCTCCTCGACGGCGTCTCCCTCGGCGTACAGGAAGGCGACCGGATCGGCGTCGTGGGACGCAACGGAGACGGCAAGACCACCCTCATCCGGATGCTCGCCAAGCTGGAGGAGGCCGACACCGGCCGCGTCACCCACAGTGGCGGCCTGCACCTGGGCGTGCTCACCCAGCACGACTCGCTCGACCCGAAGGCCACCGTCCGGCACGAGGTCATCGGTGACATGGCCGACCACGAGTGGGCGGGCAGCGCCAAGATCCGTGACGTACTGACGGGGCTGTTCGGCGGGCTCGACCTGCCGGGCTTCCCGCAGGGGCTCGACACCGTCATCGGCCCGCTGTCCGGCGGCGAGCGGCGCCGTATCGCGCTCGCCAAGCTGCTCATCGCCGAGCAGGACCTGATCGTCCTCGACGAGCCGACGAACCACCTCGACGTCGAGGGCATCGCCTGGCTCGCCCAGCATCTCCGCAACCGCCGCTCGGCGCTCGTCTGCGTCACCCACGACCGCTGGTTCCTCGACCAGGTCTGCACCCGCATGTGGGACGTGCAGAAGGGCGACGTGTACGAGTACGAGGGCGGGTACAGCGACTACGTCTTCGCGCGCGCCGAGCGTGAGCGCATCGCCGCGACCGAGGAGGCCAAGCGGCAGAACCTGGTCCGCAAGGAGCTGGCCTGGCTGCGCCGCGGCGCCCCCGCCCGCACCTCGAAGCCGCGCTTCCGCGTCGAGGCGGCCAACGAGCTGATCGCGGACGTCCCGGAGCCGCGCGACAAGAGCGAGCTGATGAAGTTCGCGAACGCCCGGCTGGGCAAGACCGTCTTCGACGTCGAGGACGTCACCATCCAGGCCGGTCCGAAGGTGCTGCTCAAGCACCTGACCTGGCAGCTCGGCCCCGGCGACCGCGTCGGCCTGGTCGGTGTGAACGGCGCGGGCAAGACGTCCCTGCTGCGTGCCCTCGACGAGGCCGCCCGCAGCCAGGGCGACGTACAGCCGGCCGCCGGGAAGATTGCCGTGGGCAAGACCGTACGGCTCGCGTACCTGTCGCAGGACGTGACCGAACTGCCCTCCACGCTGCGGGTGTTGGAGGCCGTCCAGCAGGTCCGTGACCGCGTCGACCTCGGCAAGGGCCGTGAGATGACCGCGGGCCAGCTGTGCGAGCAGTTCGGCTTCGCGAAGGACAAGCAGTGGACGCCGGTCGGTGACCTGTCGGGTGGTGAGCGCCGCCGCCTCCAGATCCTGCGCCTCCTGATGGACGAGCCGAACGTCCTCTTCCTCGACGAGCCGACGAACGACCTCGACATCGAGACCCTCACCCAGCTCGAGGACCTGCTCGACGGGTGGCCGGGCTCGATGGTCGTGATCTCCCACGACCGGTTCTTCCTGGAGCGCACCACCGACAACACGTACGCCCTGCTCGGTGACGCCACCCTGCGGATGCTGCCGCGCGGCGTCGACGAGTACCTGGAGCGCAGGCAGCGGATGATCGAGGCCGCGTCCCCCGCCCCCGCGGTTGCCCCGGCCGCGGCCGAGAAGGCGGGGCCCTCCGCAGCCGATACGCGCGCCGCGAAGAAGGAACTCCAGAAGATCGAGCGGCAGATGGACAAGATCTCCGAGAAGGAGACCAAGCTGCACACGCAGATCGCCGACAACGCCACCGACTTCGGGAAGGTCGCGAAGCTGGACGCGGAGCTGCGTGATCTGGTCGCGCAGCGCGAGGAGTTGGAGATGCGCTGGCTGGAGCTCGCCGAGGACGCGTGAGCCGGACAGGTCCCAGGCACACCGCGGGCCGGTCCTCCCCTGGGTACGGGGACGGATCGGCCCGCTGCCTGTCGCCCGCTGCCTGTCGGTCGCGAGTGACAGACGCGAGTGACAGACGCGAGTGATAGAAAAGGGCCGCCGGGACGAGAACGTCCGATCCGGCCCACGGCGACTGGCCTTGCCGCAACTCAACGTCCCCGAGGTACCCAGGTCATGACCCAGCCACCCCCACCCCGCCCGCCGAACGAACCCCCGTCCCCACAGGGCGAATTCGGCTCCCCACCGCCCATGCCGCCGTACACCAGCCCCGGTTACGGCACCCTGCGCACACCGCTCCCGCCCGCGAGGCGACAGTCGTACGAGCAGTCCCAGTACGGCCACCCGCAGCCGCCCACCCGTAAAAAGGTGCCGCCGATCGCGCTCGTCATCGGCGCCGCGGTCGTGGCCCTCGCGCTCATCGTCGGCGGCGGCTTCCTCTACGCCACGAGGTCGGGCGACGACCCCGGCGTGGGCGCCACGGGCTCCGGCGACAAGGACGGCGACGGCTTCGGCGGATCCGCGGCGGAGCGGGCCCCGGCCGACCCGTCGGCGAGGGTGACGCTGCGGCTGCCCGCGCCGAAGGTGGCGGAGCGGCAGGTGGACAGCGTCCAGGGCTCCTGGCTGACCGACAAGACGTACGCCAAGGCGGGCGTGAACCAGCTCGTCGGGTACGACGCCGCGAGCGGCAGGAAGACCTGGACGCTCCCGCTGTCGGGGCAGACGTGCGCGGGGACGGACACCGTCACCGACGACGCGCTCGCGGCCGTGGTCAGCGAGGCGGGCAAGCGGCCCAAGAACGGCGACCACAAGCCGTGCAGCCAGATCACGGTCTTCGACGTCAACACGGGGCACAAGCTCTGGACGCAGAGCCTCGGCCAGGGCTCGAACCGGCGGATCTTCGAGGAGCTCTCCCTCTCGGGCAACACGCTCGCGGTGGGCGGCGGTCTCGACGGCGGCGCCGCCTTCGACATCAAGTCGGGCGCCATCCGGTGGCAGCCCGACACCGGCGAGTGCCAGGACCTCGGCTACCACGGCGGCGCCCAGCTCGTGACGGTCCGCAAATGCGGCACCTACGGCGACCACGCGACGTACGACGTCCAGCTCCTGGACCCCGTGACGGGCCAGCCCAGGTGGTCCTACAAACTCGCCAAGGGCCTTGCCGACGTAAAGGTCCTGTCCACCAAGCCGGTCGTCTTCGGCGTGGGAAGGGGCGCGAACTCGGCGGGAACCATCACCGACGTCTTCGCCCTGGACAGCCGTGGAAGGCTCGCCAGCAGGATCTCCATCGATCCCAAGAAGTACGACTTCGCCTGCGAGGTCGGAAAGACCGAGGGCTGCGCGAAGATCGCCGTCGGCAACGGTCGGATCTATCTCGCGACCCGGCCGCACGAGACCGACGGCGGCCCGGGGCCGGCCGACGAGATCGTGTCGTACTCCCTGGAGACCGGCAAACGCACGGGCGACCGCATCACGGGAGGCGACCACCACGACATCTTCCCGGTGCGCATGGACGGCGGAAACCTCCTGGCGTTCAAGACGGGGGCCGCCGACAAGGGGAGCCAGATCGTGACGATCGACCCCCGGACCATGAAGCAGTCGACCCTGGTGGAAACGCCGGCCACGCCCGCCGTCCGGAACATGATCAGTGGGATGGCGCCAGGCCGCTCGAATTCCGAACTCCACTATTCCGAGGGAAGATTGTTTCTCGGTCAGCCACTGATCGGCGAGCCCTACGCGGACGACGGAAAGCGGTACACGGCGGTCGGTTTCGGTACCGACTGAAAGAGGTCGCGAAGTCGCCCCGGGTGAAAGCTTGTTGGCGCTGGCTTTGCGTTCCTGTACTCCCAAACATCCCTCAATGCACTGGATTTCAGCATTGAGGGCCGCTTCTGGCCGGTAGGGGGCGCGCATCCTCGAACAAGCGTGTAGCTTCCGGGGGATGAAGGAGGACGGGGAGTCGGGGGGCTCGCCTGTCCTTGGGGGGCCCGGGGGTTCGCGGGGACACCCGGGGTGGATTGGGGGGTTGGCCCGATGGGAGTGCGGCTGATGGTGGTCGACGACCACCGATTGCTGGCCGAGGCGTTGGCCTCGGCCCTGAAGCTGCGCGGGCACCGGGTGCTCGCGGCGGCCGCGCCCGCGGCCGGTGCGGCGGATCTGGTCATCTCGCGGGCGCCGGAGGTCTGCCTGCTGGGCACGGCGACCCCCGCGGAGCCCGGCACCTTCGACCCGGTGATCCGTATCAAGCGCGAGCGCCCGCAGGTGGCGGTGGTCGTTCTCGGCCCCGTCCCCTCACCGAGAGGCATCGCGTCGGCCTTCGCGGCCGGCGCCTCCGGCTACGTACGGCACGACGAGCGCATAGAGGGTGTCGAGCGCGCCCTGATGAAGGCCCGGGCGGGGGAGGCCGCGGTGGCCCCCGCCCTGCTCCAGGGCGCGTTCGCGGAGCTGCTCAACCCGGCGGCCCAACCGGACGACGAGGGGCAGCGGTTGCTCCAGATGCTCACGCCGCGCGAGGTCGAGGTCCTGGTGCGGGTCGCGGACGGCGAGGACACCCGGCTGATCGCGGCGGGCATGGGCATCGCCCCGTCCACGGCCCGTACGCACGTCCAGCGCGTCCTGATGAAGCTGGGCGTGGGCTCCCGCCTGGAGGCGGCGGCACTCGCGGCCCGCACGGGCCTGCTGGACCGGGCGGGCCCGGTGGGCTCGCCAGAACCCGAGTCCTGAGCTACAGTTGATCTTGTTGGTCGCCGCAACTCGCGGCGGGTGACCGTGCGTTGGTGGTCCAAGGAAAGACGCCCCGCTTCCTGCGGGGAAATGCAGGTGCAAGGCCTGCCCGGCGCTCCATCTGGTTCAAGGCCCGTTCCGCTTCGGCGGAACGGGCCTTGTGCGTTGCTGGAGCGACCGACTGTGACGTCCGACAAAGGGTTTCCCGGTGTCGGACGTCACAGTCCGGTGGCGCGACACGGGCGCCTCCGCCACCGCCCGTTCTTCCGCCGTCGGCGGCTCCGGGGGGGGCAGCGTC
>NZ_JBTYHB010000037.1:0-82822 GCF_054871485.1 Streptomyces sp. UC4497 | reverse complement strand
GGGACCGGGGCGCCCTTGAGGCGGGCGAGGGCCGCCGCGGCGGAACGGGGGTCGCCGTGTCGGCCCTCGTGGGCGATCAGGAGGTTCTCGGCGGCCTCGATGTCGTAGCAACGGTCGACGCGGACGCCGGCGGCGAGCAGGTGCGGGTAGACGGCGTGCGTGTCGCGCCAGACCCAGCGGGTGACCTCCGGTCGGGTGCGGACGGCCTCGGCGAGGTCCGGTTCCCGGACGACGGGTCCTGCGGGCAGCCCGTCCGGGCCCAGCGGGGCGAGGTCCGCTCCGCCGTGCTCGGTGGGGGCGAGAGCCCATCGTTCGGTCACGTAGCCGAGTGTCACATTCAGCACTGACAACGATGGGTGACCATCATCAAGCCCCTGCGGCGATTGAGCAGCGGGGTCCGGGGCAGAGCCCCGAGACCGCAACGCCTTCGCGGCGAGTCAGCTGTCGCCGCCCTCGTCGATCAGACGCCTGACCTCGCGGTCGATCAACCCCAGCCGCGCCTCCGCCACCAAGGGGACCGCCCTGCGCTGGCGGCGGGCCTCGTGGATGTCGATGTCGACCGTCACGAGGCCCGGCTCCCACTGCGGCGCCTGCGCCACCGCCGTGCCGCGCGGGCTGATGACTCGGGAGCCGCCCCAGAAGGACGCCCCGTTCTCGTTGCCGACGCGGTTCACGAAGACGACCCAGCACTGGAGCATCTTCGCCGTGTAGGAGAGGAGGGTGTCCCAGTAGAGGGTGGTGTCCATGGCCTCCGGGTCGAGCGTCGCCGCGCTGTTCGCGGGGACGAACAGGACCTCCGCGCCGTCCTGCACCGCCAGCCACGGAAGCACCGGCTGCCACGCGTCGTTGCAGACCAGCGTCGCGGCCCGGCCGTGGTCGCCGGGCAGGTCGTACGCGCGGGAGTGCTGGCCGGGGCTGACGTGCTTGCGCTCCTCCCAGGCCAGGTAGTTCGGGAGGTACAGCTTGCGGTGGGCGTGCAGCAGGGCGCCGCCCGAGTAGTACGCGGAGGTGTTGTACGCGCGCAGGCTGGTGTGTTCGTGCAGGCCCACCATGACGTCGGGGCCGTCCGGCGTCGTGAGGCCGAGCAGGCGCGGGTCGTTCGTGGCGATCGACGTGTCGGACTTCAGGCCGCCCAGGTGGTAGCCGTGCAGGCTCAGTTCGGGGAAGACGACCAGGTCCGCTCCCTGGTCCCCGGCCTGCGCGATCTGTTCGCGGGCCGTGTCCAGGTTGGCGTCCACATCGCCGAGTTCGCAGTCGGTCTGCGCCAGTGCCACTCTCATGCCCCCGAGCCTGTCATGTCACGGTGACCCCCGGCATCTCGGCCGTCCCGGCAAGGCCGCAACCATGGGGACGGGCAAGATCGTCGTCGTACAGGTACAGGTCGAACAGACCGTCGTCGCGCTGAAGGGACCAACTCCTGCCGTGTCCACCACTCGCCGCGCTCTACTGACCACCGCGACCGCCCTCGGCGTCACCGCGCTCACCGGTACCACCGTCGCCCACGCGGCGACCGGCACCGCCCACCCCGCCGGCGGCCGCTTCACCGCCCTGGAGCGCCGGCACGGCGCCCGCCTCGGCGTGTTCGCGCACGACGTCCGCACCGGGCGCACCGTCCGGCACCGCGCCGACGAACGCTTCCCGATGTGCTCCACGTTCAAGACGCTCGCCGTCGCCGCCGTGCTGCGCGACCTCGACAAGAACGGCGAGTTCCTGGCCCGCCGCATCCACTACACGCAGGCCGACATCGACCGCGCGGGCGGCGCCCCGGAAACCGGCAAGGCGGAGAACCTCGCGAACGGGATGACCGTCGACGAGCTGTGCGGCGCCGCGATCTCGTACAGCGACAACACCGCGGCCAACCTCCTCATGGAGCACCTCGGCGGCCCCACCGCCGTCACCCGCTTCTGCCGCTCGGTCGGCGACCGCACGACCCGCCTCGACCGCTGGGAGCCCGAGCTGAACTCGGCCGAACCGGGCCGCGTCACCGACACCACCACGCCCCGCGCGATCGGCACGACGTACGCCCGCCTCGTCCTCGGCCGCGCCCTCGCCCCCGCCGACCGCGACCGGCTGACGAAGTGGCTGCTCGCCAACACCACCAGCGCCGAACGTTTCCGCAAGGCCCTGCCCGCGGACTGGGTGCTCGGCGACAAGACCGGCACCGGCTCGTACGGCACCGCCAACGACGTCGGCATCGCCTGGACGCCGGACGGGGCGCCGGTGATCCTCTCCGTTCTGTCGACCAAGCCGGACAAGGACGCCGAGGGCGACAGTCCGCTCGTGGCGCGGGCCGCCGAGCTGATCGTGGAGTCGCTCGGCTCCTGACCTGTTCCGCGGGGCTGAGATCATGGGCGTATGAGCGGTACGAGCATTGACAGCACGGTCGAGCGGGCCTTCGCCGCCGCCCTCCACGACGGCGGCGATCTCGACACCGGCGCGTCCCTGCTCGCCGCCGACCCCTCCTCCGACACGGAACTCGCCCTGCGGGGGCGGGAGTTCGTGCGGCGGGCGTGGGAGCGCGGCTGGCAGCCGGCCGACGTGCTGCGGATGGTCGTACGGGCGGAGGGTCTTGACGCGGCCCACGAACGGCTCGCGGCCCGCCTGATCCGCACCGAGACCGAGCGGTACGAGCACCTGCCGCCGCGCTGGGCCGCCCAGCTCGCCGAGCTGCCGGCCGAGGAGCCCGCGCGCACGGACCGGTTCACGGGCGCCACCACCGCCCTGGAGCTGTACCGGCTGCTTGCGCGGCTGCCCGCCATCGAGCCGGTCGGCCCGGTGCCGGGGGAGTCGATCACCGTCCCCGTGGCGGGCGAGCCGCGTGCCCTGGCGAAGATCCGTGCGCTGCTCGCCAAGGCGGAGCGGACCGGGTACCCGCCGGAGGCGGAGGCGCTGTCGGCGAAGGCGCAGGAGCTGATGGCCCGGCACTCGGTCGACGAGGCGCTGCTCGCCTCCCGTACGCACGCGAAGGACGCGCCCAGCGCCTGCCGGATCGGTGTCGACGCCCCCTACGAGACGGCGAAGGCGGTCCTCCTCGACGCGGTGGCGGGCGCCAATCGCTGTCGCGCGGTGTGGAACTCCGCGTTCGGGTTCTCGACCGTGGTCGGCTTCGAGCCTGATCTGGAGGTCGTCGAGGTCCTCCATACGTCGCTGCTCGTGCAGGCCACCGCCGCGATGACGCGCGCGGAGGCCGAGCAGCGGGCGGGCGGCAGGAAGCGTACGAAGACCTTCCGGCAGTCGTTCCTCGCCGCGTACGCGCACCGGATCGGGGACCGGCTCGCCGCCGTCGCCGAGCGGGTGACGGGTGAGGCGGGCGAGGCGGGTGAGGTGCTGCCGGTGCTCGCCGCGCGGGACGTCGCGGTCACGGGGCGGGCCGAGGAGATGTTCCCCGAGACCGTGACGACGCGGATGAGGGGCGTCACCGACGGGGCGGGCTGGGAGGAGGGCGTCGCCGCGGCGCAGCGGGCCCGCCTCGAAGGGTGAGCCGTCAGGCTGCCGCGCGCTCGACGCGGTCGAGCAGTCGGTGGTGCCGGACGGCGTGCGCGAAGTCGGGGACGACGGACGTGCCGTCGGCCAGGTCGCGGTGGAGCTGGGCGTAGGCGGCGCCGACGTTGTACGCCTCCGTGCCGCGCAGTTCCGCGAGCTCGGGCTCGAAGTAGCGCTCGGGGACGGCGATTTCGGTGCGCTCGGTGGCGGAGCCGCGTGCCCCGGTGAGGGTGTAGTCGCCCATCTGGAGGTGGCCGTGGTCGCCGGTCACGACCAGGTCGCCCTCGGTGCCGTTGATCTCCCAGAGGAAGTCGGTGCCGCGCGACGTGCCGCCCCGGTAGTGCACGGAGGCCACCGCGCCGGAGGCGAGCACCCCGCCGAACACCACCTGGTCGGGGACGTCGGACCGGAGGATCTCGCCGGTACGCGGGTCCTTGAGCTCCCGGCGGCGGGTGGCGGTGACGGCGCCGATCCGCGCGGCCTCGTCGAAGTCGCCCAGCACCGAGATCAGTCCGTCCAGCGTGTGGCCGAACGGGATGGTCAGCATGTTCGCCCCGGTGGACCGGTCCAGGAGATACGCGCTGCCCTCCGGCACCTCCGCTCCCCAGCCGCGCCCGGACGCCACCAGGCTGGTGGACAGCACCTCGCCCACGTAGCCGTCCGCGATCAGGTCGCGCAGGTGGCGTACGAGCGGGGCGGAGCGTGCCTGGAGGCCGGTGAAGGTGCGCAGTCCGCGCTCCGCGGCGAGGGCTGCGAGCTCCTCGGCCTCGGCGAGATCGACGCCCAGCGGCCACTCGGAGAACACCGCCTTCCCCGCGGCGAGGGCGGACTCGATGATCTCCCGGTGGTCCGGCACCTTGACGGTGACCACGACGAGGTCGACCTCGTCGGACGCGGCCAGCTCGGCGGCGGTGCCGAAGGAGTGGGCGATGCCGTACTTCTCGGCGGCCGCCCTCGCGGATTCGGCGCTGCTCGCGGAGAGCGCGCGCACATCGAAACCCTTGAGTCGGCGCAGCGCGGGCAGGTGGGCCCTGGCGGCCCAGCCTCGCTTGGCGGAGAGACCGACGATGCCCACGCGGACCGGGGGCTGCTGGGAGGAGGGCATGACGGAGCTCCTTCGTGAGGCACTAGAGTGTTCGACGAGTAACGAACGCTCGGAGTGTACGCAGATCATCGAACACTCGACAAGGGTGGACACCGGAAACGCAAGGGCGTGGGTGGGCACCGGGAACCGGGAGGACGACATGGTGGCCACGCGGCCAGCGGCAGACGGAACGGCGAGCCATCGGGCGGCGCCGGTGCATGTCGAACCGGCGGACGTCTCCCTGGAGGCCGCGCTCGTCGCGCTCGCCGACCCGGTGCGCCGCATGCTCGTGCGCGGGCTGGCCGGGGCCGCCGACTGGGAGCACACCTGCGGCACCTTCGACGTGCCGGTCACCAAGGCGACGCTGAGCCGGCACTTCTCCGTGCTCCGTGAGGCGGGCCTGCTCGAGCAGCGGGACGCCGGGCCCCGGCGCCTCAACCGGCTGCGCCGCGCCGAGTTCGACACCCGTTTTCCCGGCCTCCTGGACCTGGTGCTCCGCGAAGGGGACTAGGGGGCGGGTGGGCCTCGCCGTCCGGAACGGCTGATGCCCGTATTCTGGCGAAATGAGCTGGTTCCGGGCGTTGAAGGTGACCACGCGCTCGGGCCTGACCGTGGAGCGCAAGCGCCTCGAACCGCTGATCGCTCTGCGCGGTGCCGCGGGGCTCGCGATCGTGCTCGCGGTGAGCCTTACGTTGTTCGGTCCCGCGGTGGCGGCCGGTTCGGCCTTCGGTGCGTTCCAGGCGGCGATCGCCACGTTCCAGCGGAGCTGGCGGCCGCGTCCCGAGCTGGCGCTCGCCTCCGGCGCGAGCCTCGGCATCTCGACGTTCCTCGGCTATCTCACCGGCTCCCACCTCGTCTTCTTCCTGCCGCTGCTCGCGTTGTGGACGTATCTCGCCGGTCTCGCCTGGGCGGCGGGGCCGACCATCGGCATCATGGCCTCGTCGAACGTCGCGATGATGCTCGTGACCATCACCCTGCCGACGACGATCGCCGAGGCGGCGGGACACGCGGCGATGATGGCCTTCGGCGGCCTGGTCCAGGCGGCGCTGGTGATCCTCTTTCCCGTACGCAGATGGGGGGCGCACCGCGACGCGCTCGCCGACGCGCTCGCGGCTGAGGCCGATTACGCGCGGCGGTTGCGGCACGATCCCGTCGCCGCGTTCGATCCGGAGCCGCTGATGCTGGCGCGGAGCGCGGCCGCGCTCACGCCTCGGCAGGCCCGGACGCGGCCCGCGCAGCTGCACGGTGCGCGGGGGCTCGCGGAGCGGATCCGGCCGGTGCTGGCCTCCTTGGCGGATCCGGCGGTCGGGGTGCCGGAGGAGGGGGTGGAGCGGGACCGTGTGCGTGAGCTGCTTGCCGCGGCGGGGGCGATTCTTGACGCCGCGGCGAGGGCCATCCGGCACGGGTCGCCGGTGAAGATCCCGCCGGGGGCGATCGCGACGTTCCGGTCCCCGGATACCGGGGCGATCCTGTCGGGGCCGTCGCAGCGGGCCGCGAGTCGCCTCGGGTCCCTCCTGAAGGACGTCCTGGAAACGGCAGGCGGCGTCCGCCCGTCCGGCGCCGACGACCCCGCACCCACGCCACGGGGCTCCGCCCCGGACCCCGCTGCTCAATCGCCGCAGGGGCTTGAAAATGCCCATCCGCCGCAGGGGCGTGAGGGTGCCGCTCCGCCGCCGGGGGCTGATGATGCCGCTGCCCCCGCCTTGGGCAATCTGCCGCCTGGGGCGGCAGGGTGGGCAAGGCGGCCCACGGTGCCGCGCGCCGATGACGAGGGCGCCGACCCTGGCACGGCGTCCGCTCCCACGCCTCGGGGCTCTGCCCCCGACCCCGCTGCTCAATCGCCGCAGGGGCTTGAAAGTGCCCATCCGCCGCAGGGTGCCGAGAATGCTCAGCCCCCGCAAGGGCCTGGGAACGCCCAGCCTCCGCAGGGGCCTGGAAACGCCCAGCCCCCGCAGGGGCTAGAAAGCGCTCGGCCGCCGCAGGGTGCCGAGAATGCTCAGCCCCCGCAAGGGCCTGGGAATGCCCCTCCGCCGCAGGGACTTGAAAGCGCTCGGCCGCCGCAGAGGCCGGACGCGCCCGCACGGCCCCTGCGACGCCCCAGCATCTTCCAACTGCTCCCCGTCGCCGCGCGAGCGATCCGGCGGGAGGTGCGGCCCGGGTCGCCGATCTTGCGGCATGCGAACCGCGTGGCCGCGGTCGCCGTCGCCGGGTATCTCATCGGCGACGTCCTGCCGTACGGCCACGGCTACTGGGCGCCGATGTCCGCCGTGATGGTGATGCGCCCCGACTTCTCGCAGACGTACTCACGCGCGGTGGCCCGGTTCGGCGGCACGCTCGTCGGCGTCACCGTGGCGACCGCGATCCTGCAACTGGCGCACCCCGGCACGTATCTCTCCGCCGTGCTCGCCGTGGTGTGCGCGGGGCTCATGTACCTGCTGATGCGCACGGGGCAGCTCGCCGCCCAGGGCTGCGTCGCCATGTACGTCGTGTTCCTGCTCGGCATGGGCGGGCAGGAGTGGAGCCAGACCGTCCCGGAGCGTGTCGTCCTCACGCTCGTCGGCGGCGTCCTCGCCATGCTGTCGTACGCCCTGTACCCGGCCTGGGAGACCCCGCGCCTGCGCACCCGGCTCGCCGACTGGCTGGCCGCGCTCGGCGAGTACGCCGCCGCCGTCGTCGCCCACTACGCGAGCCCGGCGGGCAAGATCTGCCCGGACGTGCGCGAGGCCCTGCTGAAGGCCCGTGACGCGCACATCGCCTGGGAACAGGCCGCGGCCCGCGCCAAGACCGAACCCGTACGCCACCGCGGCCTTTCCAACGCCGCCGCCGACGAGGCCGCGCACGCCCTGCACCACATCGGCCGCGTCGTGATGCTGATGGAGGCGCACCTGCCGGAGCGCGGCGCGACCCCCGTGCCCGCCGCGGACGCGCTCGCCGACGCGCTGCGCACCGCGACCCGCGACGGCGCCCAGGCCATCCGCGAGCGCCGGATCCCGCGCTGGACGCCGGTCCGCGAGGCCCTCGACGCCTGGGACGGCGAGGGCGTCCCCGACCGGGTGGTGCGCCGCGGGGCGGGGCTGTTCCTCGAGACGCTGGAGGAGCTCTCCGACGCGCTCGACACCGACGTACCGCCGATGACCCGGGAGTCGACCGACCAGAGGTGACTCAGAACTGACTCTGAACCGACTCAGAGGTGACTCAGTTCGTTGGGAGGCCGCTGGGCAGGGAGGTCGGCAACTCGCCGTCCTTCGACTTCTTGAACGTGTCGCTCTGACCCGCGTCCCACGAGACCCGCATCGTGCTGCCGTCGTTGGACTCGACCGTGCCCTTCGTACGGTCGGTGTTCCCGTCCGCGCACCTGAGCGTGAGCGTCGGCTTGCCGGAGCCCGCCAGGGTCCCGGTGCACAGGTGCCCGTCGGAGGTGGTCAGCGCGGCCTGCTTCGCGCCGACGACCAGGACGACGGGCTTGCCGCCGGTGGACGCCTTCCAGATGCCCTCGGCGTCCTTCACGGAACTGCTCCCGGACCCGGCCGACGGACTCCCGGACGACGGGCCGTCGGACGGTGAACTCCCGCCCGACGAGGCGCTCTTACTCGGGTCGTCCGAGCCCGCGGCCTTCCCGCCGCCACCGTCGTCGTCACCGCCGCCGCTGCACCCGCCGAGTGCGAGCACCGCCACCACGGCGGCAGCGCCCACCCCGAACCGCACGGTCCTGCTGCGCACAACGTCTCCCAACCTCAGTAGGTCCTCAGAACGGGAACTGCGAGCGTCCCCGCTGCACCGAAATCCACTTCTGCGTGGTGAACGCCTCCAGCGTCGCCTCGCCGTTCAGCCGCCCGATCCCGGACTGCTTCTGCCCGCCGAAGGCGACGAGCGGCTCGTCGTGCACGGTCCCGTCGTTCACATGGAACATGCCGGTGTCGATCCGCTGCGCGAAGTCCACCCCGCGCTCCACGTCGCTCGTGTGCACGGCGCCGCTCAGCCCGTACGGGGTGTCGTTCACGATCCGCACCGCCTCCTCGTCCCCGTCGAACGGGATGAGCAGTGCGACAGGACCGAAGATCTCCTGCCGCAGGACGGGGGAGTCGGCGGGCAGCCCGGTGAGCACGACCGGTTCGACCATGTTCCCGTCCACACCCCCGCGTACGAGAGCGCTGGCGCCTTCGGCGACCGCGGTGGCGACGACGCTCGAAATCGCCTCCGCCTGCGTGGAGTTGATGACCGGGCCGATGACGGTCTCGGGGTCGCGCGGGTCGCCCGCCTTGAGGGAGGAGACCTTCGCCACGAACTTCTCCGTGAACTCCTTCTCCACCTTGCGGTCCACGAGGATCCGGTTCGCCGCCATGCAGACCTGGCCCTGGTGGACGTACCGGCTGAAGACCGCGGCGTCCACCGCGTAGTCGATGTCGGCGTCGTCGAGCACGGTCAGCGCGCTGTTGCCGCCGAGTTCGAGGATCGACTGCTTGAACTGCGCGGCGCAGACCGTCGCGACATGCCTGCCGACCTGGTCGGAGCCGGTGAAGGAGATGACCTTGGGCACCGGGTGGGTCAGGAACGCGTCGCCGATCTCGGCGATGTCGGTGATGACGACGTTGAGCAGACCGGCCGGCAGGCCCGCGTCCTCGAAGAGCTTCGCGATCAGCGAACCGCCGGTGACCGGGGTGTTCTGATGCGGCTTGAGGACCACGCCGTTGCCGAGCGCGAGCGCGGGCGCGACGGACTTCAGCGACAGCAGGAACGGGAAGTTGAACGGCGAGATGACCCCGACGACCCCGACCGGCACCCGGTAGAGCCGGTTCTCCTTGCCGTCCACGGGCGAGGGGATCACGCTGCACTGCGGGCGCAGCGCCAGCTGGACCGACTCGCGCAGGAACTCCTTGGCGAGGTGCAGCTCGAAGCCGGCCTTGACCCGCGTACCACCGAGCTCGTCGATGATCGCCTCGGTGATCGCCTCCTCGCGGTCCTCCAGGAGGCGCAGGGCGCGCTCGAAGACGGCGCGGCGCGCGTACGCGTTGGTGTCCGCCCAGTCCTTCTGGACCCGCTCGGCCGCGCGGTACGCCTCGTCGACCTCTTCGGCGGAGGCGACGGTGATGGAGGCGAGCTTGTCCCCGTTGTAGGGATTGAAGTCGATGATGTCCCACGCCCCGCGTCCGGGACGCCACGAGCCGTCGATGTACTGCCGGTCCAGTTCCGTGAAGTAGGACATGTAATCCCTTGCTGCAGCTCCGGGCACCACTGATGTGACGTCATCGTACGGCCCGGTAACCGCAGTTAAGGAAGGGAATTCATCAACTCACAGGCCACTCACGCCAATTCGGACAGCGCGTCACGCAGCAGTCGCACACTGTCCTCGGGCGAGGGGCACTGGTCCGAGAGTTCCGTCATCGCTTTCCCGTACTGCGCCACGTCCTCGCGCTTGTCCAAATACAGCGCGCTGGTGAGCTGTTCGAGGAAGACGACGTCCGAGAGATCGGATTCCGGGAACGTGAGAATGGTGAACGTGCCGGACTCGCCGGGGTGCCAGCCGTGGCTGAACGGCATGATCTGAAGCGTCAGATGGGGGAGCGAGGCCAGCTCGATCAGGTGCTCCAGCTGTCCGCGCATCACCTTGCGGCCGCCCTGTACGCGCCGCACCGTGGCCTCGTCGAGCACGATGTGCACCTCCGGCGCCCGCTCGTCGACCAGCAGCTTCTGCCGCTCGATGCGCAGGGCGACCCGCCGCTCGATGTCCTCGCGCGCGGCGCCCTTCATGCCCTGCTCGACGACCGCGTGTGCGTAGTCCTCGGTCTGCAGCAGACCGTGCACGAACTGGGCCTCGTAGCCACGGATCTGGGTCGCGGCGCCTTCGAGCCCGAGGTACGTCGGGAACCAGCCGGGCAGCACGTCGCTGTAACTGTGCCACCAGCCCGCGACGTTGGCCTCTTTCGCGAGCGAGAGCAGCGCAGAGCGCTCCGCCTCGTCATCGACTCCGTACAGCGTCAGCAGGTCGGCGACATCGCGCGTCTTGAAGCTCACCCGTCCCAACTCCATGCGGCTGATCTTCGATTCGGAGGCACGAATCGAGTAGCCGGCGGCCTCGCGGGTGATCCCGTGCGATTCCCGCAGGCGCCTCAGCTGTGAGCCCAGCAGGATGCGTCGCACCACCGAGCCTCCACCAGAGTTCAGCGCCTGGGGCGACCCCCATGCCTCCCCAGCGGTCACGTCTCTTCATCCTCCCCATTGGTCCACGGCCGAAGTCTGCCATTAAAACGCTCCCGTCTGTACTCGTTCGGTTACAGAAACGGAAAGATCACGAACTACCTGCGCAAGAAGTCGTAGGAAGAAATCCGCGAGAAGCGGTACGGGGGCCCTCAAGTCGGGCGCGTGCACGTGCATCTGCCCTTGCATCCGCTGTACGCATTCGGAACGATGGCGCCACCACCACCGCTCGCTGCGTACTGCGAAAATGGGGAGTACCTCGCATGGGGACGAACGGATCGACCATGCTTGAGCCTTTAGATGCATGGAGGCAGAGCCTGCCTCCGGTCGACCCCTCGGCCGTCTCCAGTACCGCGTCCTGCGCTCTGCCCGCCCGCTATGAAGCGGTGCGCTGCGCACGGGAGTTCAGCCGCAGAACGCTCGCCGACTGGGAGGCGTTGGAGCGCTTCGACGATATTTGTCTCGTCGTCTCCGAACTGGTCACCAATGCCCTGCGGCACGGCCTTCCCGCGGACACCCCGCGCAGCCACGATCCGCCCGTGCGGCTCCACTTGATGCATTGGTCTTCGCGCGTAGTGTGCGCGGTGCGTGATCCCAGTGACGAGAGTCCGGCCGCCCAAGAGGTGGACATCGACGCCGACTTCTCGGCGGAGTCGGGGCGCGGACTGTTCCTCGTCGACTCCTTCGCCGACAGCTGGGGCTGGCACCCCTTGGCCGGAACGCTGAGCGGAAAGGTCGTCTGGGCGCTCTTCAGGCTGTGAGAAAGGTCATTGACGCTCCGTCAGGCCCCGGCCGTCAGATGGTCGAATTCCCCGTCCTTCACGCCGAGGAGCATCGCCTCTATCTCCGCGGGCGTATAGACGAGCGCGGGCCCCTCCGGAAAGTTCGAGTTGCGCACGGCGATCCTTCCGCCGGGCAACTTCGCGAACTCCACGCAGGATCCCTGCGAGTTGCTGTGCCTGCTCTTCTGCCAGACCACTCCGTGCAACTCCGTGGCCGCCATGCCGTTGTACACGTGGTGCACGGTTCGCTCCCCGGTGGTGCTGTCAGTGCTGTAACAGTGAATGATTCTGCGGACAATGAGAAAGCCGGGACAGCGGTGATCAACTGCCCCAACTTCCCAGGATCATAGCTGCGTTCATATGCCCCTGCATGGGCAGATGCACGTGCACGCGGGGTGTTCTCGCAGTTACAGCTCGGAAAGCGCCTGCCCCGGCCCCCGCATTACATGCGAACGCCAACCACCGTCCATGATCTTTCGAGCCACCGGCAGGACCGGGTCGGCCGGATCGAATCCTTCATGAAGCAAGAAAAGGCGCCTCCCACGGCCTTCGGCGTACAGCACCCAAGGGGTCGTCCAGTCCGCGGGATTGGCCGAATCCCGATCCGCCCACCGCGGAGATCACTCAGCTTCTTCCGCCGGAACCGCCCGTAGGGATGCAGCCGGCCTCGCCGGAGAGGGTGGGTCGGGTCGCGTCGAAGCGGTTCGCCATGGCCCGGCCGGGTGGTGCGCGCGCCCCGGCGCTTGACCGGCGGCGGGCCACTGTGCCCCGGCGTCTACGCTGGAGCGCATGTCAGCGATCCGTCTGCTGGTTCTCGGGGCCGTACGCCAGCACGGCCGCGCGCACGGCTATCAAGTACGCAACGACCTGGAGTACTGGGGCGCCCACGAGTGGTCGAACGCCAAGCCGGGCTCGATCTACCACGCGCTCAAGCAGATGGCGAAGCAAGGGCTGCTGCGCGCCCATGAGGTCGCGCCCTCCACGGTCGGCGGCCCGCCGCGCACCGAGTACGAGCTCACGGATCAGGGGCAGGAGGAGTACCTCGCCCTGGTCCGCGCGTCCCTGACCTCGTACGACCAGCGGCCCGACATCCTCACGGCGGCGCTCGGCTGCATGGTGGACCTGCCGCGCGACGAGGTCGTGGGTCTGCTCAAGGAGCGGGTGCGCGGCATGGAGGAGTGGCGGCGCTCCGTCACGGAGTACTACACGCCCGAGGACGGCCCCGAGCAGCTGGGGCACATCGGCGAGATCATGAACCACTGGGTCTTCTCCGCCGACACCGGCGCGCAGTGGACCAAGGGCCTGATCGACCGCATCGAGGGCGGCGCCTACACCTTCGCGGGCGAGGGTGAACCCTTTGTCGGCGTGCTCGCGGAGGGGCAGGAGAACCCGTTCGCGGCGGGGGAACGACCCGCGGAGCGCGACGGCTAATCAAGTTTGACGAATGGGTCCGCCTCGGTTACCTTCGTCCATCTAGTCAAATTTGAATACGTGCGTGTGGCAACGAACGGAGGGAGCCGGATGACGGACGCGATCGTCGCCGAGGGAGTGCGGAAGCGGTACGGGGAGAAGGCGGCACTCGACGGCCTCGACCTGGTGGTGGGCCGGGGCACCGTGCACGGCGTGCTCGGGCCGAACGGGGCGGGCAAGACCACCGCCGTACGCGTCATGACGACGCTGCTGAGGGCCGACGAGGGCCGCGTCGAGGTGGCGGGCCACGATGTGCGGCGCACCCCGGACGCGGTCCGCCACCGCATCGGCCTGCTCGGCCAGCACGCGGCCCTCGACGAGGAGCTGAGCGGCCGGCAGAACCTGGAGATGTTCGGCCGGCTCCACCACCTGGGCGCCCGGCGCGCGGGCGTGCGGGCCGACGAACTCCTGGCCCGCTTCGGCCTCGGGGACACCGGCCGCAAGGCGGTCAAGGCGTACAGCGGCGGCATGCGGCGCCGCCTCGACCTCGCCGCGTCGCTCATCACGGAGCCGGAGGTCCTCTTCCTCGACGAGCCGACGACCGGCCTCGACCCGCGCGGCCGCGCCGAGGTCTGGGACGCGGTGCGCTCACTGGTCGGCGGCGGCACCACGGTGCTGCTGACCACGCAGTACCTGGAGGAGGCGGACCAGCTGGCCGACCGGGTCTCGGTGGTCGACCGGGGCCGGGTCGTGGCGGACGGCAGCCCGGACGAGCTGAAGGCGAAGCTGGGCGGCGACCGGATCGACGTCGTGGTCCGGGGCGCGGCGCAGCTGCCGCTCGTCGCCTCGATGCTGCCCCCGGGCGCCACGGTCGACGCCGACCGCCGCCTGGTGAGCGCCCCGGTGACCGACCGGATGGCCGCGCTCACCGACGTCGTACGAGCCCTTCAGGAGGCCGGTGTCGAGGCGGAGGACGTGGCGCTGCGCCGCCCCACGCTCGACGAGGTGTTCCTGCATCTGACGGAGGTCCCCGCATGAGTACACCCGCGGCCTTGGCGGTCACCGACTCCTGGACGATGACCCGGCGCGAACTCGCCCACTGGGCACGGCAGCCGGTCCAGATCGTGGTCGGCCTGGTCTTCCCCGTGATGCTGCTCGTGATGTTCGGCTACCTGATCGGGGGCGGCAAGGGCGTCGAGGGCGGCTCCGACGGCTATGTGGCCTTCCTCGTCCCCGGCATGCTCGCGCTGACCATGGCGTTCGGCCTGGAGTCGACGATGGTGGCGGTCACCCAGGACCTCAACAAGGGGGTGATCGACCGGTTCCGTTCCATGCCGATGACCAACGGG
This sequence comes from Streptomyces sp. UC4497, assembly GCF_054871485.1. Classification (NCBI taxonomy): domain Bacteria; kingdom Bacillati; phylum Actinomycetota; class Actinomycetes; order Kitasatosporales; family Streptomycetaceae; genus Streptomyces; species Streptomyces sp. UC4497. Next base: position 68,519 of record NZ_JBTYHB010000037.1, on the reverse strand, counting down.
GCGGTCCTCGTGGGCCGTTCGGTGGCGGACATGCTGCAGTCGACGGCGTCGATCGTGGTCATGGCCGGCGTCGGCCTCGCCATCGGCTGGCGTGTGCACGGCTCGTTCGGCGCGGTGCTCGGGGCCTTCGGCCTGCTGCTCCTGCTGCGCTTCGCGATGCTGTGGATGGGGATCTACCTGGCCATGGTGGCGGGGAAGCCGGAGATGGTGCAGGCCGTGCAGATCCTGGTGTGGCCGGTCGGGTTCCTCTCCAACGCCTTTGCGGTGCCGTCCACCATGCCGGACTGGCTGGGCACGGTGGTGGAGTGGAACCCGATGTCGGCCACGGCCTCCTCGGTCCGCCACCTCTTCGGCAACCCAGGCGGCGCCGACGAGGTGCTGCTCGCGGTGGCGTGGCCGGTGGGGCTCGTGGCGGTCTTCTTCCCTCTGGCGGTACGGAGGTTCGCGCGGCTGAGCCACTGAGCTCAGTGGTGGAACCCGGTGGCCGCACCCTTGTCCGGAACGGTGGGGTGCGGCTGCTTGCGCAGCTCCGGCAGGAGCTGGCCGAGGTCCTCCAGCAGGAGTTCCGCCAGGTCGGACGAGAACCCGTTGCGGCACACCACCCGCAGCACCGCCAGATCCTCCCGGTGCGCCGGGAAGGTGTACGCCGGCACCAGCCACCCCCGCTCCCGAAGGCGGCGCGACACGTCGAACACGTCGTACGCCTTCACCTCCGGCGTCGTGGTGAACGCGAACACCGGCAACTCGTCGCCCCGCGTGAGGAGTCGGAAGTCGCCGAGCGCCTCGATCCGGTCGGCGAGCCCGCGCGCCACCTGCCGCGTCGCCTGCTGGACGGCCCGGAAGCCCTCCCTGCCGAGGCGTAGGAACGTGTAGTACTGCGCGACCACTTGGGCTCCCGGCCGCGAGAAGTTGAGCGCGAAGGTCGGCATGTCGCCGCCCAAGTAGTTGACCCGGAAGACGAGTTCCTCCGGAAGCGCCTCCGCGTCGCGCCACAGCGCCCACCCGACTCCCGGGTAGACGAGCCCGTACTTGTGCCCCGACGTGTTGATCGACGCCACCCGCGGCAGCCGGAAGTCCCACACCAGATCCGGGTCGAGGAACGGCGCGACCATCGCGCCCGACGCCCCGTCCACGTGCACGGGGATGTCGAGACCCGTCTTCGCCTGCAACTCGTCGAGCGCGGCGCACAGTTCGGCGATCGGCTCGTACGAGCCGTCGAAGGTGGAGCCGAGGATGCCGACGACGCCGATCGTGTTCTCGTCGCACAGCTCCGCCGCCGCGGCCGGATCGAGATGGAACCGGTCGCCCTCCATGGGCACCTGCCGCGCCTCCACCTCCCAGAAATTGCAGAACTTCTCCCAGCACACCTGCACGTTCACGCCCATGACGAGATTGGGGCGGGCCTCGCGCGAGGGGTAGCGGTCGGCGTTCCTGTGCGCCCAGCGCCGCTTGAGCGCCATCCCGGCCAGCATGCACGCCTCGCTCGACCCGGTGGTCGAGCACCCCACGGTGGCGGAGGGGTCGGGCGCGTTCCACAGGTCGGCGAGCATGGCGACGCAGCGCCGCTCCAGCTCCGCCGTCCGCGGGTACTCGTCCTTGTCGATCATGTTCTTGTCCCGGCACTCGTCCATGAGGACGCCCGCCTGGGGCTCCATCCACGTGGTGACGAAGGTGGCGAGGTTGAGCCGCGCGTTCCCGTCCAGCATCAGCTCGTCACGGACGAGTTGGTACGCGGTCATGGGCGCGAGCGGGCCGTTCGGCATCCGGTGCTTGGGCGGGGCGTCCGTCATCCCGGCCGTCGGATTCGCCTCCCCGTAGAAGGGGTTGACGGCGACGGGGCGCTCGTCGGGTTTGCCGTAGCGGTCGGCCGGGCTCTGATGCAGAGGTGACATGAGGGGCAACTCCTTTGCGAGCAACGGAAGTTGTACGGTTGTCAACGCTTCAGCGGATCGCCGATCCGTCCTCAGACAGTTGCATCTGGGGGCGTCCCGTCACCAGTAGCCAGGCGGGCAAAGATGCGATGCACATGAGGGCGATGATCGCGGGGGACGCGACCAGGACGGCCGCCGTGAAGAGGCTGACCCAGCCCTGCCGGGTGACCGCGAGCAGCACCCCGAGCACCCCGGCCGCGATGCCGACCGACGGATTCACGCCGGGTACGAGCGCGTGGGCGAAAAGACCGAAGGCCGCGCCCACGAAGACGGCGGGGAAGATCCGCCCGCCCCGGAACCCGCACGTGGCGGCGATGAGCAGCGCCGCCAGCTTCACCACGGTCATCAGGGCGAACTCCCCGGCCGACCAGCCGTCCGGCGACGCGGCGATCTCCTTGACCTCCGCGAGCCCCTTGAACAGCGTCAGTTCGCCGCCGAGCGCCCCGAGCAGGCCGAGCACGAGCCCGCCCAGCGGAAGCGTCAGCATCGGGTGGCCGAGGCGGCCGAAGGCGCGGTGCGCGTAGGGGAAGGCGTAGACGGCGGCCATCGCGAACACCGCGGCGGCGCACGCGATGACGATCGAGGCCAGGAGGTCGCGCCAGTCGGGATCGCTCAGGGCCGGCAGGCCCAGGTCGAAGGAGGGCGAGGCGATCAGGCCGGTGGTCATGGAGCCGGCTGCCGCCGCGAGCAGCGGCCCGAACATGTTGTCCCACAGCGAGCCCTTCATCGGCATCGCCTTCCCGGCCAGCGTCTCCGAGACGAGCAGCGCGGCCGCGATCGGCGTACCGAACAGGGCGCCGATGGTCCCCGCCGTCGCGAGGCTCACCCACATCGCCGCCTGCGAGTTCGGCACCAGCTTCTTGCCGAGCCAGAACGCGAGCCCCACGTTCACCGCGATGATCGGGTTCTCCGGGCCCAGGCTCGGCCCGCCGGCCAGCATCAGCGCCGCGGCGAGCGCGAGCCCCGGCAGCACGTACGGCGGCAGCGGGGCCTCGCCGCCGAGGCCCATCGTCGCGGGGTCGGGGCCCGCGTGCCCCGGCACCTTCCAGACCACGAGCCCGACGAGGACGCCCGTGACGGTGAGCATCACGATGATCCACAGCGAGGAGTAGCCGCCGATGCCGAGCGCGTCGGGCAGGTCCTCCCACACCAGGTCGGCCAGCTTCTCCGCGATCCAGTCGAGCGCGAGGAACAGCACGCTGCAGCCGACGCCCACCACCAGCGCGGGCAGGACGAGCGGCAGCAGGGCGCGAGCGGACACGGCGGGCGGGGGCGGCGATTCGATCTCGGTATGCGTGCTCACGGCGCCACCTTAGGCGGACATAAACGGCATAACACCCCGAAAACCCGCCGACGCAATCGACTTGCACCTCACGTCACGTGAGGCCCCAAGCTGAATCACGTACGAGAAAGGAGGTACGGCGGATGAGCCACTCCGTGGGTCAGGTCGCCCGTTTCGCCGGAGTCACGGTGCGCACCCTGCACCACTACGACGAGATCGGCCTGCTCGCCCCGAGCGAGCGCAGCACCGCGGGACACCGCCGGTACGGCGAGGCCGACCTCGACCGGCTCCAGCAGATCCTCTTCTACCGGGAGCTCGGCTTCCCGCTCGACGAGATCCAGGCCCTGCTGGACGACCCGGAATCCGACCCGCGCGAACACCTGCGGCGCCAGCACGACCTGCTGACCGCCCGCATCGAGAAGCTCCAGAAGATGGCAGAGGCCGTCGAACACGCCATGGAGGCACAGAAGATGGGCATCCAGCTCACACCGGAAGAGCGCTTCGAGGTCTTCGGGGACAAGGACCCCGAGGAGTACTCCGAGGAGACCGAGCAGCGCTGGGGCAACACGGCGGCGTACGCCGAGTCGCAGCGGCGGGTCGCGACGTACTCCAAGGAGGACTGGCTGCGCATGAAGGCCGAGAACGACGACTGGCTCGCGCGCTACGCGGCCCTCGTCGCGGCCGGCGAACCGGCGGACGGCGAGCGCGCCATGGACCTGGCCGAGGAGCACCGCGACCAGATCTCGCGCTGGTTCTACGACTGCCCGCACGAGATGCACGCCTGTCTCGGCGCCATGTACGTGGCCGACGAACGGTTCAAGGCGTACTACGACGCCCTCGGTGAGGGCCTCGCCGACCACCTGAGCGCGGCGATCCACGCCAACTCGGTGCGGAACGGCTGAACCACAGGTATGCCACAGTTTCCGCACAGTGCATCCTGAGGGGGCCACTGGAACCTGGCGAGGACGATCGGCGTTGATAACTTTGCACCGCCATTGCCTTGCCCTGCCTTAGCCACCGAAGCCCCTCAGGAGTCCGGACCCGTGATGACGCTTGCTCTAGGACCAAGCTGGCTGGACCCGGACTATCTGCTGAACACGTTCGGCATCTGGGGCCTGCTGCTCATCGTGTTCGCCGAGTCGGGCCTGCTGATCGGCTTCTTCCTGCCGGGCGACTCGCTGCTGTTCACCACGGGTCTGCTGATCACCTCGAAGCAGCTGGACTTCCCGCTGTGGGGTGCCATCGGGCTGATCTGCCTCGCCGCGATCCTGGGCGACCAGGCGGGCTACATGTTCGGCAAGAAGGTCGGACCCTCGCTCTTCAAGCGCGAGGACTCCCGGCTCTTCAAGCAGGAGAACGTCACCAAGGCGCACGAGTTCTTCGAGAAGCACGGGCCCAAGTCCCTGGTCCTGGCCCGCTTCGTGCCCATCGTCCGTACGTTCACGCCGATCATCGCGGGCGTCTCGGGCATGAAGTACCGCTCGTTCCTCACGTTCAACGTGATCGGCGGCGTGCTGTGGGGCGCGGGCGTGACGTTGCTCGGCTCCTGGCTCGGCAACATCGAGTTCGTGCACAAGAACATCGAGGCGATCCTGATCCTGATCGTCCTGGTCTCGGTGGTGCCGATCGCGATCGAGTTCCTGCGGGCCCGCGGCAAGTCGAAGAAGGAGGCCGCCCGGTCCGCACAGGCCGGAGAGGCCGCACCCGCGCCGACGCGCCGCCGGCACGCGAAGCGCTAGACCCGGCCGACGAGGGGCCCTAGAAGCCCCTGGTGCGCTTGGCCGCGCGCCGGCCCGCGGCGCCCGGCCCCTGCAGGAACAGGCGGGAGACCTCGCCACCGAGGTTCACGCCGATCGCGATGGCGAGGGCGAGCGCCGCCGCCTTGGACAGCGACAGCAGGCCGCCGTTCACGTCGCTGTGGGCGATCGCCAGCAGACCGAAGTACGTCGCCGAACCGGGCAGCAGCGGGCCGATCGCGGCCGTGACGTACGGCAGCGCCGACGCGAACTGGTACCGCGAGAAGAGCTGCCCGAACAGGCCGACGAGCCCCGCCGCCGCGGCCGTCGCGGCCACCGGCGAGATCCCGCCCTGGTAGTGCAGGGCCCCGAAGATCAGCCCCGCGACCCCGCCGTTGAGCGTCACGGCGAGCACGGTCGCCCGCTCCTGCTGCAACAGCACGGCGAACGCCAGCGACAGCGACATCGAGGCGACGATCTGCCAGACCGGCCGGTTGCCGGCCTGCAACGCCGCCTCCGGGTTGAGCGAGGCGTTCAGCTGCACGCCTACGTAGAGCATCAACAGGACACCGATGACGATGCCCACGAAGAAGTACATGACTTCCAGGAGGCGGGCGGCCGCCGTGATGTAGAAGCCGGTCAGACCGTCCTGCACACCGGCCACGAGCGCCCGCCCGGGCAGCAGTGCGAACAGTCCACCGGTGATCACCGCGGACGACTGCACGTCCACGTAGCCGTTCGCGAGGGTCAGCAGGATGCCGATCGCGGCGGGCGGCATCGCGGCCACCGTGAACTGGTAGAACTCCGGGAACCCGCGCCCCGCGCAGAGCCACGCGAGCCGGTCGCCGAGCATGGCGCCGATCGCGGCGACCAGGAACACCAGCAGGTCACCGCCGACCAGGATCGAGGCGGACCCGGCGAGCAGCCCGCTCGCCCCGGTGAGCGCCCAGCCCGGGTAGGGGTGCCGGTTACGGCGGATCTCGGCGAGGCGCCGGTAGGCCTCCTCCAGGGAGACCTCGGTCTCCTCGTCGCTGATGTCGTCGACGAGCCGGTACACGGCCGCGAGGCGCGTGTAGTCGGTGCCGCGGCGCCGCACGGTGCGCGAGGCCGTCACCGGGTCGTCCACCAGGGACGGCTGGAAGCTGATCGACAGCAGAGTGAACGTTACTGTCGGCTCGCAGCGGTCGAGCCCGTAGGACCGGCACACGGCGAACATCGCCGCCTCCACGTCCTCGGCGCCCTCACCACCGGCCAGCAGCAGCTCCCCGATACGCAGCGTCAGGTCGAGCACGCGCGGAACGGCCGGGCCGGTCTCGTCGTCGTGCTTCTGCACCAGCTCGGGGGCGGGCCGCTCGGCGACCGGCATCCGCAGCATGGTGCGCATCCGGTCCTGCCAGGGCGCCTCCTTGGTCAGCCTGACCATGGGGATGCCCTGCGGGGGAGTGAACGCGGGCGGCGACTCGCGGGCGCTGTACGTCCGCGGCGGCGTGAACGCCGAGCCCTCCGTGTCCACCGGCTCCGGTGCCTGCACGCTCAGCCCATTGGGCACCGCGAACTCCGAAGTCGTCGAAGAGTCCTCTTCGACCACTGGAGGCGGCGTGATGATCCCGATCGGCTGTGTGAACGCGCTGCGTGCCTCGTCGGACTGCGGCTTGCGATCCTCGGGGGCCTCGGACTCCCGCTCCGTCACCTCTGTCGTTCCTCGCCCTTCACATCGCTGCGTATCGCTGTACTCCCCGTAAGCCTCAGTATGCGCACAGACACGCGAACGGGCCGCCCCAGGGGGGCGGCCCGGATGTGAACGCTGGGGGCTCAGTGGCCGCCGTTGTCCTGCGCGCGCTTGTAGGAACGCTCGATCTCGGCCTCGGCCTCGGTACGGCCGACCCAGTCGGCGCCCTCGACGGACTTGCCGGGCTCCAGGTCCTTGTAGACCTCGAAGAAGTGCTGGATCTCCAGGCGGTCGAACTCCGAGACGTGCTGGATGTCGCGCAGGTGCTCCATCCGCGGGTCCGTCGCCGGGACGCACAGCAGCTTGTCGTCGCCGCCGGCCTCGTCCGTCATCCGGAACATGCCGATCGCGCGGCACTTGATGAGGCAGCCCGGGAACGTCGGCTCGTCCAGGATGACCAGGGCGTCCAGCGGGTCGCCGTCCTCGCCGAGGGTGTCCTCGACGTAGCCGTAGTCCGTCGGGTACGCGGTCGACGTGAACAGACGACGGTCGAGGCGGATACGACCGGACTCGTGGTCGACCTCGTACTTGTTCCGCGATCCCTTCGGAATCTCGATCAGGACGTCGAACTCCACCGGTGGCTCCTCAATGATCAACACAAACGTCTGGTGGTTAAGTGTCCCCTACGCAGATGTGTGATCGCGAAAGGGGCTGGTCCGCGGTGCCGGAGCCGAAGGCTTCGCAGCTCGTGAAGAGTGCGGCGAAGACTGTTGCCGGATCCAAGGCCAAGCACGTCACGGTGGGCGCGACGGCGGTGGGTCTCGCCCTCGCGGCCGTCGTGACGGTCGCGGCCGGTCCCTGGGACGCTTCCGGTCAGCGTAAGGCCGAGGCCGACCGGGCCGCCTCCTCGGAGACCGGAGGTGGCGCAGATCACGGCCGTGCGGCCGAGGCGGCGCCGCGCGCTCCCGTGGTCCTCGCGGCCCCCGGCGCGGCCGTGCCGGGCCCCACGAAGAGCGCCCTGGCCGATGTGCTCGACCCGCTCCTGAAGGGCTCCGCGCTGGGCGGCCGGCGCACGGCCGCGGTCGTCGACGCCGTCACCGGAAAGAGGCTCTACGGAAGGTCGCCGGGTGACACCCTCACCCCGGCGTCCACGACGAAGCTGGCCACGGCGGTGGCGGCCCTCTCGGCCGCGGGCCCCGACCACCGCATCGCCACCCGTACGGCCCTGGAGAAAGGCTCCAAGAAGCTGATTCTGGTGGGCGGCGGCGATCCGACCCTGACGGCCCGCGGGAAGAATCCTTACGGTGCCGCCGACCTGGGCACTCTCGCCGACGAGACCGCCAAGTCGTTGAAGAAGCGGGACACCACCGAGGTGGCCCTCACGTACGACACCTCGCTGTACTCGGGCCCCGACATCCACCCCATCGGCCCCAACGAGAACCTCGCCCGGGTCACGTCCCTGATGGCCGACGAGGCCCGCACCGACGACTCCGACAGCGGCCCGGCCACACGCGAGGTCGACCCGGCGGCGGCCGCGGCGAAGAAGTTCGCGGACCTGCTCGGCGACCGCGGCATCAAGATCAAGGGCGACCCGGCCTCCGGCAAGGCGTCCGGCAAGGCGTCCGGCAAGGCGGTGAAGCTCGCGAAGGTGTCCTCGCCGCCGCTCTCCGCGCTCGTCGAGCGGATGCTGACGCACAGCGACAACGACATCGCCGAGGCGCTCGCCCGGCAGACCGCGATCGCCGCGGGCACGAGCCACGACTTCGACGGCGCGGGCAAGGCCGTCGAGAAGCAGCTCGGAAAGCTCCGGCTGCCGCTCAAGGACACCCATTTCGCCGACGGCAGCGGCCTCGACCGCGCCGACAAGGTCTCCGCCGACCTGCTCACGGGACTGCTCGCCAAGGCCGCCGACCCGTCCCGCCCGGAGCTGCGCTCCGTCCTCACGGGCCTGCCGGTCGCCGGCTTCACGGGAACCCTCGCGAGCCGCTACGAGGACGCCGCCGACGCCTCCGGAACGGGCCTGGTCCGCGCCAAGACCGGCACCCTCACCGGCGTCAACACGCTCGCAGGGACGGTCGTCGACGCCGACGGACGCCTCCTCGTCTTCGCCTTCATGACGGAGGGCGCCACGGACCCCAAGGCCGCCCAGTCGGGCCTCGACCGCCTCGCCTCCTCGGTCGCCAACTGCGGCTGCAGGTGAACCCTTAAGGGTTTCCAGGGGCCGAAGTGGGGCGGCACTCCGGGGCCGACCCCTCTTCCCGTACGCGGGGGGTCACGTACCGTTGACGCATGACGAGCCTCGGCGGTGCTGCATCTTCGGGAATGGTCGACTGGAATCTCGCGGTGGCGACCGCGACCCGACTTGTACGACCAGGACCGGAGATCAGTCGTGACGAGGCCCGGGCCGTCGTCGCGGAGCTGCGCCGGCACGCCAAGGCCTCGGAGGAGCACGTGCGCGCGTACACGCGCATGGCCACCGACGCCGACCACGACACCCCGGTGCTCGTGGTCGACAGGCCCGGCTGGGTGAAGGCCAACGTCGCGGGCTTCCGCGAGGTGCTGCGGCCGCTGCTCGACAAGATGAACGAGCGGCGCGGTTCGGGCCCCGGGCCCGCGATGCTCGGCGCGGTCGGCGGCAAGGTCACGGGCGTCGAACTCGGCATGCTGCTCTCGTTCCTGTCCTCCCGCGTCCTCGGCCAGTACGAGACCTTCGCCCCCGCCACCCGCGACCTGCCCGCCGCGCCGAACGGCGGCGGAAGGCTCCTGCTCGTCGCGCCGAACATCGTGCACGTGGAGCGCGAACTCGACGTGGAACCACACGACTTCAGGCTCTGGGTCTGCCTCCACGAGGAGACGCACCGCACCCAGTTCACGGCCGTGCCCTGGCTGCGCGACCACCTCGAGGGCGAGATCCAGTCATTCCTGGAGGAGACCGAGGTCGACCCGACGACGTTCCTGGAGCGCGTCCGGGAGGCCGCCCAGTCGCTCGCCGGCGGGCGCCCCGAGGGCGAGGAGGACGACGGCGGCCGCTCGCTCGTCGAGCTGGTGCAGACCCCGGCGCAGCGCGAGATCCTCGCCCGCCTCACCGCCGTCATGTCGCTGCTCGAAGGGCACGCGGACTACGTGATGGACGGCGTCGGACCGGCCGTCGTGCCGTCCGTCGAGGAGATCCGCGAGAAGTTCCAACAGCGCAGGCAGAAGGGTGCCTCCCGGCTCGACCTGGCCCTGCGCAAGCTGCTCGGCCTCGATGCCAAGCTGCGCCAGTACCGCGACGGCGAGAAGTTCGTACGGGCCGTCGTCGAGGAGGTCGGCATGGACGGCTTCAACCGCGTGTGGACGTCTCCCAACACGCTTCCGACGAAGGCGGAGATCGCCAAACCGGCGGACTGGGTCGCGCGGGTGCACAACAAGTCGGACGGCGCTCACGAAGCCCCGTAAGGCACGCCCATAATTGCTCAGGATCACCCATCCGAGGGACCGTAGGCCGTGGGCTGGCGTGCAATGCTCGGGGAACCGCTCGGCTCTGTCACCATCGACACACTCTGCGTGACCGATCTCACCCGGTCACCGTTGAGCGAATGAGCCGGGTCAGCCGGCGCTGGTCCGGTTCGAGTTTCCCAGCAGCGCCCACTCCCCCCAGACAACGGAATGAAGGGAACCGGACATGGGTCCCCATCCTGCGGTCGCGGCGATACGCCTGGCGGTCCGCCGCGTCCTCCACGACATCCTCAACGACTCCGGCCCGGACGCCGAGCCCACGGTGCTCGTCGCCTGCTCCGGCGGAGCCGACTCCATGGCCCTCGCCTCCGCCCTCGCCTTCGAGGCCCCCAAACTCGGCATCCGCGCCGGTGGCATCACGGTCGACCACGGCCTGCAGCCCGGCTCCGACGCCCGCGCCGAGGACGTCGTCCTGCGCCTGACCGCCCTCGGTCTGGGGCCCGTCGAGTCCGTCGCCGTCGACGTGGGCCGTGACGGTGGCCCCGAGGCGGCCGCCCGCGACGCCCGCTACGCCGCCCTCGACGCCGCCGCCGAACGACACGGCGCCGCCGCCGTCCTGCTCGGCCACACCCGCGACGACCAGGCCGAGACGGTCCTGCTCGGCCTCGCCCGCGGCTCCGGCATCCGCTCCCTGTCCGGGATGGCCGCCATGTCCGGGACCGGCGGCCGCTACCGACGCCCCTTCCTCACGCTCGACCGGCAGACCGCCCGCAAGGCCTGCCTCGTCCAGCACCTGCCGGTCTGGGACGACCCGCACAACACCGACCCGGCGTACACCAGGTCCAGACTCCGCCACGAGGGTCTGCCCGCCCTGGAGAAGGCGCTCGGCAAGGGCGTCGTCGAGGCCCTCGCCCGTACGGCCCAGCTGTCGCGCGACGACGCCGACGCGCTCGACACCTGGGCCCGCGACGCCGCCGAGTCCGTACGGGACGCGGCCGGACTCCTCGAATGCGCCAAGCTGTACGCCCTGCCGCCCGCCGTCCGCCGCAGAATCCTGCGCCGCACGGCCATCGAGGCAGGCGCCCCCGCCGGTGCGCTGTTCGCCCGGCACATCGAGGAGGTCGACCGCCTGATCACGGGGTGGCGGGGCCAGGGAGAGATCAATCTGCCGGGCAAAGTTCTCGCTCAGCGGCAGGGTGGCAGACTGGTGATCCGGCAAGGCTGACTCGACTCTCACGTCGCGGCGGCCGGTGGGACGACCGAAAGTGATGCGGGTGGACGCGAAAGACATGGGCACCGACCTTCAGTCGGTGCTCATCACCAAGGAAGAGATCGACGCGAAGCTGGCCGAGCTGGCCGCGAAGGTCGACGCGGAGTACGCGGGCAAGGACCTGCTGATCGTCGGGGTGCTCAAGGGCGCCGTGATGGTCATGGCGGACCTGGCTCGCGCCCTGTCCACCCCGCTCACCATGGACTGGATGGCGGTGTCCTCGTACGGCTCGGGCACCCAGTCCTCCGGCGTCGTGCGGATCCTCAAGGACCTCGACACCGACATCAAGGACAAGCACGTCCTGATCGTCGAGGACATCATCGACTCCGGTCTGACGCTGTCCTGGCTGCTCACCAACCTCGGCTCGCGCGAGCCCGCCTCCCTCGAGGTGTGCACGCTGCTGCGCAAGCCGGAGGCGGCCAAGGTCGACATCGACGTGAAGTGGGTCGGCTTCGACATCCCGAACGAGTTCGTGGTCGGTTACGGCCTGGACTACGCGGAGAAGTACCGGAACCTGCCGTTCGTCGGCACCCTCGCGCCGCACGTCTACGGCGGCTGAGGAGTCGTCAGCCTGATCGCCGGGGACGGGAACCCTCGCGGGTCTCCCGCCGTTGGAGCATGCGAAGGGCAGATTCCCGGTCGTCCCCTGCGGCTTCGGGTGACAATGCTGGGGTACCGTCCGAAGAACAGTTCTTCAAACAGCTACAACAGCACCAAGAGCTCCAAACAGCCTTATCAAACTCACTATGGCAGGAGGGACGGGGCGGCACCGCTCCGTATGGATGGACGTGAAGCGATACTTCCGTGGGCCGGTCATGTGGATCGTGCTGGCCGTCCTTGCCGTGGTCGTGTTGATGCAGGTCGTCGGTTCGTCCGGCGGCTACAAGACGGTGGACACCGGCCAGGTAATTCAGGCCATCAACGACAACAAGGTGGAGTCGGCCAAGCTGACCACCGGCGATGAGAGCACGATCAAGGTCGAGCTGAAGGACGGCCAGAAGGTCGACGGCTCGAACAAGATCCAGGCCAGCTACATCGGCGACCAGGGCGTCGACGTGGCCAAGAGTCTCCAGGCCAAGTTCGAGGACAAGCAGATTCCGGACGGCTACACCGTCTCGCCGTCGAAGCAGAACCCCTTCGTGGGGATCCTGCTCTCGCTGCTGCCCTTCGTTCTCATCGTCGTCGTGTTCCTGTTCCTGATGAACCAGATGCAGGGCGGCGGCTCCCGAGTCATGCAGTTCGGGAAGTCCAAGGCCAAGCTCATCACCAAGGACACCCCCAAGACGACGTTCTCCGACGTCGCCGGCAGCGACGAGGCCGTCGAGGAGCTCCACGAGATCAAGGAGTTCCTCCAGGAGCCGGCCAAGTTCCAGGCTGTCGGCGCCAAGATTCCCAAGGGCGTACTCCTGTACGGCCCGCCCGGAACGGGCAAGACCCTGCTCGCGCGCGCTGTCGCGGGTGAGGCGGGCGTCCCGTTCTACTCGATCTCCGGTTCCGACTTCGTCGAGATGTTCGTCGGTGTCGGTGCCTCCCGTGTCCGTGACCTCTTCGAGCAGGCCAAGGCGAACGCTCCGGCGATCGTCTTCGTCGACGAGATCGACGCGGTCGGCCGGCACCGTGGTGCCGGACTCGGCGGTGGACACGACGAGCGCGAGCAGACGCTCAACCAGCTGCTCGTCGAGATGGACGGCTTCGACGTGAAGGGCGGCGTCATCCTGATCGCCGCCACGAACCGGCCGGACATCCTCGACCCGGCGCTGCTGCGTCCCGGCCGTTTCGACCGCCAGATCGCGGTCGACCGTCCGGACATGCAGGGCCGTCTGGAGATCCTCAAGGTTCACCAGAAGGGCAAGCCGGTCGCTCCGGACGTCGACCTGTCGGCCGTCGCCCGCCGTACGCCGGGCTTCACCGGTGCCGATCTCTCCAACGTGCTGAACGAGGCCGCGCTCCTTACGGCCCGCTCGGACCGGAAGCTGATCGACAACATGATGCTCGACGAGGCGATCGACCGTGTGGTCGCGGGCCCGCAGAAGCGGACCCGGATCATGTCGGACAAGGAAAAGAAGATCACCGCGTACCACGAGGGCGGTCACGCCCTGGTCGCGGCGGCCTCGCCGAACTCCGACCCGGTCCACAAGATCACGATCCTGTCCCGCGGCCGTGCGCTCGGGTACACGATGGTGCTCCCGGACGAGGACAAGTACTCGACCACGCGCAACGAGATGCTCGACCAGCTCGCCTACATGCTGGGCGGGCGCGCGGCCGAGGAGCTCGTCTTCCACGACCCGACCACGGGTGCCGCGAACGACATCGAGAAGGCCACCAGCACGGCCCGCGCGATGGTCACGCAGTACGGCATGACCGAGCGGCTCGGCGCGATCAAGTTCGGCGGCGACAACTCGGAGCCCTTCCTGGGCCGCGAGATGGGTCACCAGCGCGACTACTCGGAAGAGGTCGCCGCGCTCGTCGACGAAGAGGTCAAGAAGCTCATCGAGACGGCGCACAACGAGGCCTGGGAGATCCTGGTCGAGAACCGCGACGTTCTCGACAACCTGGTCCTCGCGCTGCTCGAGAAGGAGACGCTGAACAAGGAGCAGATCGCCGAGATCTTCGCTCCGATCGTGAAGCGCCCGGCCCGCCCCGCGTGGACCGGCTCCAACCGCCGCACCCCCTCGACCCGCCCGCCGGTGCTCTCCCCCAAGGAGCTCTCACTGACGAACGGGGCGAACGGAACGGCGCCCGCCATCGAGACCACCACCCCGGTGGACACGGTGAAGGAAGAGCGCCCCGAGAGCTGACCCGGCCCTCATTGGGCAGGCCAGACCCGGAATGCAGGCCGCGTCCCCCACGCTTTACGGTGTGGGGGACGCGGCCTTTGCGCTGCCGCGCGGGATGTAAGTAGAGAAAGAGGCACCTGATGACCGACCCGGTGACGCTGGACGGCGAGGGCTCGATCGGCGAGTTCGACGAGAAGCGGGCCGAGAACGCCGTGCGTGAGCTGCTCATCGCGGTCGGCGAGGACCCGGACCGCGAGGGCCTGCGGGAGACCCCGGGGCGGGTCGCCCGCGCGTACAGGGAGATATTCGCGGGCCTGTGGCAGCAGCCCGAGGACGTCCTGACGACGACGTTCGACCTGGGGCACGACGAGATGGTCCTGGTGAAGGACATCGAGGTGCAGAGCAGCTGCGAGCACCACCTGGTCCCCTTCGTCGGGGTCGCCCACGTCGGCTACATCCCGTCCGCCGACGGCAAGATCACGGGCCTGTCGAAGCTGGCCCGGCTGGTCGACGTGTACGCCCGCCGTCCGCAGGTCCAGGAGCGTCTGACGACGCAGATCGCGGACTCCCTGATGGAGATCCTGGAGCCGCGCGGCGTCATCGTCGTCGTGGAGTGCGAGCACATGTGCATGACGATGCGCGGGGTGCGCAAGCCCGGCGCGAAGACCATCACGTCGGCGGTGCGCGGTCAGCTGCGCGACCCCGCGACCCGCAGCGAGGCGATGAGCCTGATCATCGGGCGCTGATGCGCTGATGCGCTGATGCGCTGATGCGCTGATGCGCTGATGCGCTGATGCGCTGATGCCCGGTTCCGGGACGGCGGGCGGCGGGCCCTAGGTGGCCGGTGCCGCCTCTTCGGGGTCCTCGTCCTCCGGGAGCTTGCAGATGCGCTCCAGGAACATGGCCGCCGCGACGACGCCGATCCCGGCGAGCACCGAGAGCCCAGCGAAGATCGCCTGGTCGCGGCGGGCCGGGACGTCCAGGGACTCCAGCAGGAAGACGCCGGTGCCGCCGTACATGCCGGCCACGAGCGCCGCGACCAGCGCGCTGGCCTGGCCGAAGACCAGGGCGCGCGCCGCCATCATGGGGTCGACGCCCTTGGCCTCGGGGCGCCGCTCCCGCTGCGCGCGCAGCCGGGAGCGGATGGACAGGGCCGTCGCGAGCAGCACGACGGCGATCACGGCGAGCACGATGGGCGCGGCCAGCGGGACCTTCGGCAGCGTGCCGAGCGAGTCCCACAGGCGGGCGCCCGCCCAGGACAGCACTCCGGCGACGGCGAAGAGGCCGACCAGCGTCCTGATGCGCAGTTGCTTCATCCCGGTTGGTCGCCCCTCGTCCGTCATGGCCCTGTTGCCTGTGGCCGTAAACCGTGTCCGGTAGACCCTAACGATTACTCGGGGAGACGGAGTTCCAGGTCGGCGCGCGGCGCGACGCCCTCGCGGGTCACGGCGTCGAGCAGCTCGGAGACCGGGCCCCGGCCCGGAAGCTGCGCCTCCGGCTCCACGTCGTGCCAGGGGACGAGCACGAAGGCCCGCTCGTGGGCCCGCGGGTGGGGGAGCGTGAGGTACGGGTCGTCCGAGACCACATCGGCGTACGCGACGATGTCGACGTCGATGGTGCGGGCGCCCCAGCGCTCGTCCCGTACCCGGTGGAAGGCCTCCTCGACCGCGTGCGCGCGCTCCAGGAGCGAGGACGGCGGCAGCGTCGTCTTCAGGACGACGACGGCGTTGAAGTACGAGGGCTGGCTCTCCGGGTCGACGCCCCAGGGCTCCGTCTCGTAGACGGGCGAGACGGCTTTGACGCGGACGCCGGGGGTGTCCTCCAGGGCATCGACGGCGCCCTGGAGGGTCTCCAGGCGGTTGCCCAGGTTCGCGCCGAGGGAGATCACGGCGCGCTTGGGGTTCGAGAGCGTGGTGTCGGCGGCGTCGACCTGCTCCATCACGGAGGTCGGCACCGGCTGGACGGTCGGGTCGAACGGAGTTTGGTTCATACTCGGCTCCGGGTGATGGTGACGGTCACGTCGTCGAAGGGCACGGTGATCGGTGCGTCCGGCTTGTGGACGCAGACCTCGACCTCCTGGACGCCTTCGTGCTTCAGGCATGTCTGGGCGATGCGCTCGGCGAGTGTCTCGATGAGATCCACGGGGTCGCCCGCGACAACGGCCACGACCTCCTCCGCCACGATGCCGTAGTGCACGGTCTTCGCCAGGTCGTCGTCGGCCGCGGCCGCTCGCGTGTCCAGGCCGAGCACCAGGTCGACGATGAAGGTCTGGCCTTCCTCGCGTTCCTTCGGGAAGACGCCATGGTGCCCACGGGCCTTGAGGCCGCGCAGCGCGACACGATCCACGCGAATCACTCCTGCAGTCGTCGTTGAAGGCCGGGCCCATCGATGTGCGGTCGATGTCCCGGCCTCGATCGAATCTACCTGCGAGCACTGACACCACCGGCCCGCGGGGGCTATGACTGATCCCACCCGGCACACCCGCCCCACGGTGCGCTCGCTGCTGGTAGCCGCCCATACCCAAGGGGTCGGGAGCGCAACCTCGCATCGGGGTTTCGTGCTCTGTGAGGGCGCGTACCCACTCAGGCGGGTGATCCGCCGTCGTCGGCGTTGTTCATCTCGTCGGATTCGTCATCCGCGTCGGCGAGCACGGGGGAGGCGTGGTGCGACCAGATCTTCCAGCCCTCGCGGGTGCGCCGGAACACGTTGGTGGCGACGACGCGCTGGCCGACGAGCGGGCCGAGCTCGTCGCCGTCCTTGGGGGCGGGGCCGCCGCTGAGGATGTTCTCCGTGCAGGTCACCAGGGCGGTGTCGGCGACGACGCTGATCTGCACGTCGGTCAGGAAGAACTGGATGTACTCCGTGTTCGCCATGATCAGCGCGTACGAGCGGAGCACCTCGCCCCGGCCCGTGAGCACCGGCCAGCCGGGGTGCACGCAGCTGACGGAGGTGTCCTCGGCCTCGTCCGGGTCGGCGTCCTCGGCGTACTCGACGTCCTCGGGGGCGAGCCACAGGGCGGTGAGTTCCTCGAACGCGCCGCGTTCGACGGCTTCGTAGTAGGTGCGGTTGGCGGTGTCGACGGCTTGGACGTCGGCCTCGGTCACTGGGCTCCTTCGACCGCGCGTGCCACGCGGACGGCATCGGCGGTGGCCCGCACTTCGTGGACGCGGACGGCCCAGGCGCCCGCCTGCGCGGCGAGCGCGGAGACGGCGGCGGTGGCGGCGTCGCGCTCACGGGCGGGCGGCGGGGCGCCCTGCTCGCCGGCCAGGACGTGGCCGAGGAACCGCTTGCGGGAGGCCGCGACGAGGACCGGGTGGCCGAGCGCGTGCAGCCGGTCGAGGTGGGCGAGCAGGGAGAGGTCGTGCTCGGCGTTCTTGGAGAAGCCGAGGCCCGGGTCGATGACGATGCGGTCGGGGGCGATGCCGCCCTCGATGGCGGCCTCCACGCGCGCGTGGAGCTCGTTCACGACTTCGGAGACGACGTCCTCGTAGGTGCCGGGCACATTGGTGCCCTCCAGGAGGCCGCGCCAGTGCATCACGACGAAGGGCGCTCCCGTCGCGGCGACGACCGGGACCATCTCCGGGTCGGAGAGGCCGCCGCTCACGTCGTTGACCAGGGAGGCGCCTGCGGCGAGGGACTGCTCGGCGACGGAGGCGCGCATGGTGTCGACCGAGATCGTCACGCCTTCGGAGGCGAGCCCTCGTACGACGGGGATGACGCGCCTGAGCTCCTCGTCCTCGTCGACGCGGCTGGCGCCCGGACGGGTGGACTCGCCGCCGACGTCCACGAGGTCGGCGCCCTCGGCGACCAGGTCGAGGCCGTGCTTGATCGCGGCGGTCGTGTCGAACCAGCGGCCGCCGTCGGAGAACGAATCCGGCGTCACATTGACGACACCCATGACCGCGCAGCGGTCCCAAACGGGGAGGTTGGCTACGTGGCCCCGGCGGACCTGCGACGTGCTCATGGCCTCAAGCCTAGGCCCTTCGCGGCCTGCGGGATCTCGCGGCTTCGGCGGCCTGGGAAGGTGCCGCCGCTCTCGCGGCGGGGCCGCGCGGTGAGGCCGGTCTCGCGGGTCCAGACCGCGCACCCCGTCTCGGAGCAGTCCATGACGGCCGGTGTCCAGGAGTGGGTCCGCGCCTCGTCCATGAAGCGCTCCATGGCCCCCGGCCACGCCTCTACGTCGCCCATGGGGTCGCCCTTGGCCAGCATCACGCCCGACACGACCCGGTAGCGGACCGCCGCCTTGCCGCTGGGCGAGAACACGATCCCCTTGTCGCGGGCGGCCGGGCCCTCGGGGCGGAACGCGAGGTAGAGCGTGGTCAGCGCGGTGACCAGGCCGAGGGTGCCGAGCGAGAGGGCGACGGTGTGCGCCGTGCCGCCTACGTAGACGAGCGGACCCTCCATGCCGAGCAGACCGCACAGGACGTGCTCCAGGCGGTCCACGAGGCTCGGGGCGCCGACGAGCCGCTCCGGGTGCGCGCTGACGACGGCGAGGCCGATCAGCAGTGAACCGGCGCCCAGGAGCACGAAGTTGGACAGGGCGCGCCAGCGGCCGCGCGGGTCGGGCGGCGCGTCGAACCGCTTCCGGTCGCGTATCAGGAGCCACAGCGGCACCAGGGCCAGGGCGACGCCTACGACCCCCACGGGCGAGTCCCGGTACACGAACTGCCCGGCGGCGCCGAGCGGCAGCAGCACCAGGACCGCCCACCAGGCCCGCCGGTTGTGGCGCCGCAGCATGCGCGTGAGCAGGACGATCAGCACTCCGCTGCCGAGCGCGAGTGCCGCGGCGTACGGGCCGTACGTGCCCGGCAGCGCTTCCGTGACGCCGCCCGTACGGCTGCGTGCGAACCGTGGCAGGACGCCGGCCACGATGTCCGTGCAGCCGGCCAGGAGGCAGGCGCCCGCGATCCGCCGCATCCCCGCGCCTCCTGCCGCCGCTCGCACCGCGAGACATGTGAACACGGTGCGAATGCCGCATCCGTGACGTACGACCTGTAGGACGGAAGCGGAGCGACCGGGGTTCACTCGTGAACGGCGAACCCCGGTGGGGCTTTCCGATGGGGCTTCACCGGGACAGCCGGTGGGGCCTCACTGGGGGAGGAGCGGTTCCACCGTCTCCAGCTCGACCTCCGCGCGCGTGATGTCCCGCGCGTCCGCGGCCGTGGAGCGGCGCAGCGCCTCGTGCAGCCGGGCCGGGGTCAGCACGCCGAGGAAGCGCCCCTCGCTGTGTTCGTCGATGACGGCGATCCAGCCCGCGTCGTGCTGGAGCATCGTCGCGAACGCCTGCTTGAGCGGGGCGCCCACCGGCAGCCAGGCCTCCATGCGGCGCGCGTGGTCGCGCACGGTGTCGCCCTTGTTCGCGGCCACGCGCGCGTGCTCGGCGGAGATCCAGCCGTGCAGGTTGTTGTCGTTGTCCAGGACGACGGCCCAGCGGGCGTCGAGCTCCCTGGGTAGCGGGTCGTCGAGGTGGACGACGGGCGGTTGCTCCAGGTCGCCCTCCTCGATGGGCGTCACCGAGAGGCGCTTGAGGCCGCGGTCGGCGCCCACGAAGTCGGCCACGTAGTCGGTGGCGGGTGTGCCGAGGACCGCGGAGGGGGTGTCGTACTGCTCGATGCGACCGTCTCCGTAGACGGCGATCCGGTCGCCGAGGCGGACGGCCTCCTCTATGTCGTGCGTGACGAACAGGACGGTCTTGCCGAGCGTCTGCTGGAGGCGCAGGAACTCGTTCTGCAGGTGCTCGCGCACCACGGGGTCGACCGCTCCGAACGGCTCGTCCATCAGCAGCACGGGCGGGTCGGCCGCCAACGCCCTCGCCACGCCCACGCGTTGCCGCTGACCGCCGGAGAGCTGCTCGGGGTAGCGCTCGCCGAACACCTTCGGGTCGAGGCCCACCAGGTCGAGCAACTCCGCCGCCCGCTCGCGAGCCTTGGCGCGCTTGACGCCCAGCAGGTGCGGCACGGTCGCGGTGTTGTCGAGGACCGACTTGTGCGGGAACAGGCCGACCTGCTGGATCACATAGCCGATGCGGCGGCGCAGTTGGACCGGGTCGACCCCGGATATGTCGTCGCCGTCGAGGAATATCCGGCCCGCGGTGGGTTCGATGAGCCGGTTCACCATCTTCATCGTCGTGGTCTTGCCGCAGCCCGACGGGCCGACGAGCGTGACCAGTTCGCCCTCGTTCACCTCGAAGGACAGATCGTCGACGGCGGTGGTGCCGTCCGCGTACCGCTTGCTGACGTGCTCGAACCGGATCATGGGACCCCATTCTGCCGGGACGCGGCCGGGTTGGGGATGCCCCGGTGAGGCAGTCATGTGAACGCGGTGTTGCGCCTGGCGGCCGGGGCTCGGCCGTTGTCAGTGGGCCGGGCTAGGGTCATTGGCGGTCGAGAAACGTGCATGCGGGTGTGCGGCCGGCTGACATACGTTCGGGGAATCGGGGGAGGTGGCCGGCGTGAGCGAGCAGAACTGCCTGGTGGCCAATGACTGGGTGTGCGGGGAGTATGTGCGCACCCGCAGCCAGGAGTTGGTCGACGCGACCGTCCAGCACCTCGGCATCACGGTGGCGGCGGTGGTGATCGGCGTCATCGTCTCCCTCCCGCTCGCGCTCCTTGCCCGGCGCGCCCGCGTCTTCGCGGGGCCGGTGCTCGGCGTGACCACGGTGCTCTACTCGATCCCGTCGCTCGCGATGTTCTCGCTGCTGCTGCCCCTGTTCGGGCTCTCGGCCTCGCTGGTGGTCACGGGGCTCGTGCTGTACTCCCTGACGATCCTCGTGCGGAACATATTGGCGGGCCTTCAGGCGGTCCCGGAGGAGGCGCGGGAGGCCGCGCGCGGGATGGGGTACGGGCCGCTGCGGCTGCTGTGGGAGGTCGAACTGCCGCTGGCGCTCCCGGCGATGCTGGCCGGGGTGCGGATCGCGACGGTCTCCACGGTGGCGCTGACGACGGTCGGCTCGATCGTCGACTACGGCGGGCTCGGCACGCTGATCGTCGGGGGTCTGCAGAGCGACTTCAAGGCGCAGGTGCTCACGGCGTCCGTGCTGTGCGTACTGCTCGCGATCGTGGCTGACCTGCTGCTGCTCGGTGTGCAGCGGTGGTTGACGCCGTGGACGAGGGTGGGGGCGCCCGCCCGGGGCGGGTTCCGAATACGGGGGCTCCGCGGCCGCGACGACGTGGCGCGCGTCGAGCCGGAGAAGGTGGCATGAACGCGATATCGGGGGCCTACGACTGGCTGGCCACGGGTGCCAACTGGCAAGGGGAGAAGGGGGTGTGGCACCGCCTCGCCGAGCACCTGTACTTCTGCGGTGTCGCGCTCGCCGTCTCCTGCCTGATCGCCCTGCCGCTGGCCCTGTGGCTCGGGCACAAGGGCAAGGGCGGCGCGCTCGCGATCAACATCTCGAACGTGGGGCGCGCGATACCGACGCTGGCAGTCCTCGTGCTGCTCACGCTCACCCCGCTCGGCCGGCACGGCGATGTGCCGACGCTGATCGCGCTGGTGCTGTTCGCGGTGCCGCCGCTGCTCACCAACGCGTACGTGGGGATGCGCGAGGTCGACCGGTCGGTGGTGGAGGCCGCGCGCGGCATGGGCATGAGCGGCCGCCAGGTCTTCGCCCGCGTCGAACTGCCGCTGGCGTACCCGCTGGTGATGACCGGGCTGCGGTCCGCGACGGTGCAGGTGATCGCGACGGCGACGTTGGCGGCGATGGCCGGGGAGGGTGGGCTCGGGCGGATCATCACGGCGGGGTTCAGCCTTCAGAACACGCCGCAGGTGGTCGCGGGGGCGGTGCTCGTGGCCGCGCTCGCGCTGGCCGCGGAGGGCCTGTTCGTCGCGGCGGGGTGGGCCTTCGACCCCATGCGGAGGCGGGCGTGACCCAGTGGCCGGGGCCCGGTTCCGGGGCCTGGGTGCGAGGGCTTGTGTTTGTTGTCAGTTCCGGCAGTGCGACGAGGAGAGCGATGAACAGCAGAACGCGTCGAGTGGCCCTGGCGGCCGTGACCGTGGGTGCGCTGACCGCGGGGCTGACCGCGTGCGGTGGCGGCGACAGCCTCGAGAGCAAGGACGATGCGAGCGCGTCGGGTGGCGGCGGCGGGAAGGGCAAGGTCGTCATCGGCGCCGCGCGTTTCACCGAGGCCAAGGTGCTCGGTGAGCTGTACCGGCAGATATTGGCCGACGCCGGGTACGACGCGTCGGTCAAGACGGTGGAGAACCGCGAGATCTACGAGCCGCAGCTCGCCAAGGGAGCCATCGACGTGGTGCCCGAATACGCGGCGACGCTCGCCGAATTCCTCAACCTGAAGAAGAACGGGCCCAAGGCGAAGCCGGTCGCGTCGAGCGATGTCGATGCCACGGTGACCGCTCTGCGCAAGCTGGCCGAGCCGCAGGGGCTGAAGGTTCTGGACGCGGGAGAGGCCGTCGATCAGAACGCGTTCGCGGTGAGCAAGAGCTTTGCCGAGAAGCACAAGTTGAAGACTCTTTCGGATCTTGGCAAGTCGGGCGAGAAGGTGAAGATCGCGGCCGGTGACGAATGCGAGACCCGGCCGTTCTGCGCGCCGGGACTCAAGAAGTCGTACGGGATCGATGTCACGGGAATCGATCCCAAGGGTGTCGGCACCACGCAGTCGAAGCAGGCGGTGAAGAGCGGCACGGACCAGCTGGTCCTGACGACCACGACCGACGCGACGCTGGAGAACTTCGACCTCGTTCTTCTTGAGGACGACAAGAAGCTGCAGAACGCGGACAACATCGTTCCGGTTGTGAACGCCAAGGATGCGGGCGACAAGAAGATTGCCGATGTCCTCGGGAAGTTGACGAAGGCGCTCACGACGGATGATCTCGTCGAGCTGAACCGGAAGGTCGACGCCGAGCGGCAGAAGGAAGGCGATGTCGCGAAGGAGTATCTGGAGTCCAAGGACCTCATCGCTAAATGATCTTGATCGGCGCGTGTCGCCGGAGTGAGGGGCGATCGGTATCGGTCGCGGTAAGTGGCCTTGCCTGTACGGGGGTTAGGTGTTTTCTGTGACAGGTGTGTCCGAATTTTGCCGGGCGGGGCTTCGTGATTTGCCTACGCGCGGTAAGTTTCTGGCCATGCCACGTGGACGCCACCGCCATTCTCCGCCCCTGCACCGCCTCCTGCCTCCGACGGTGATCGCCGGTGTGCCTCTCGTCTGCGCGGGGGCCGCCTGGCTGTCCGAGGATCCGCTCGTTCTGCGGGGCGTCGCCGCTGCGGCCGCCGCGGCGGCGGTGATCGGCGCCGTGGTGATGCGCCGCTGGGACCGGCTCGCGGGCAAGCGGGTCGCCGAGCTGACGCGCGGCGCCGCGAGCGAGCGGTGGCGGCACGAGGAGGCCGTGGCGGAGCTGGAGGGCGACCTCGACGAGTCGCGTGAGCTGCGCACCCGCCTGGAGGGCAAGCTGCGGTCGAAGCGTGCCGAGCTCGCCGCGCTGCGGGGCGAGCACGCGGCGCTGCTGCGGCGGTACGCGAACGCGGAGACGGAGCGGGCCAGCGCGCTCGAGGGCCGGCGACGGCTCGCGATAGAGGCTGCCGCCCCGGCGAGGGCGCTGCCGCCCGTGCCCCCGGCCGTGCCGGGCCGGCCGACCCCGGAGATGTACCGGAAGGCCAATGTCGCGCTCAAGCGTCTCGCGCGGCCCGAGCCGGCGGCGCACGCGGCGGAGGAGGCCGATTCCCAGGGGAAGTCCGAGGCGGCGGCCGGTCACTTCACCGTGCCTGCCGCCGCGATGGTCGTACCCGCGGCACCCGCGCGGAAGGTCCCCCAGGGCGGTTTCGACTTCTTCGGCGCGGGGCGCTCCCTGCAGGGCGGGGAAGACCTGGCGGACGTCGTGGGCGAGGAGCTGGCGGCGGAGGTCGCGGCCGAGTCCCGGCCCGAGGCCGAGGGCAGCGACAACGTCTCCGAAGAAGACGCCGAGCGTGAGCAGCAGGTCATCGACCTGACCGCGCACGACGAGACGGAGCAGATCGACATGGGCGAGCTGAGGTCGGCACTTCAGGCATGACGCTTCAGGCGTGAGGCTTCAGGCGTGACACGTCAGGCATGAGATCGAGCGGGTGAGGGGCGAGTCGGCGGGCAGCCGGCTCGCCCCTCAGTCGTTCACCCGGCTCCCGGTCAAGGAACCCTCACGTCCCCGCCATCCACCGGTCCGGCCGCGCGTCGCGCCGACTCGTACGGGAGCGGTCCGCCTGGGCGCGCAGGAGGTCGGACGCCTCGTCCACGTCCCTCAGGCGGGCCGTCACCGTCTTGTTGGCGCCCGTGTCCAGGTGCAGATCGGCGACCCGCCAGTGCCGCTCCCAGGGCCCCTGAGTGACGCGCACGCTCTGTACCTTGGCGTGCGGGACGAGCGCGAGGCGGCGTTGCAGCAGCCCGTGGCGCGCGGCGAACACCGTCTCCGTGACCGCCACTCCGTAGCTCCGCCACCACACCGGCACGCACCAGCGCCCGCGCCGCGGCACCCCCGCGAAGTCGGCCGGCTTCGGCACCGTGACCCCCGGCAGGATCCGCGCGACGACGTCCTCGGCGTCCTCACGCGGCGCCACGGGGACGAGCGCGGTGTTCGAGGACCCGGCGACGTGCAGCTCGACGCGGACCCAGCCGCGGCGCCGCCACAGCAGCGGCTCGACGATCCGTACGGTCTGTACCCGTCCCGGCGGCACCGTCTCGTGCACCCGGTCGAGCAGCCCGTGGTCGATGTGCAGCCCGTCCTGGGACTCGCTGACCGTCCAGTCGTACTCCTTGATGAACCGGCCCGCGCTGTTGGTGAAGGCCCCGCCGACCAGCGGCACCGCGACCGCGATCACTGTCCACAGGTTGTGGGTGGCGAACCACAGGAGCACCGGGACGGCGACCGCGGCGAGCAGCATCGCCCAGGGTGCGCCCGTCAGGAGCAGCGCCACCGCGAGCATCCGCGGGGGCGTGTGCAGGATCGGCCGCGCCGGCGCCTCGCCCACGTCCTGCGCCGACTCGGGCGCGAATCCGGCGGCCCGGGCGAGGAGTTCGGCACGCAGCTTCCCGGCCTCGCGCTCTCCCAGGAAGGCGAGCTCGTCCTTCTTTTCGGCTCCTACTACGTCGAGTTTCAGTTTGGCCACGCCTACGAAGCGGGCCAGGAGCGGCTGCGTGACATCCACCGCCTGGAGGCGGTCGAGCCGGATGTGGGCGGTGCGGCGGAACAACAGGCCCGTACGGATGCGCAGTTCGGTGTCGGTCACGGCGAAGTGCGTGAACCACCAGGTGAGGAATCCGTACAGGGCGGCCGCCGGAACCAGTACACCGATGCCGATCAGGAGCACGGCGGTGCTGAGGTTGGCGAGCTGGCGCTGCGCCTGGTCCATGTCGTGGACGGCCCAGCCGAGCAGGATCGCGATGGGCGCCCACGCGCGGCGCAGCGGCGTGACGGGGTGCAGACGCCGCTCTCGCACGTCCTGAGCGGGCTGGTGGGCCGGGGCGTCGTCGGGGACGCGGGAGGCCGTCACAGGCCCGCCGATCGGGCCTCGCCGAGTTCGGTGAGGCGGTCGCGCAGCCGCTCGGCCTCCGCGGGCACGAGGCCGGGGATCGTCGCGTCGGTGGCCGCGGCGGCGGTGTGCAGTTGCAGGCTGGACAGGCCGAACTTCCGCTCCAGCGGCCCGGATGTCACCTCGACCAGCTGCATCCGCCCGTACGGCACGATCGTCTCCTGGTGCCACAGGATGCCGCGGCTGATCAGCAGGTCGTCGGCCCGCTCCGCGTACCGCCACGAGCGCCAGTTGCGGCCGAGCATCACCCAGCCCCACAGCAGCACCGCCAGGGGCAGCAGCCCGAACGCGGCCCAGGGCGGCCCCGCGAGGATCCACAGCAGCACCCCGACCGCCGCGGCCAGCGGCACCAGCCACAGCACGAGCAACAGGCGGCGCAGCTTCAACAGGCCGGGTGGCAGGCCCGTCCATGCGGGTTCGGCCTCAGGGGGAGTGCCCGCGACGCCCGAAGTCCCCGTTGCCCCTGTTTCCATGCGCCCACCCTACGTAGGAGACACTGTCGGCATGACGCCCACGACTCAGGCCACGGTCGGCATCGGTGGTGCCGCGGAGAGCACCGACATGGTGCTCAACATCGGTCCGCAGCACCCTTCCACCCATGGTGTGCTGCGCCTGCGTCTCGTGCTCGACGGCGAGCGCATCCAGCACGCGGAGCCGGTCATCGGCTACATGCACCGTGGTGCGGAGAAGCTCTTCGAAGCGCGCGACTACCGACAGATCGTGATGCTCGCCAACCGCCACGACTGGCTGTCCGCGTTCTCGAACGAGCTGGGCGTCGTGCTCGGCGTCGAGCGGATGCTGGGCATGGAGGTACCGGAGCGCGCCGTGTGGCTGCGGACGCTGCTCGCCGAGTTGAACCGGGTGCTCAACCATCTGATGTTCCTGGGTTCGTACCCGCTCGAACTAGGTGGAATCACGCCCGTCTTCCACGCCTTCCGGGAGCGCGAGGAACTCCAAAACGTCATGGAGGAGGTCTCCGGCGGGCGCATGCACTACATGTTCAACCGCGTCGGCGGCCTCAAGGAGGACCTGCCGCTCGGCTGGACGACCCGCGCGCGCGAGGCCGTCGCGTCCGTGCGCTCCCGCATGGACGTCTACGACAACCTCGTCCTCGGCAACGAGATCTTCCGGGGCCGTACGCGCGGGGTGGGCGTGCTGTCCGCCGAGGCCGCGCACGCCTACGGAGTCAGCGGACCGATCGCCCGCGCCTCAGGCGTCGACTTCGACCTCAGGCGCGACGAGCCGTACCTCGCCTACGGAGAGCTGCAGGACACCCTGAAGGTCGTCACGCGACAAGAAGGCGACTGCCTGGCCCGGTTCGAGTGCCTCCTGGAGCAGGCGCACAACGCGCTCGACCTCGCCGACGCCTGCCTCGACCGGATCGCGGACCTCCCGCAGGGCCCGGTCAACCAGCGCCTCCCGAAGGTCCTCAAGGCACCCGAGGGCCACACGTACGCGTGGACGGAGAACCCGCTCGGCATCAACGGCTACTACCTCGTCTCCAAGGGCGAGAAGACGCCGTACCGGCTCAAGCTGCGCTCCGCCTCGTACAACAACATCCAGGCGCTGACCGAGCTGCTTCCGGGGACGCTCGTCGCCGACATGGTGGCGATCCTCGGGTCACTGTTCTTCGTGGTCGGCGACATCGACAAGTAGGCCGTCGCTCGGCAGGCGCACGGGTTCGACCAGCCAGCCGAAGTCGCCGAGCCCGCCCCGCGCGGTCAGCTCCGCCGCCTCTCCCGCTCCCGCGAGCGCCCGGACGTACGCCGCCGGGTCCTGCGAGGCGAGGGCCAGCGGCGGGCGGCCGCCGGTGACGCCGAGGGCCCGGAGGGCGGCGCGCTGCGTGAGGAGGCGGGCGCCCGGGGTGGTCGCGCATGCGTCCAGCGCCACGTGCGCCGTGATGTCGCAGGAACCGTCCGGTACGGGAGGCGTCTCGCGGCCCTCGCGAAAGCCCGTGAGCGTGCCGAAGGGGGGCCGGGAGGCGCGGGTGTGCGCGTAGTCCACGGCGACCGCCAGGCCGCGCTCCAGGGTGCGTACGGCCGCCGCCCAGGCCTCGTCGCGGGTCCTGCCCACCTCCGCGCGCAGGCCCGGCTCCGGCGGCAGCGGCCACCACTGGCGCAGCCAGCCCGCCGACGCCTCGTCGAGCGGCGCCGCGTCGAGGGACTCCGTGCCGTCCTCGCGTACGAGGACCAGCCGGGCCGTGCCGTCGGCGTCCGCCTCGACGACCTCCAGGGGCACGTTGTCGAGCCACTCGTTCGCGAAGAGGAGTCCGGTGACACCGGTGGGCGGCTCGGCCCGCCACTCGATCCGGTGGTCGAGCCCGGCGGGAGGTTCCGCCTTCTCCACCGCGTAGGCACGCACGCGTAGCGCCACTTTTTCCGGCAGCACCTGTAGGACGCGCGAAACCAGCTCGCCGCGGCCCGCCGCCATGTCGACGAACGCCAACCCGTCGGGTTCGCCGAGAGCCGCGTCCACCCGGCACAACAGCTCGGCGACGGCCCCGGCGAACAGCGGCGACGCATGCACCGACGTGCGGAAATGCCCCGCAGGACCCTCGGGCCTGCGGTAGAAGCCGGCCGGTCCGTACAGCGCCTCTTCGGTGGCCGCGCGCCACCCGCGCGGTGCCCCCTGTTGTCCGTTCTCCACACCTGAAGGCTAAGTGCGCCGGGCGCACGCGCCGTGGGGGTCTCCACCTTCAGGAGTACGCGCGCCGGGTCCGGATCGACCCTCCGGTTGACCCCTGCGCGCTGCACGCATACCTACTCTGGGTTACGTGCAGCGCGTCTACGACTTCCTCCGCAGACATCCGACGTGGGTCGACGGCTTCTGGGCCGTGATTCTCTTCGGCATGTCCGTGACCATGGTGGGCGCGGGCGGGGCCGGCGGTGCGTCGTACGGGAACGAGACGGCGCTACTCGTCAGCGCCGGCCTGATGTCCGTGGTGGTCGCGCTGCGCCGCCGGATGCCGGACAAGATGCTGCTGCTCGCGGTGGTCACGGGCCTCGGCCAGCTGGTGTTCGACGCGAAGATCAATCCGTCGGACTTCGCGATGCTGGTCATCATCTACACCTGCGCGGTGAACGGCCCGCGCTGGGCGTCCCGCCTCGGTCTGATCGGCGGCCTGTTCGCGGCGCCGCTCTCCCAGCTCCGCTGGCCCACCGTCGGCGACATCAGCACCACCGGCCAGATCCTCATCACGGTCTTCCAGATGGTGCCGTTCGCCCTCGCCTGGGTGCTCGGCGACTCGCTGCGCACCAGGCGCGCGTATCTGGCACAGCTGGAGGAGCGCGCCAACCGCCTGGAGAAGGAGCGCGAGGCGCAGTCGAAGGTCGCGGTGGCGGCCGAACGGGCGCGTATCGCACGCGAGTTGCACGATGTCGTCGCGCACAACGTGTCGGTGATGGTGGTGCAGGCCGACGGCGCCGCCTACGTCCTCGACCAGGCGCCCGACCAGGCCAAGAAGGCCCTGGAGACCATCTCCGGCACCGGCAGGCAGGCGCTCGCGGAGATGCGCAGGCTGCTCGGCGTGCTGCGCACCGGCGAGCACGAGGAGGCCGGCGAGTACGTTCCGCAGCCCGACGTCGAGCAGATAGAGGAGCTCGTCGACGAGGTGCGCACGGCGGGCCTCCCGGTCGACTTCAGGGTGGAGGGCACCCCGCGCCCGCTGCCCAGCGGCGTCGAGCTGACCGCGTACCGCATCGTCCAGGAAGCCCTCACCAACACCCGCAAGCACGCCGGTCCGAACGCGGGCGCCAGCGTCCGCCTCGTCTACTTCGACGACGGCCTCGGCCTGCTCGTCGAGGACGACGGCAAGGGCGCCCCGCACGAGCTGTACGAGGACGGGGGCGCGGACGGCCGCGGCCACGGCCTCATCGGGATGCGCGAGCGCGTCGGTATGGTCGGCGGCACGCTGGACGCGGGACCACGGCCCGGCGGTGGCTTCCGTATCAGCGTGCTGCTGCCTCTCAAGCCCGCCCATTGACACGTACAAGTCCACCGATGACGCGTACAGATGACACGTACAAGTCCACCGACACGTACAAGTGAGGACCGCCCGATGTCGATCAAGGTCATGCTCGTCGACGACCAGGTGCTGCTGCGCACCGGCTTCCGGATGGTGCTCGCCGCGCAGCCGGACATGGAGGTCGTCGCCGAAGCGGGCGACGGCGTCGAGGCGCTGGAGGTGCTGCGCTCGACCTCCGTGGACGTGGTCCTCATGGACGTCCGCATGCCGAAGCTCGACGGGGTCGAGACGACGCGGCGGATCTGCGCGGAGGCCGACCCGCCCAAGGTCCTCATCCTGACCACCTTCGACCTCGACGAGTACGCGTTCTCGGGGCTCAGGGCGGGGGCCTCCGGCTTCATGCTCAAGGACGTGCCCCCGGGGGAGCTGCTCACCGCGATCCGCGCCGTGCACAGCGGCGACGCGGTGGTCGCCCCGTCCACGACCCGGCGGCTGCTCGACCGGTTCGCCCCGATGCTGCCCAGCGGTCCCGACCAGCCGCAGCACAAGCGGCTCCAGCGGCTCACCGAGCGCGAGCGCGAGGTCATGGTCCTGGTCGCCCAGGGGCACTCGAACGGTGAGATTGCCGCGCGCCTGGTGCTGTCCGAGGCCACGGTGAAGACCCATGTGGGCCGCATCCTGACCAAGCTCGACCTGCGCGACCGGGTCCAGGTCGTCGTCCTCGCCTACGAGACGGGGCTCGTCCGGGCGGGCGGCGCCGGGGCCTGAGCCCCGACCGACCGGGCCCGGGCGGTCAGCGCAGCACCCCCTCGATGAAGTCCCCGCCGAGGCGCGAGACCACGCTCAGGTCCAACTGGTGCTGCACATAGCGGCCGCGCCGCCGCGTCGTGATCAGCTCGGCCTTCTTCAGCACCGACAGGTGCCGGGATATCTCCGGCGCGGACATGCCGTGCGCGTCGGCCAGCTCGCTCGTCGTGTACGCGCCGCGGGCCAGGTGCCGGCACAGCCGCATGCGCGTGGGGTGGGCGAGCGCCGACATGCGCCGCGTCAGCTGCTCCACGGAGGGCGGTGTCGTGAGCCCGGGGGAGGCGATCGGGTACGTGATCATCGGCTGCCAGCCGCTGCGGTGCAGCACCCACAGATGCGGCCACCCCAGGCTGGTCGGCGTCAGGATCAGATTGCCACCGCCCGTCTCCGTACGCCCCACGGAGATCTTGTCGACGACGACCGTGCGACCCGCCTCGTCGAGCGCGACCGCGGAGGAGGTCGCCGCGAGCGCTTCCCCGAGGCCCTTGCGGCGCAGCACCTCCGTCTTGTGCCGCGCGTCGGCCGCCAACTGGTGCCGCACACGCGCCCATACGTCCGAGAAGAATGCCTCGTCGCAGTCCTGCAGCAGCTCGCGGAACCACGACCTGACGGCGGGCGGGTCCTCCAGCAGGCGCTGGGTGAAGCGGACTTGGGGCGCCCCGCGCGCGGCGGCGAGTTCGAGCGCGCGCTCGCGGGTGCCCGGATCAGCGAGCCGGTTCACCGCGCGCTCCGCGTACTGCGACTGGCACGTGAACTCCAGTGCGGCATCAACGAATTGCTCGTCGGAGAGCTTGTCGAGCAGGTCGAGCTCCTCGGCGAGCGTGGCGCCGGGCAGGGTGCGCCGCCCCGGCATTCCGGCGGACGGCGTGAAGACGTCCGAGAACGTCGTCCGCCACAGGAAGTCCGCCTCGCACATCCGGTCCGCGAGGCACGGGTCCAGGCACGCCGTCACGCTCGTCGTCCACCCCTGCAGCCCCGGGTGGTGGGCGGGCTCCGACAGCGCGTGCAGCGCCATGCCCAGCTCGGCCAGGGGTGAGGGCACGACATGGATCCGCTCGGGCGCCAGGCCCGTGATGTCGATGCTCACGCTCATGACCCCATGGTGCACGCCGCCACTGACAGTCGGGCCGTCGATTGACGACTCCCGTCAATCGACGTGACCGGGCGGCGGCGCCGGACGCAATCTCGTACCCATCGGCCCCGAACGGCAGCAAACAGGCTGATTCCGGGGCACAGCGCGACAATCGAGATGAAGGGCGAGGTGTTCGACATGAGCTTCACCCAGCAGTACGCCATCGACCTCTACCGGGCCGCCCAGCGCGGCGAAGCGGCTCCGCCGGCGCCCGGTCTGAACGACGTCGCCGCCCTCCGGGAGCTGCGCGACTACCGCCGGTTCAAGGCGGTCGTGGCCGGCCGCCCGGCCCGCGGCCGGATCCGGGCGGCCCTGACCCGCCGGCTGTCGGGACGCCGCGGCCACCCGGCCGGTTGCTGACCCCGCCCCCTACGCGGGGATCCGCCCCACGAAGTCCGCGACGGCCGCGCGGACGTCGTCCGGGCCCCACTCAAGACCGGCCCCGGCGACCGTGACCTCCGTGGTCGCGAACCCCGGCACCGAACCCTCCTGCGACCAGTGCGCGAACAACGCCGTCCGCGCCTCCTCCGCCTGCGCGATCCCGGCCTCCGTGAGCGCCTCGGCGTCGTAGGGCAGCCAGACCCGGAACTGGTGCGTGTGCGGCACCTCGGGGAACACCCGCGCCCCGGCGACACCGGCCTCGGCGAACCCCTCCCGCAGCGCCTGCGCGACCACGCGCGCGTGCGCCACGTACTCGGGAAGCCGCGGCAGCTCCCGCTCAAGACCCGCCAGCGCCGCGATCGCCTGCGGGAACTGCTGGAAGACCTGGCCTCCGTAGCGGTGCCGCCACGTCCTGGCCTCGCCGACGAACGACTCCGGGCCCGCGAGCACCGCGCCGCTGAGGCCGCCGAGCGACTTGTAGAACGACACGTAGACGCTGTCCGCGAGCTCCGCGATCTCGTCCAGCGGGCGCCCGAAGTGCACCGTGGTCTCCCACAGGCGGGCCCCGTCGAAGTGGATCACGGCGTCACGCGCGCGTGCCGCCTCGCAGACCTCCTCCAGCTCCTCCCAGGTGGGCAGCACGAACCCGGCGTCCCTGAGCGGCAGTTCGAGCATCAGCGTCCCGAACGGCTCGTCCAAGTCGTGCACGTCCTCGGCGTCGATCTGCCGCGCCGCGCGCGTGGGGTGCACGGTGCGCAGCCCCGTCACCGTGGTCAGCGCCTCGCGCTCGTGGACCTCCGGGTGCGCCAGCGGGTGCAGGGCCACCGTGGAATTGCCGGTACGCCCCGCCCAGCAGCGCAGCGCGACCTGCTGCGCCATGGTGCCGGTGGGGAAGAACGCGGCCGCCTCCTTGCCGAGCAGCGCGGCGACCCTCGCCTCCAGGTCGGCCACGACGCCGTCCCCGTAGATGTCGACGTCGCCCGACAGATCGGCCTCCGCCGCGGCGGCGGACAGGCTCTCCCACCGCTCACCCAGCGTGGCCTCCCGCGGCCCGCTGGCCAGCCTGCGCTTGGCGCCCCGCAACGCGGTGATCAGCCGTTCGTTCTGCGTCTTCTCGGGCGTGGCAGTGTTCTCGGCGGTTCCGTCCATCTGTCGATCATGGCGCACCCACGTGCGCTTGCCCACAGCCTGTGGACAGCCAGGGCCCGCGCCCACAGATAGCGTTAACATGACGAGAAATCGTCCGGTACCCCGAGCGGACTGGAACGGAAGGCCATCGCCTCGTGACGACACCCCCTCCTCCGAACCCACGATTCGAACCCATGGACCCGAAGGACCGCCCCGCCCGCCTCACCGTGGGCGTCGTCGGTGCGGGCCGCGTCGGACCCGCGCTCGCCGCGTCCCTGCAACTGGCCGGGCACCGCCCCGTCGCCGTCTCCGGAGTCTCCGACGCCTCCGTGCGCCGGGCGGCGACACTGCTGCCCGACGTGCCCCTGGTGCCGCCCGCCGAGGTCCTCGCGCAGGCCGACCTGGTGCTCCTCACCGTCCCCGACGACGTCCTGCCGGGCCTGGTCGAGGGGTTCGCCGAGACCGGCGCCGTACGCCCTGGTCAGCTGCTCGTGCACACCTCGGGACGGTACGGCGCGAAGGTCCTCGAACCGGCGCTGCGCGCGGGCGGGCTGCCGCTCGCGCTGCACCCCGCGATGACGTTCACCGGCACCGCCGTCGACGTCCAGCGGCTGGCAGGCTGCTCGTTCGGTGTCACCGCGCCCGAGGAGCTGCGGCTGGCCGCGGAGGCCCTGGTCATCGAGATGGGCGGCGAGCCCGAGTGGATCGCGGAGGAGAACCGCGCGCTCTACCACGCGGCCCTCGCGCTCGGGGCTAACCACCTGGTCACCCTGGTCGCCGAGTCCATGGAACTGCTCCGCGAGGCGGGCGTGGGCGCTCCCGACCGGATGCTGGGCCCGCTGCTCGGCGCGGCGCTCGACAACGCGCTCAGGTCCGGCGACTCGGCCCTCACGGGCCCGGTGGCGCGCGGCGACGCGGGCACCGTCGCCGCCCACATCACGGAGCTGCGCAAGCACGCCCCGCAGACCGTCGCCGGCTATCTCGCGATGGCCCGTGCGACCGCCGACCGCGCGCTCGCGCACGGACTGCTGAAGCCGGAGCTCGCCGAGGACCTGCTGGGCGTCCTCGCGACCGGTGCGGAGGAGACCCGATGAGCCCCACGAGCCCCACGGACTCCATACAGGCGAGCCCTACGAAGACGTCGCACACGCGGCTCGTCCACAAGGGCGAGGACATGCGGGCCCGCACGCGTCCCGGAAGGCGCGTCGTCGTCATGACGATGGGCGCCCTGCACGAGGGCCACGCCACCTTGATCCGCGCGGCCAGGGCCCGCGCGGGGACGGACGGCGAAGTGGTCGTCACGGTCTTCGTGAACCCGCTGCAGTTCGGCGCCGGCGAGGACCTCGACCGCTATCCGCGCACCCTGGAAGCGGACGTGAAGATCGCCGAACAGGCGGGCGCCGACGTCGTGTTCGCGCCGTCCGTCGACGAGGTCTACCCGGGCGGACAGCCCGAGGTCCGCATCACGGCGGGCCCCATGGGGGAGCGCCTCGAAGGCGCCTCGCGCCCCGGCCACTTCGACGGCATGCTCACCGTGGTCGCCAAGCTGCTGCACCTCACGCGCGCGGACGTGGCCCTCTTCGGCCAGAAGGACGCGCAGCAACTCGCCCTGGTGCGCCGCATGGTGCGCGATCTGAACTTCGACGTGGAGATCGTCGCCGTGCCCACGGTCCGCGAGGACGACGGGCTCGCGCTCTCCTCCCGCAACCGCTACCTGTCCCCGGCCGAGCGCCGCACCGCGCTGGCCCTCTCCGACGCCCTGTTCACGGGCCGCGACCGGCACGCGGCGCAGGAGGCCCTGCGCGCGCGTGCCGCCGAGAGCCCGACCCCGCGCGCGCGGGCCAAGGCGCTCGGGAAGATCGGCGAGGCCCGTGCCGCAGCCGACGCGCACGCCGTCGCCACGGCGTCCCCGGGCCGCCCCTCGGCCGTCCTCGCGGCGGCCCGCCTGATCCTCGACGAGGCCAAGCGGCTCCAGCCGCCGGTCGAGCTCGACTACGTGGCGCTCGTCGACCCGCGCGACTTCACCGACGTGACCGACGGCTTCGAGGGCGAGGCCGTGCTCGCGGTCGCCGCGCGGGTGGGCGCCACCCGCCTCATCGACAACCTGCCGCTGACCTTCGGAGGCCACTAGTGAGCAGCACCGGCATAAGGCTCCACGCCCCCACCCCCGGCTGGAACATCGAAGCGGACGTCGTGGTCGTCGGCTCCGGAGTCGCGGGCCTGACCGCGGCCCTGCGCTGCCACGCCGCGGGCCTGCGCACGGTCGTCGTCACCAAGGCCCGCCTCGACGACGGCTCCACGCGCTGGGCGCAGGGCGGCGTCGCGGCGGCGCTCGGCGAGGGCGACACCCCCGAGCAGCACTTGGACGACACCCTGGTCGCCGGCGCCGGACTCTGCGACGAGCAGGCGGTGCGCACTCTCGTCACCGAGGGCCCCGACGCCGTCCGCCGCCTCATCGAGACCGGCGCGCACTTCGACGAGTCCACCGAGGGCGACCTCCAGCTGACCCGCGAGGGCGGCCACCACCGGCGCCGCATCGTGCACGCGGGCGGCGACGCGACCGGGGCGGAGATCTCCCGCGCGCTCGTCGAAGCAGTACGCGCGCGCGGGCTGGAAACCGTCGAGAACGCCCTGGTGCTCGACCTGTTGACGGACACCGAGGGCCGCACGGCCGGCGTCTCCCTGCACGTCATGGGTGAGGGCCAGCACGACGGCGTCGGCGCGGTCCTGGCCCCCGCCGTCGTCCTCGCGACCGGCGGCATGGGCCAGGTCTTCTCCGCGACCACGAACCCGCACGTGTCCACGGGCGACGGCGTGGCCCTCGCCCTGCGCGCGGGCGCCGAGGTCAGCGACCTGGAATTCGTCCAGTTCCACCCGACCGTGCTGTTCCTGGGCGCGGACGCCGAGGGCCAGCAGCCGCTCGTCTCCGAGGCCGTACGCGGCGAGGGGGCGCACCTGGTGGACGCGGACGGCGTGCGCTTCATGGTGGGCCAGCACGAACTCGCCGAGCTGGCGCCCCGCGACATCGTCGCCAAGGGCATCACCCGGCGCATGCTGGAGCAGGGCACCGATCACATGTTCCTGGACGGGCGGCACTTCGGCGCCGACATGTGGGAGAACCGGTTCCCCACGATCCTGGCGGCCTGCCGCGCCCACGGCATCGACCCGGTCACCGAGCCCATCCCGGTCGCCCCCGCCGCGCACTACGCCTCCGGAGGCGTCCGCACCGACCTGTACGGGCGCACCACGGTGCCGGGCCTGTACGCGTGCGGGGAGGCCGCCTGCACGGGCGTCCACGGGGCGAACCGGCTGGCCTCCAACTCCCTTCTGGAAGGCCTCGTCTACGCCGAGCGCATCGCGGACGACATCGAGCGGCAGCACGCGGAGAACGGCCTCCACGCGCGCGTACCCGCGCCCGTCGAGCACCCGCGGACCCCGGAGCACCCCCTCCTGCCCCCGGAGGCCCGCTTCGCCATCCAGCGCGTGATGACGGAGGGGGCGGGCGTCCTGCGCTCCGCCGACTCCCTCGCCGAGGCCGCGGCCCAGCTCGGCCGCATCCACGCCGAAGCGGTCAACTCCCTTACGGAGAACGGCAAGACGTCCGAGCCGGGGGTCGACACCTGGGAGGCCACCAACCTCCTGTGCGTGGCCCGCGTCCTGGTCGCCGCCGCGCGCCGTCGCGAGGAGACCCGCGGCTGCCACTGGCGCGAGGACCACCCGGACCGCGACGATGCCACGTGGCGCCGCCACATCGTCGTACGCCTGAATCCGGACCGGACTCTGGCCACGTACACCACACCCACAGCAGACTTTCCGGCAACGGCAGAAAACCCTCAGGAGCAGTGACCGACGTGAGCGCCACCCCCGACCTCCCCCTCGCCGACAGCGGCGGCTGCGGCGACAACTGCGGCTGTGCGCAGGGCAACGACGAGAACGGCACCGACGTCATGGAGTGCGGCCTCGACCCGTCGCTCGCCCAGCTGCTGGTCGACGCGGGCCTGCACCCGGTCGAGATCGAGGACATCGCCCACATGGCGATCACCGAGGACCTGGACGGCGGCGTGGACGTCACGACCGTCGCCACGATCCCCGAAGAGGCCGTCGCCACCGCCGACTTCACGGCCCGCGAGGCGGGCGTCGTGGCGGGCCTGCGCGTCGCCGAAGCGGTCATCTCCGTAGTGGCCGCCGACGAGTTCGAGGTCGAGCGGCACGCGGAGGACGGCGACCGGGTCGAGGCGGGCCAGAAGCTGCTCTCCGTCACCACCCGCACCCGCGACCTGCTCACTGCCGAGCGCACGGCGCTCAACATCATGTGCCGCCTCTCCGGCATCGCGACCGCCACGCGCGCGTGGGCGGACGTTCTGGACGGCACGAAGGCGAAGGTCCGCGACACCCGCAAGACGACCCCCGGCCTGCGCTCCCTGGAGAAGTACGCGGTCCGCATGGGCGGCGGCGTCAACCACCGCATGTCCCTCTCGGACGCGGCCCTGGTCAAGGACAACCACGTAGTGGCGGCCGGCGGCGTCGCCCAGGCCTTCCAGGCCGTGCGTGACCGCTTCCCCGGTCTGCCGATCGAGGTCGAGGTCGACACCCTGCACCAGCTGCGCGAGGTCCTCGACGCGGGCGCCGACCTGATCCTCCTGGACAACTTCACGCCGGGCGAGACCGAGGAGGCGGTGGCGATCACGGACGGCCGCGCGCTCCTGGAGTCGTCGGGCCGCCTCACGCTGGAAAACGCTGCTACGTATGCGAAGACGGGCGTCGACTACCTCGCCGTGGGCGCGCTCACCCACTCCTCGCCGATCCTCGACATCGGCCTCGACCTGCGCGAGGCGGACGCCTGATGCTGCTCACCATCGACGTGGGCAACACCCACACCGTCCTCGGCCTGTTCGACGGCGAGGAGATCATCGAGCACTGGCGCATCTCCACGGACGCGCGCAAGACGGCCGACGAACTCGCCGTCCTGCTCAAGGGCCTGATGGGCATGCACCCGCTGCTCGGCGACGCCCTGGGCGACGGCATCGACGGCATCGCGATCTGCTCGACCGTCCCCTCGGTCCTGCACGAGCTGCGCGAGGTCACCCGCCGCTACTACGGCGACGTACCCGCCGTCCTGGTCGAACCCGGCATCAAGACCGGCGTGCCGATCCTCATGGACAACCCCAAGGAGGTCGGCGCCGACCGGATCATCAACGCGGTCGCGGCCGTCGAGATGTTCGGCGGCCCCGCGATCGTCGTGGACTTCGGCACGGCCACGACCTTCGACGCGGTGTCCGCGCGCGGCGAGTACGCGGGCGGCGTGATCGCGCCCGGCATCGAGATCTCCGTCGAGGCGCTCGGTATGCGCGGCGCCCAGCTGCGCAAGATCGAGCTGGCCAGGCCGCGCAGCGTCATCGGCAAGAACACGGTCGAGGCGATGCAGGCGGGCATCGTGTACGGGTTCGCGGGCCAGGTCGACGGGGTCGTGAACCGGATGGCGAAGGAACTCGCGGACGACCCGGACGACGTGACCGTCATCGCGACGGGCGGGCTCGCGCCGATGGTCCTCGGCGAGGCCACGGTCATCGACGAGCACGAGCCGTGGCTGACGCTGATCGGGCTGCGCCTGGTGTACGAGCGGAACGTCTCGCGGCTCTGAGAGGTGGCCCCGGGCGTGCCGCCAAAGCACCCCGGGCATTCCGTCGAGGCACGCCCGGAAATTGCCGGTTAAGCCGATTTGTCCGTAATAGGCCGTACCGTCATTTCATGCCCACGCCCTACGGAAACCGCGGCGGCCTGGCGTTCGGTGCAGAAGAGCTGCGTGTGCTCCGACGCGCCCTCGCCCTCGCCCTCCATCCCAGCCCCGCCTCGGACGAGGATGTCCGGGCCTGCCTGCGACTCGCGGAGTCGCTCGACGAAGCGAGCCGGGAAGGCATCCGCATGCGCGCCTTCCTCCGCTCCGACCTCGACCGCTACCGGGCCGCCCTGCCCGGCTCCGCTCCCGGCTATCTGAGCCTCCTCGAGGAGGCCCTGGCGGCGGGCCACAAGCCCGGCGCCGAGGACCTCGCGGCGCTGCGCGCACTGCCCGCGAACCCGGCCGCGGCGGCCCTCCTCGCCCGCTGCCACGACCTGGCGGAACAGGGCGTACGCGACAAGTTCGACGCGCTGTACCGGACCCGCGTCCCGGCCTCTCGCACCCACCTGCTCGCCCTGCCCGGCGGCCTGTCGGCGGCGGACGGCGGCAAGCCCGCCAAGCCGGCCCCCGAGACCCCGCAGCGCCCGGTCCCCACCCCCGCCGAGGTCTTCCCCCCGAAGCGCCGCCCCGCCCAACCTCCGGCCCCATCGCAGCGACTGGCCGTCGGGTAGCTACTCTGGGGGCATGGACTACGTCTCCGCGCTCGTGCCCCCGGTCGTGATGGCCGCGTTCTTCATCGGTCTGATCGTGACCATCGTGAAGTCGCAGGGCGGCGACAAGAAGAACAAGGAAGACGCGGCCGTCGACGCCGCCATCGCGCGCGCCGAGTCCGCCCGACAGGGTGGCGGCACGCAGCGGGACGCGACCGCCTGAGGGCGGGCGCGACCAGTACGGAATCGGCAGTGAGGGGCGCCCAGGTGGGCGCCCCTTTTGTCATTGCTCGGCGATCGTCGCCACGTCCCACGTTGAATTACCGACTTCTCCCACTATTGTGCTTCTCGTGCCGCGCCCCTTGGGAGAACTCGAAGACGCAGTGATGACGCGGGTGTGGAAGTGGAACCGCCCGGTCACCGTGAGGGAAGTCCTGGAGGACCTCCAACAGGAACGGTCCATCGCCTACACGACCGTCATGACCGTATTGGACAATCTCCATCAGAAGGGCTGGGTGCGCCGCGAAGCGGAAGGCCGGGCCTATCGATATGAGGCGGTCTCCACACGCGCCGCGTACTCGGCAGCGCTGATGAACGAGGCCTGGGCGCAGAGCGACAACCCCGCAGCCGCCCTCGTCGCGTTCTTCGGGATGATGTCGCCGGCACAGCGCGAGGCACTCAGGGATGCCATGCGGATCGTCTCGCCCGAACTACCGGCTGAAGTCCCCTCGGCCCCCGAGGAAGCGGGCGACGGAGCCGGGCGATAGCGTCCGGACATGCCAGCAGAGCTCCCCGAAGTCGCGTCACCCGTCGAATCGACCCGTAAAGCAGTCACCGTACGCAGGGCGAGGACGGCCGATGTGCCGGAGGTGCGCCGCCTGCTCGACGCGTACAGCCGACAGGGGATCCTGCTCGACAAAGCCACTGTGACGCTTTACGAGGACATCCAGGAGTTCTGGGTCGCGGAACGCGACGACAACGCGGCCGTGGTCGGCTGCGGCGCACTGCACGTCATGTGGGAAGACCTCGCGGAAGTCCGCACGCTCGCGGTGGATCCGCAGGTCAAGGGCTCCGGTGTCGGACATCTGTTGCTTGAGAAGCTGTTGCAGACCGCGCGTTGGATCGGTGTTCGGCGAGTTTTCTGCCTCACGTTCGAAGTCGAGTTCTTCGCCAAGCACGCCTTCGTGGAGATCGGTGAGACACCTGTCGATACGGTCGACACCGATGTCTACAGTGAGCTGCTGCGTTCCTATGACGAGGGCGTAGCAGAGTTCCTCGGTCTCGAACGAGTGAAACCGAACACCTTGGGCAACAGCCGGATGCTTCTGCATCTGTGATCGCCGCCGGGCGTTATTCCGGCATGCGTGCTTGCAACGGTTCCCTATGTCCGAATCGCGCATGTTTTTGGTCCGGGCGGGCAGTGTTCAACTCCTGGATCTCTACCCGATCTCAGCCAGGGGTTTGTGTTTTTCGGGCAAAAGCGGTTTGCTTTCCGACGTACTGCAGTACTGCATATAACAAGGGGACGGCGAATCAGCGGCCGTGGTCGCGGGGCCGCCCTTCAGATTTCGATGAAAGGAAATCCGGTGGCACAGAAGGTTCAGGTCCTTCTTGTCGATGACCTCGACGGTGGCGAGGCGGACGAGACCGTGACGTTCGCGCTCGACGGTAAGTCGTACGAGATCGACCTCACCACCGCCAATGCGGACAAGCTCCGTGGCCTCCTCGAGCCGTACCTCAAGGGCGGTCGTCGCACCGGTGGCCGTTCGAGCGGCCGGGGCAAGGCGCGCGCCACGTCCGGCGGCGGCAACCAGGACACCGCGCAGATCCGCGCGTGGGCGAAGGAGAACGGCTACGAGGTCAACGACCGCGGCCGGGTTCCCCAGTCGATCCGTGAGGCCTACGAGAAGGCCAACGGCTGACGGGACGGCCGCATTGGTCGCTTTGTTGACGTGGTCGCCGGCGCAGCCGCGCCGCGACGCAGCCGGGCCCGGTGGCAGTGAGTCGCCGCCGTGTCCACGAGGCGTACGAGATCGGGGGCGCCCCCACCGCCCCCCACGACCGACCAGGTCGAGACGGCCGTCAGGCTCGTCAGGGCCGGTAGCACCGGTTCCACCTCGCAGCCGGGCTCGGGGGGCCGCACCCAGACGGCGGCCTCCTGCGAGCCGGACCATCCCGGAGGCGTCGGCGCGTCCATGAGACCGCCCGCCCCGACGGCCACGAGGTCCAGGGGCAGCGCCCCCCACTCCAGCCAGTCGAGCAGCCCCGGCAGCTCGTCCGCGCTGCCCGCGGCGACCAGCAGCCGCATCGTTTCCCCGCGCACGGCCACCGGTGACCGGGGATCGAGTCTGCGCAGCATCGCGAAGCCGGCGTCGGCCGGCACCTCCAGGACGTCGAAGCGCAGCCCGGTGTGGAGCAGTGTGCCGTCGGGGCCGGGCGCGGTCGCCCAGCCGAGCTCGTCCTCGTACCACCGCCGCACCGGATCGCGTCCGGTGTCGGTCAGCGGGTGCCGGGGAGCGGGAACGGTCGTGCCGGAGGTGGTGACCATGCCAGGAGCAACAGCCACCGACGCTCCGGGGTTACGCACCGTCGCCGACTGCATGCGTAGTGTGTCCGGAAAAGGGGCGTACGGGAGCGCTGGGCGGCGCAAAGTTGTTCGCCCGTAGCGGAGGGAACCGGGGTGCGCCGCATGGAGTGTCAGTCCGTACGGGTAAGACATCCCTAGTGGGAGGGGCGACACGTGCAGGACGGGCAGTCTGCGTTCGCCATCGGCGTACTGATGGTGGGGGTATCTGCCTGGCCTGCGGGAACATCGTCTCGCACCATCGGGTTGGAGCAGTTGTCGGCGTTCGGGGCAGGAGACCATGAACGGGTGTCGGCAGATGGAATGAGCGGTCCCCGCTTGCGGGACTAAGCTGCGGAAGGACAGGGAGGGGACCGACCCCTAACTGCCTGACCGCTCTGAGGAGCGATTAACGATGTTCGAGAGGTTCACCGACCGCGCGCGGCGGGTTGTCGTC
This sequence comes from Streptomyces sp. UC4497, assembly GCF_054871485.1. Taxonomy (NCBI): domain Bacteria; kingdom Bacillati; phylum Actinomycetota; class Actinomycetes; order Kitasatosporales; family Streptomycetaceae; genus Streptomyces; species Streptomyces sp. UC4497. Next base: position 26,145 of record NZ_JBTYHB010000037.1, on the reverse strand, counting down.
CTGGCTCAGGAAGAAGCCCGGATGCTCAACCACAATTACATCGGCACCGAGCACATCCTCCTGGGCTTGATCCACGAGGGCGAGGGTGTCGCCGCTAAGGCCCTGGAGAGCCTCGGGATTTCGCTCGAGGCGGTCCGCCAGCAGGTGGAGGAGATCATCGGTCAGGGCCAGCAGGCCCCGTCCGGGCACATCCCCTTCACCCCCCGTGCCAAGAAGGTCCTGGAGCTGTCGCTCCGCGAGGCCCTTCAGCTGGGCCACAACTACATCGGCACGGAGCACATCCTGCTCGGCCTGATCCGTGAGGGCGAGGGCGTCGCCGCCCAGGTCCTGGTCAAGCTGGGCGCAGACCTCAACCGGGTGCGGCAGCAGGTCATCCAGCTGCTCTCCGGTTACCAGGGCAAGGAGACCGCCGGCGCCAGTGGCGGTCCTGCCGAGGGCACGCCCTCCACGTCCCTGGTGCTCGACCAGTTCGGCCGCAACCTGACGCAGGCCGCTCGTGAGTCCAAGCTCGACCCGGTCATCGGGCGCGAGAAGGAGATCGAGCGCGTGATGCAGGTCCTGTCGCGCCGTACCAAGAACAACCCGGTCCTGATCGGTGAGCCCGGCGTCGGCAAGACGGCGGTCGTCGAGGGCCTGGCCCAGGCGATCGTCAAGGGCGAGGTGCCCGAGACGCTGAAGGACAAGCACCTGTACACGCTTGACCTCGGCGCGCTGGTCGCGGGCTCCCGCTACCGCGGTGACTTCGAGGAGCGCCTCAAGAAGGTGCTCAAGGAGATCCGCACCCGCGGCGACATCATCCTGTTCATCGACGAGCTGCACACGCTGGTCGGTGCGGGTGCCGCCGAGGGCGCCATCGACGCGGCTTCGATCCTGAAGCCGATGCTGGCCCGCGGTGAGCTGCAGACCATCGGTGCGACGACGCTCGACGAGTACCGCAAGCACCTGGAGAAGGACGCGGCCCTCGAGCGCCGCTTCCAGCCGATCCAGGTCGCGGAGCCGTCGCTGCCGCACACGATCGAGATCCTCAAGGGTCTCCGTGACCGCTACGAGGCCCACCACCGCGTCTCGATCACGGACGAGGCCCTCGTCCAGGCCGCGACGCTGGCCGACCGGTACATCTCGGACCGCTTCCTGCCGGACAAGGCGATCGACCTGATCGACGAGGCCGGTTCCCGGATGCGCATCCGCCGGATGACCGCGCCGCCGGACCTCCGCGAGTTCGACGAGAAGATCGCGGGCGTGCGTCGCGACAAGGAGTCGGCCATCGACTCCCAGGACTTCGAGAAGGCGGCCTCTCTCCGCGACAAGGAGAAGCAGCTGCTCGCCGCGAAGGCCAAGCGCGAGAAGGAATGGAAGGCCGGCGACATGGACGTCGTCGCCGAGGTCGACGGCGAGCTGATTGCCGAGGTCCTCGCGACCGCCACCGGCATTCCGGTCTTCAAGCTGACCGAGGAGGAGTCCTCGCGTCTGCTGCGCATGGAGGACGAGCTCCACAAGCGGGTCATCGGCCAGAAGGACGCCGTCAAGGCGCTCTCCCGGGCGATCCGCCGTACGCGGGCCGGTCTGAAGGACCCGAAGCGTCCGGGTGGTTCGTTCATCTTCGCGGGCCCGTCCGGTGTCGGTAAGACGGAGCTGTCCAAGGCACTCGCCGAGTTCCTCTTCGGTGACGAGGAGGCGCTGATCTCCCTCGACATGTCGGAGTTCAGCGAGAAGCACACGGTGTCGCGTCTCTTCGGTTCGCCCCCCGGCTACGTGGGCTACGAAGAGGGCGGTCAGCTGACGGAGAAGGTGCGGCGCAAGCCGTTCTCGGTGGTTCTCTTCGACGAGGTCGAAAAGGCCCACCCGGACATCTTCAACTCGCTGCTGCAGATTCTGGAGGACGGTCGACTGACCGACTCCCAGGGTCGTGTCGTGGACTTCAAGAACACGGTCATCATCATGACGACCAACCTTGGAACCCGTGACATCTCGAAGGGCTTCAACCTCGGCTTCGCGGCCCAGGGCGACTCGAAGTCCAACTACGAGCGCATGAAGAACAAGGTGTCGGACGAGCTCAAGCAGCACTTCCGTCCCGAGTTCCTCAACCGTGTCGACGACGTCGTCGTCTTCCCGCAGCTCAGCCAGGAGGACATCCTCGAGATCGTCGACCTGATGATCACGAAGGTGGACGAGCGCCTCAAGGACCGCGACATGGGCATCGAGCTCTCGCAGTCCGCCAAGGAGCTGCTGTCCAAGAAGGGCTACGACCCCGTGCTCGGCGCGCGTCCGCTGCGGCGCACGATCCAGCGCGAGGTCGAGGACAGCCTGTCGGAGAAGATCCTCTTCGGCGAGCTGCGCCCGGGCCACATCGTGGTCGTGGACACGGAGGGCGAGGGCGAGAACAAGACCTTCACCTTCCGCGGCGAGGAGAAGTCGGCGCTGCCGGACGTCCCGCCGATCGAGGACGCGGCTGCCGGTGGCGGCCCGAACCTGAGCAAGGAGGCGTAACCCCTCCGGGGCGAGCCTGATACGGGTGGGCCCGAGCTGTTCCTGACGGAACGGTTCGGGCCCACCCGTTTTTTCAGGCCGGGGCGAGGGCGACCTCGGCGTGGGGGAAGAGGCGGGCGTACGGGGCCAGGTCCTGCGGTGCCTCGCGGGGAACGTAGAACGTGACCCTGCGTACGGCCGGGAAGCTCGGGGCGTGGGCGGCGAACGGGGCCGGCCCCTGGGGAAGATAGACCTCCAGGGACGAGATGCGGGGGAACGGGGGCAGTGGGGCGGTCGGCAGGTCTTCGGCGACGAGGAAGAGCTCGCGGAGCGTTCGGTGGGCTGCGGCCAGGTCCCAGTCGTCCTGGTCCAGCGGGCCGACACCGCGGCCCAGGCTCAGGAAGGTCAGCTCCGGGAAGGCGTTGAGCCCTCGTAGGCGCGTGGTGGCGAGGGAGCCGCCGGAGAAGTAGAGGCGTTCGAGCGGGGCGGACGCGGGCAGGTGCTCGACCAGTGAGCGGCCCGGAACCGACTGCAGCACCGAGAGCGAGCGCAGGCCCGTCAGCGCGCTCAGACCGCGCAGCTCCGGCAGCCCGGTGAGCACGTTCAGGGTGAGGTGGCGCAGGGGGAGCCCGGCGAGCGGGGCCAGATCGGTGATCCCCGGGCAGCCGGAGAGCACCAGGAGTCCGAGCGCGGGGAGCCCGAGCAGCGGACGCAGGTCGTGCACGGCGGGGTTGTTGCTCAGGATCAGATCGGTCAGGGGCCCCGGAGCGACACCGGCGATGAGGTCCTCGAGCGGGAGGTCGTAGTCGACGTGGAGCCGGCTCCAGTGGGGCAGGCGCCTCGCGGAATCCCACTGGTCCGGGTTCTTCACGAGCAGGTCGACGCCCCCTGGGTCGACGTGGGCGAGGACCTCGTCCGCGTACTCCTGCGCGTCGAACCGATGCCAGGTGCCCACCAGCTGACGCCGTACGTCCAGTGCGGGATGCGAACGGAACCTCTTCAGGACCGGGAGCGCGCCCTCCCGCCCAAGCCGGGACGCGGTGACCACCACCGCGTGCGCCTCCGCATCGCTCAACCCCTCCGGTCCCGGCAGCAGCTCCAGCACGAACGGCCCCGCCTCGGCGAGCTGTTCCGCCTCGAATTTGTCGCGCGGCGGAATCAGTCCCGCCGCCCGCGCCCGCACCTCCTCCACCACCTCCTGGTCCACCGAAGACGCGTCCTGGAGGGAGGCCAGGGCCAGGAGGGTGAGGCGGGGGACGTCCGCTGCCAGTAACCCGCGGAGCAGCCGGCCCCGTTCGCGCGTACGCGCATGCGCCACCGCCATCCGCAGCACGTCCTCCCACTGCGTGTCCTCGGCGTGGCCGAGGAGGACGTCGAAGTGGCCCTCCTCGACGGCGTAGCGGGCGCCCAGGTGGTCGAGGAACGTGCGGTGGGCGAAGTCGACGATGCCGGGGGCCGGGCTGCGCAACACTCCGCTGCGGAGCAGGAGATGGCGCAGGATCGTCGCCGCGTCGCCCTGCGCGGACGCCGCGGGGACGGACGGCAGGGCGCGTTCCAGGAGCGTCAGCGCCGTGTCCTCGTCCATTTCGGTGCGGCCGGCCAACACCAGGGAGTACGCGAGGCGTTGGAGGAGTTCGACCTGGTCCTCGGTCTCCAGGTCGATGCCGTCGAGCCCGCCCATGCCGCGCTGCCGGTCCCGTTCGGTGAGGATCATCTGGAGCGCGGCGTCGTAGAGGGCCTTGCGGCGCGGGGGAAGGTAGCCGCGGCGGGCCCGGTGCAGGGCGCAGATGAGGCCGCACATCAGCGGGTTGGTGGCCAGGCGCGCGAGGTCCGGCTTGGTGCGCAGCGTGTCGAGCAGCGGCTCCTCGTGCTCGGGGGCGCGCGCCGCGGCGTGCCAGCGGCGTACGAAGGCCGTGACGCGGGGGCGGTCCATCGGGGCGAGGGCGAGTTCCGTGAAGCCGTCACCGGCCAGCCAGTCGGGGCGTACGGCGGTGGGGCGAGCGGTGAGCAGCCAGCGGTTGCCCGGGTAGCCGCGGACCAGGGCAAGGAGCCAGTCCCGTACGCGGGCGCGGTCGGCGGACGGCACCTCGTCGAGGCCGTCGACCATGACGAGCGCGCGCCCGTCGGACAGGACGCGCTCCGCCCAGCCGTCCGGCGGCGAGTGCGGGCAGTCGGTACCGGCGAGGAAGTCGGCGGGGGCCGGGAGCCGGGCGGCCCGGATCAGGGTGCGCAGCGGCAGGACGTACGGGATGCGCTCCTCGGCGGTGAGGGCGAGCCACTGGATCAGGGTCGTCTTGCCGGAGCCCGCCTCGCCGCGCAGCAGAACGCGCTCGTGGCCCGGCCCGGTGAGCGCGTCCTCGGCGGCGAGCCGCACGGTGACGGGTGCGGTGGCGCCGGGCCCTTCGCCCGGTTCGGGGGCGGTGTCCCGGGTCGCTTCGAGGCTCAGGTAGGCGACGTCCAGGGGCCAGTGGTCGGCGGTGTCCCGGGCGTCGAGGCCGAAGATCGTCAGGTGGTTGTGGCGGATGGCCAGATAGCTCCGGTAGCGCTCCTCGAAGGCGCGGTCCCGGCCCGGGCCGTCGCCGCGGGCGAGCAGCGCGTCCATCTTGGCGAGGGCCTCCGCCTGCCCCCGGCTCTGCTCCACCAGCGTCCGCGCCACGAAGGTCGACCGCTGCGTGAAGAAGTGCAGGATGTGGACGCAGGACCACTCCGTGAGCGAGTCGAGGAAGTACGTCGCGTCGGCCGAGAGCTCCGGTGTGGGTGCCGCGCGGCGCAGGGCCTGGGCCAGGGCGCGCGGGCCGAGGCGGACCGCCTGGACGTCGTCCATGGTCAGGTCGCCGAGCGCGTGCAGGGTGCGGGTCAGGGCGAGGACGACCGGTTCCTGCTCCTCGTACGGGAACGGGGGCTCGGCGGGCCCGGCCACCGCCGCGTCGACCAGCTTGCGGGCGAGCCGTTCGAGGTCCGCCTCCGTGAGGGTGTGCTTCTCGCCGCGGAAGGAGACCAGGCCGGAGATACGAACCGGCTTGTCCGTCAGGCCCGCTCCCGGGCCTTCCTGGACGAGGAGTTTCTTGAGCGCCGGGGCGATCACGCTCGATGCCAGACGGGTGCCGAGGACAGCGGGATCCATGGTTCGGGAGCGTAGCCCCGGTCACATCCGCGAGGGGTTGGATCTTGCCGGTCGGTGACTTGCCGCACAGGACGTGCGTCACGTACTAACGGAAATAGTGGGATGAGGGTGGTCTAGGTGGGTCGTTACATGGTTGAGAAGTTCTGGTGATTTGTCTGTTTGGTGGGAGAGGTGCGCCTGCCCGGTCCGGGCGTACGTCGATGAAGTGGGCTTAAACCAGGGATGAGGGCATAAATCGGGCGACTTTCGTCCCGACCTGGAAGTGGTTCGATCCGGACGACTCTCGGGGTGGGCCTACGAGGACATGTCGTAGATGGGCGTTTTGGGTGGCGATGGGGGGTGGGGTTACCAAGGGATGGCCGGCCCGGCAGCACGAGGCAGTGCGCCGGGCCCCTTCATGTCCCATTTCGAGAGGTCTGCCCATATGTCGAAGCGCACCCAGTCCCACCGCCCCGGTACGTCGATGCTCCGCAAGCGTGCCGCCGTCGTGGCTGCCGGATTCGGAGTGTCGGCGCTGCTCGGGACCGGGGCCGCGGTCGCCGACTCCGCAGACGCCACCGCCCTGCCCGGTATCGCCGCCTCCTCCGTCGAGGCCCAGGCCACCGCCCAGGCCAAGGCCGCCGACAACGCCGCGAAGGCGAAGAAGGAGGCCGAGGCGAAGAAGAAGGCCGCCGAGGCCAAGAAGAAGGCGGCCCAGGAGAAGAAGGCCAAGTCCTGGATCGACCCGGTCAAGCACTACGAGCTCTCCGCCGGTTACTCGCAGGGCGGCGCCATGTGGGCCAGCGGCCACCACTCCGGCCAGGACTTCGCCGTGCCGGTCGGCACCGACGTGATGGCCGTGCACGGCGGCACCGTCGTCAAGGCCGGCGGCAACGGCGCCGGTGACGGCGCCGCGTACGGCAACGCCATCGTCATCAAGCACAGCGACGGCACGTACTCGCAGTACGCGCACCTGTCGCGGATCGACGTGAAGGTCGGTGACACCGTCTCCACGGGCAGCCACATCGCGAAGTCCGGCGACACCGGCAACTCCAGCGGCCCGCACCTGCACTTCGAGATCCGCACGACGGCCGACTACGGCTCGGCGATCAACCCCGTCTCCTTCCTGAAGAAGGAGGGCGTGAGCGTCTGACGACGCCCACCGCACCGGCCCGTCAGCTCTGATGGGCCCGGACGACCAGGTCGGAGGCGACCTCGAGGATGGCCTTGCGCTTCTCCTCGGGGTCGCCTTCGACGTCTTTGAGGACGAACATTCCGGCGTGCATCGAGAACAGCGCACTGAAGCAGCGGACCCGGTCGGTCAGCGTGACGTCCTCGGGGAGCAGATGGTCCAGCAGGGACGTCATCCGCTCCTTGAAGTTCTCGCCGATGCTCAGCTCGCGCATCGTCGCCTGGTTCTCCTGCATGAAGCGGAAGAGCGGGGCGGCGTGGGCCAGCGCCTCCGAGTAGTGGCCGAGGATCTCGAGCTTGACCTCCAGTGTCGACGGCTGCTCGGCGGCCCACGTGATCAGGTCGTCGATCGGCCTCATCAGGTCCGTGAACAGACTGACGACGATGTCTTCCTTGGTCTTGAAGTGGTAGTAGAGCGCGGCCTTCGTCACACCGAGGCGCTCGGAGATCTCCCGCAGCGACGTCTTCTCGTAGCCCTGCTCGGCGATGAGCTCCAAGGTCACGTCCTGAATGCGCTGGCGGGTATCCCCGCGGCGCTGCTGCGGCTTGTTGCTGCCCGTGACCATCGCTCGCTGCCTCTCGTGCCCTTGTCGAGCCCTTGGGAAAAAACTTACTTGACGCCCGGCTAGTTGGCGCTCTACTTTCCCCATTGTAGGTAACTAGCCGGGCGACAAGTAAGTCCCGGGTGACGCAGGGGGAGTGGGGACCATGACACAGGCGGCGGCGCAGCCCGGGACAGCGGATCAATCGGATCAGTCGTCGGTGAAACAGCCGCGCAGTGTGCGTGTCGTGCTGCTCGCGCTGATGATCGCCATGCTGCTCGCCATGCTCGACAACATGATCGTGGGCACCGCGATGCCCACCATCGTCGGCGAGCTGGGCGGGCTCGAGCATCTGTCGTGGGTCGTCACCGCGTACACGCTCGCGACGGCCGCCTCCACTCCCATCTGGGGAAAGATCGGCGACATGTACGGCAGGAAGGGCGCCTTCCTGACCTCCATCGTGATCTTCCTGCTCGGCTCCGTGCTCAGCGGAATGGCCCAGGACATGGGGCAGTTGATCGGTTTCCGGGCCGTGCAGGGGCTCGGCGCCGGCGGGCTGATGGTCGGGGTCATGGCCATCATCGGCGATCTGATCCCGCCCCGTGAGCGGGGCAAGTACCAGGGCATGATGGCCGGCGTGATGGCGCTGGCCATGATCGGCGGGCCGCTCGTCGGCGGCACCATCACCGACCACCTCGGCTGGCGCTGGGCCTTCTACATCAACGTGCCGATCGGCATCGTCGCCCTCGTGGCGATCACCGCCGTGCTGCATCTGCCGAAGAAGCGGTCCGGCGGGTCCATCGACTATCTCGGCGCCGCGCTGCTCACCGTCGGCATCACCTCGATCGTGCTCGTGACCACGTGGGGCGGGAGCGAGTACGCCTGGGACTCCGCCGTGATCATGGAGCTGATCGGGATCGGCGTCGCCGCGCTCGTCGGCTTCGTGTTCTCGCAGACCAAGGCGGCCGAGCCGATCGTGCCGCTGCACATCTTCCGCAACCGCAACTTCACGCTGATGTCCGTGATCGGCTTCATCACCGGCTTCGTGATGTTCGGCGCGGTGCTCTTCCTGCCGCTGTACCAGCAGTCCGTGCAGGGCGCGTCCGCGACCAACTCCGGGCTGCTGCTGCTTCCGATGCTGCTCGCGATGATGGTCGTCTCGCTGATCGCGGGCCGGGTCACCACCAACACCGGCAAGTACAAGGTGTTCCCGGTGGCGGGCAGCGTCCTGATGATCGTCGGCCTGTTCCTGCTCGCGCAGATGGACACCCAGACCTCGCGGTTCACCTCCGGGCTCTACATGGCCGTGCTCGGCGCCGGGATGGGCTGCCTGATGCAGATCACGATGCTGGTCGCGCAGAACAGCGTCGAGATGAAGGACATGGGCGTCGCGTCCTCGTCCACCACCCTGTTCCGGACGCTCGGCTCGTCGTTCGGCGTCGCCATCATGGGCGCGCTGTTCAACAACCGGGTGCAGGACGTCATGGCGGAGAAGGCGGGGGCGCTCGGCGGGAAGATCACCGAGCAGTCGGCGCAGCTGGACGCGGCGAGCCTGGCGAAGCTGCCGGAACAGGCGCGGGAGGCCTACCAGTTCGCGGTCTCCTCCGGCACGCACTCCGCGTTCCTGCTGGGCTCCGTGGTGGCGCTCGGCTCACTGATCGCGGCGGTCTTCGTCAAGGAGGTCGTACTGCGGGGCGCCGCGCCGACCGCCGGTCCCGAGGACGCCGTGCCGAGTGACGAGGCCGCGGTGAAGGCCGGCTGACCCCGGCTCCGGTTCGGTTCGAGCGGTCCCCGGTGCTACGGCGCCGGGGACCGCTCCGTCGTGGAGGGTGCGGTTCAGTCGTGGAGGGCGCGGTTCACCGGCCGGTCGGCAGGTTCGCTCCGCCGGTGCAGTCCAGGACCACGCCCGTGAGGAACCCGTTCGTGGCAAGGGAGTTGATGGCCTGCGCGACCTCCTCGGGGCGGCCGACGCGGCCCACCGGGGTGGTCGCCGCGAGCCCCGCGAACAGTTGCTTGCGCTGCTCCTCGGGGACCCGGCCCCACCAGGGGGTGTCGATGACGCCGGGCGACACGGCGTTGATCCGGCGCGGGGCGAGCTCGACGGCGAGCGGCGGGATCATCGCCTCCAGCGCGCCGTTGATCGCGGCCAGGCCCGAGGTGCCGGGGAAGGCCGCGCGGGCCGAGGCCGCCGTGATGAGGGTGACCGACGCGTGCTCGGTCAGCCGCGGCAGCGCCGCCTTCAGGATGCGCACCTGCGGCCAGAACTTGGCGTCGAAGCCGTGCGCCAGGTCGTCGAGGTCGAGGTCGGCGAACGGGCCGCTGCCCGCCGCGCCGCTCACCGCGACGACGAGGTGGTCCACGGGCGCCGTGGTGGCGAAGAAGGCCTCGATGTCGCCCTGATCGGTGGCGTCCATGCGGTACGTGGTGGTCTTGCCGCCGATCCGCGCGGCCGCCTCGTCGAGCTTGGCCCGGTCGCGGCCGGTGATGGTGACCTCGGCGCCCTGTGCGGCGAACAGCGCGGCGGTGGCCTCGCCGATGCCGGAGCTGCCGCCCATGACGACCGTGTGGGTGGGTGTGCCGGAGGGTGTTGCAGCAGTCATGGTGACCCTGTCCTCTTGGTCCCGGAGTTCCCTGGGTATTTGACGAGACCGTCGGTCTCGATAGAGTGAGTGTTACCGAGACCGGGAGTCTCGTCAAGAGGTTCCCGGCGGAAACGCCGTCGGAACTCCTGAACTCTCTTACGGAGAAGGTGAGTTGTATGCCACCTGAGCGGGCCCACACCGGACGCCGGCGCAACGAGGAGGCGCGCCGCGCCGTCCTCGACGCCGCCCTGCGACTGCTCGCGGACGCGGACGGCGCGGCGGTGAGCGTGGACGCCATCGCGAAGGAGGCGGGCGTCGGCAAGCAGACGCTGTACCGGTGGTGGCCCTCGAAGGGCGCGGTGCTCCTCGACGCGCTAACGGACCGCGCCGACGCGGAGGTGCCCGCCCCCGACTCCGGCGCGCTGCGCGGGGACCTGCGGGCGGTGGTCGCCGCGACCTTCGCGGGGGCCCAGCGCGACCCGGTCGCCCCGGCCCTGCGCACGCTCGTGCGGGAGGCCGCGAACGATCCTCATCTGGCCGACCTGATGCGGGAGTTCACGGGGGCGCGGCGGGCCGCGCTGCGCGAGGTCCTGGAGCGGGGGCGGGAGCGCGGCGAGCTGGCGGACGATTGTGACGTGGAACTGATGGTGGATCAGATCTACGGGGTCTTCTGGTACCGGTTCCTGCTGGGGCACGCCCCGTTGGGGGAGTCGGAGGCGGTGCGGCTCGCGGACTCCCTTGTACGACAGGGGAGTTGACCGGGGAGAGGGCCGGAGCCGGGGATTACTTGCCGCCCGGCAGCCGCACCATCGGGAAGCTTCCCGTGTTCGTCGGCGCGTGTTCCGGGAGCCACAGCACCGCCACGGCGCCCTCGGCGGGGGCGTCGTGGTCCGCTCCCTGGGGGCGGATGTTGCGGAACGTGAGGCGGGCGCCGAGCACCCGGGCCTGGCCCGCCGCGATCGTCAGACCCAGACCGTGGCCGTGGCCCGCGCGGTCGGCGGCGCCGGTGCGGAAGCGGCTCGGCCCCTCCTCCAGGAGGTCCTCCGGGAAACCGGGGCCGTGGTCGCGCACCCGGAGCACCCGGCCCTCGACGCTGACCTCGATGGGCGGTCGGGCGTGCTTGGAGGCGTTGGCCAGCAGGTTGAGGAGGATGCGCTCCAGGCGGCGCGGGTCCGTCGTCACCTCGGACTCGTGGATCACCCGGACGGTGACGCCGTCGCCCGCGCGGGCCGCGATCCGGCGCTCCACGAACTCGCCGAGCATGATGTCCTGCAGCTCCGCCCGCTCGGCGGCGCTGTCGAGCCGGGCCACTTCCAGGACGTCCTCGACGAGCGTACGCATCGCCTGCGCGCGGTCCTTGACGAGTTCGCTCGGCCGCCCCGGAGGCAGCAGTTCGGCGGCGGTGAGCAGTCCGGTGACCGGCGTGCGCAGCTCGTGCGCGATGTCGGCGGTGACCCGGCGCTCGGCCTCCAGGCGCTGCTTCAGGGCGTCGGCCATCGCGTCGACGGCCTGCGCGAGATCGTCCGTCTCGTCGAGTACGACACCGCCGATGGCGCGGCGGACGCGGACGTCGCTCTGGCCCGCCGCGACATCGCGGGCCGCGCTCGCCGCCTTGCGCAGGCGGCGGGAGAGCTGGCCGCCGATGAGGACGCCGAGCGCGCTGCCGCCGAGCACGACGGAGATCGAGCCGATGAGCAGCGCCTTGTCGAGGTCCTTCATCACGGTGGCGCTGCGGTCGGCGAACCGGGTGTGCACCGAGAGGATCCCGCCGTTGCTGAGCGGGACCGCGGCCCAGATGTCGGGGACGCCGCTGGCCGACTCCGAAATGTAGGTGACGCGGCGGCCCTCGCGGGCCTTCGCGCGCAGATCGGGCGGGAGCGCCGGGTCGTCCACCTTGAAGCCGACGGGCAGATTGCCGCCGCGCGCCTCGTACTGCCGCTGCACGAACTGGATCCGCTCGTCCTGCACGTCCCGCGCGTTGTCCAGCATCGAGACGCGGGCCGCGTTGTGCACGACGAGGCTGAGCGCCACGGCGACGAGCGCGCCCACGAAGGCGATGGCGACGCTGATCTTCCAGCGCACGCCGGTGCGCAGGCCGTGCGGGATCCAGGACGGGATCCAGGACGGGATCCAGGAGCGGGCGGATTTCCGGGCGCCGCCCGATGTCCCGGCGGCGGCCGGCTTCTTCGCGGCACCGGTGGCACCGGTGGCGCCTGTGGTGCCCGAGGCACCCGTGACGCGCGGCGCCGGGACGGCGGACGCCGAAGCGGAAGTCGCCGAAGCCGCGGCCCCCGACCCGGTCCTCGTCGTGCCCCTCCTCATACGCTCAGGTCCCATCAGCCCGGTCAGGCCTTGAGCTTGTAGCCGAAGCCGCGGACCGTCTCGATCCGGTCCTGGCCGATCTTCGTACGCAGCCGCTGCACATGGACGTCGACGACGCGGGTGTCGCCGCCCCAGCCGTAGTCCCACACACGCTCGAGGAGCTTGTCGCGGGACAGTACGGAGCCGGGCGCGGAGGAGAACTCGAGCAGCAGGCGCATCTCGGTGGGCGTCAGGGCCACCGGCTCCCCGCCCTTCCTGACCTCCATGCCGTCCGTGTCGATCTCCAGGTCGCCGAAGCGCAGCGCCCCGTGGTCGGGCGCGGTGCTCTCCTCGGCCGCGCCGGAGGCTGCCGCGGCGCCGCCCGCGTGCCCGAAGCGGCGCAGCACGGCGCGGATCCGGGCCACGAGCACCGCCCCGTCGAACGGCTTCGTCACGTAGTCGTCGGCCCCCGCCTCCAGGCCGAGCACGACGTCGATGGAGTCCGCGCGCGCGGAGAGCATGATCACCGGAACCGTCGACTCGTCGCGGATGCGGCGGCACAGGGAGACCCCGTCGAGCCCCGGCACCATCACGTCGAGCAGCGCGATGTCCGGCCGGTTCGAGCGGAACGCCTCCAGGCCCGCGAGCCCGTCCGGCATCGCGGTGACCACGAAACCGTCGCGCTCCAGGGCCAGCTGGGTGGCCTCGCGGATGACGTCGTCGTCCTCGACGAACAGGACGTGCGTCGGCTCGCCCTTGCGTTCACCGCCCATGCCGGCCATCCGTTCTCTCCTCCACCACGTGTCTCGTCACTCAGCCGTCGCCGTCCGAAGGTGCGGGGCTCGCCCCGTCCACCGCGTTGCTGTAATCGTTGTGCGTGCGGCTCTCCTGGGCGAATCCGTGGCCGCTCCACCGGTACGTGAGGATCTCCTCGCCAGACGGTGAGGCGACCGAGTCACCCTTCTCGTACACCTGCTTGGTTACCACGAGATCACCCCGGTCGATCTCCGCGTACACCGGGGGTTCTTCGTCCCTGAAGACATTCTTGTACGTGCCGCCCTCGTCGCGGTACACGTACGTGCCGATGCCGACCGCGTCACCGCAGGTCATCACGTTGACCACGACGTCGCTGCGGGAGCTGCCGGTCAGGGTTCCGTAGCTCACGTCGACCGGGTACTCGTCCGCCACGCACGGCTTCAGGTCGCGCTTGATGTCCGCGCCGACCTTCGGGTCCTTCTTCACCATCCGCACGGCTTCGGCGGAGCTCGGGGCGCTCGGGGAGGCGGAGGCCGAGGGGCTCGCGCTGCCCGCCGCCGTCGACCCGACCGGGTCCGTGCGGGCGGGGCCCTCGTCGCGGGCGCCGGTGCCTCCGGTCGAGCACGCGGCGAGGCCGCCGGCGAACAGACCGAGGGCGGCGAGCCCGGCGATCGCCGCGCCCCCCGCCTTCATGCCCCGCTTCAGGGTGGAACGCCCCCGCATCAGGGACGTACGAATCCCAGAGGCCCGTATGCCTAGGCCGCGCAACGCTCCCGCTCCTCACGTTCGAGCGCGCGGCCGGCCAGTTCCTCGCGCTCCCGCTTCTCCAGCTCCTCACGGAGCCGGGCGAGGGCCCGGTGCAGCGTGCTCTTCACGGTTCCGGCCGACATTCCGAGAGCGGCGGCCGTCTCCTCTGTGGACATCTGCTCCCAGTGTCGCAGCACCACGACGCTGCGCTGCTTCGGAGCCAGCACCTTCATGACGTCCATCAGCAGGGCGCGGTCCGCGTGCTGCTCCGTCGAGTCGTCGATCGAGGACTCGGGCAGCTGCTCGGTGGGCACTTCCTCCAGCTTGCGCGCCCGCCACCACTCGGTCCGCGTGTTGATCATGACGCGGCGCAGATACGCGTCGGCCAGGCGCTTGTCCGCTATGCCGCCCCACCGCCCGTACGTCCGTACGAGCGCGGTCTGCAGCAGGTCCTGGGCGTCGACCGGGTCGGGCACGAGACGCCGGGCGCTGCGCAGCAGAGCGTCCTGCCGCGTCCGCACGTACTCTTCGAACCCGAGCACCTCACCGGCGTGCGCCATGATCAACTGCCTCCCGCTTCCCGCAATCCCCGTGGTCCGCACAGGTTGTGTGCGGTTACGAGGAAGAAGTTACGGAGGAGTTGTCACGGCGTTGTCCGTTCCGGCCAGCGGCGAACGCACGACTACCCGTCGGTTGTGTAACGAAGGCGGCCGTCCGGGTCTCCGCGCCCGGCTCAGCCCTGCGGAAGCCGGTAGAGGCCGCCCGCGAGAGGCTCCACCAAACCGTCGTCGACCAGACCGTCCAGGGCCCTCGCCCGCTGCACCGGCTCGTCCCACACGCGGTCGAGCGCGGCCTGCGGAACCGGGGCGACGGCGTCGCGCAGCACGGCGAGCAGCTTGCCGCGGACCTGGCGGTCCGTGCCCGCGTACGTCTGGCCGCGGCGGGGCGGGCCCTCGTGCGCGGGCTTCCCGGAGAGCCGCCACGCGCACATCGCGGCGATCGGGCAGCGGTGGCACTCCTCGTTCTTGGCGGTGCACACCAGGGCGCCCAACTCCATCGAGGCGGCGGCCCACTTGGCGGCGGTGTCCTCCTCCTCGGGCAGCAGCGCGCGGGCCAGCTTCCGCTCGGCGGCGGTCGTCGCGTTCGGCGGGTACTGCACGCCGGCGACGGCGCGGGCGAACACCCGTCGCACGTTCGTGTCGAGCACCGCGTGCCGCTGGCCGTACGCGAACGAGGCGACGGCGGCCGCCGTGTACTCGCCGATGCCGGGCAGCGCGAGGAGCTGCGCGTGGCCGGTGGGTACGTCGCCGCCGTGGCGTTCCGTTATGGCGACGGCGGCGCCGTGCAGACGCAGGGCGCGGCGCGGGTAGCCGAGCCGGCCCCACGCGCGGACGGCCTCGCCGGGGGCCTCAGCGGCGAGGTCGGCGGGGCGGGGCCAGCGGGCGAGCCACTGCTCGTACACCGGGAGCACGCGGTTGACGGGCGTCTGCTGGAGCATGAACTCGCTGACCATCACGCCCCACGGGCCCGCGTCGCGGCGGCGCCAGGGGAGGTCGCGGGCGTGCTCGGTGAACCAGTCGATGACCGGTGCGTGGAGATCGGTGTTCGCGGCGTTCTCGGGATTCTTCGTGAGCGCAGTCATGGCACCTCCGATCCTGCCATGGGTGGGGGCGGGGGTGGGGGAGCGTGGTGTGTTGTGCGGGGGTGGGGTTGGCGTGTGTGGTGAGTGGGGGCGCGGGGACCTGACGATCGGCAGGGGTGGGCGGGGCCCGCCCGCTTGTAGCGTCGGGGGCGTGGAGGATCGACGACGTACCTTGCTGGTCGGGCTGTCGCTCTGGGGCGCGCTCGCCCTTCCGGTGCTCGCCGTCGAGTGGCTGCACCTGCACGAACCGGACAGCACCTGGCAGCAGCTCACCGGAATCGCCGCGCTCGGCGCCGCCACCGCGCTGCACCGCCGGTTCCCCGCCACCGCCTTCCTGCTCGTGGCCGTCCCTGGCCTCGCCGTCGCCTCGTCCCTGTTCACGCTCTCGTACGGCGGCGCGCTCGCCGTCTTCGCGTACCTCATGGGGCTGCGGTCGCCGGCCGTACGTCCCTCGCTCCTCGCCTTCGGGGCGCTCGCCGTCGCCGGCACCGTCAAGATCAGCATTCGGCAGGTCGACCCGGCCGCCGAGTGGCTGGTGCTCATGGGGACGTTGCTGTTCGGCGCCGTGTTCCCCTGGCTCATCGGGCGGTACTGGCGGCAGAGCGGGGAGCTGACCGCCGCCGGCTGGGCCAGGGCCGAGCAGTTGGAGCGCGAGCACCGGATCGTCGCGGACCGCGCCCGGCTGCGCGAACGGGCCCGGATCGCGCAGGACATGCACGACTCCCTGGGCCATGAACTCAGCCTCATCGCACTGCGCGCCGGCGCCCTCCAGGTCGCCCCCGGCCTCGCCGACCAGCACCGCACGGCCGCCGCCGAACTGCGCTCCGCCGCCTCCGACGCCACCGACCGGCTGCACGGGATCATCGGCCTGCTGCGCGAGGAGGACGACGAGCAGGCCCCGCTCGCCCCGCCCGGCGAGACCGTCGCGGAACTCGTCGACCGGGCCGCCGAATCGGGCCTCCCGGTGCACCTGGTGAGCGCCCCCGTGGATGTCCCAGAAGATCGCACCGCCTACCGCGTCGTCCAAGAAGCCTTGACCAACGCCGCCAAGTACGCGCCGGGCGCCCCCGTCACCGTAGAGGCGCGGCAGGACGGCGCCGCCACCACCGTCACCGTCACCAACGCCCGCCCGGTCGACGCGCCCGCCGCGCCGTCCGGCAGCGGCACCGGACTGCTCGGCCTGCGGGCCCGGATCACCGCGCTCGGCGGCAACTTCGACGCCGGCCCGCACGACGGCGGCTTCCGGGTGAGCGCCCGCCTTCCCGCGCCCGGCGCCCCGCTCGGTGGCATCCCCGTCGACGCCGGTTTCGGGCACGCCCGCCGCACCGCCAGACGCCGCGTGGGCCTTGCCTTCGGAGCGGCCGCGGTCGCGGGAACCGTCCTGATCGGCGGGGCGTTCACCTGGTACGCGTACACGAAGACGCACGCCGTCCTCACCCCGCAGGCGTACGCGCAGCTGGGCGTCGGCGCGCCCCTCGCCGACATCGAGTCCCGGCTGCCCGAGCGCACGATCAGCGACCCGCCCGTCGAGCGCGCGCCCACGCCACCGCCCGCGCACGCGGACTGCCGCTACTACCGGGCGAGCGGTGAACTGTTCGTGTCCGTCGAGCACTTCAGGCTCTGCTTCGCCGACGACACGGCGCACACCCTCGTCGACAAGGCGGTGATCCCGAAGGCGGGCACCGCCGACCAAGTGAAGGAAGAGGAGCGTGAATGGGCGCGCTGAGCGAACCGGGCGCCGGCAGACGGATCCGGGTGCTGCTCGCCGACGACGAGGCGATGATCCGGGCCGGGGTCGGCGCGATCCTCGCGGCGGGCGGTGACTTCGAGATCGTCGCGGAGGCCGCCGACGGGCGGGAGGCCGTGTGCCTCGCCCAGGCCCACCGCCCGGACGTGGCGCTCCTCGACATCCGCATGCCGCGCCTGGACGGCCTCGCGGCGGCGGAGGAGATCACGGCGACGGTGCCCGGCACGGCCGTGGCGATGCTGACCACGTTCTCCGAGGACGCGTACGTGGCGCGGGCGCTCGGCGGCGGCGCGACCGGCTTCCTGCTCAAGTCCGGAGATCCGCACGAACTGATGGCGGGCGTACGGGCGGTGGCGGACGGCGCCGCGTTCCTGTCGCCGAAGGTGGCCCGGCATGTCATCGACGGGCTCGGCGGCGGGCGGCTGACCCGTGAGGCGGCCGCCCGGCAGCGCGTCGGGGCGCTCACCCCGCGCGAGCGCGAGGTGCTCGGCCTGGTCGGCGCGGGCCTGTCGAACCCGGAGATCGCCGACCGGCTGCACCTCGTGGAGGGGACGGTGAAGGCGTACGTCAGCGCGGTCCTGGAGCGCCTCGAGGTCAAGAACCGCGTGCAGGCGGCCGTCGTGGCGTACGAGGCGGGGCTGCTGACGAAGGGGTCCTGAGGCCGAAAGACACGTAGGGGTCCTGAGGCCGAAAGACGTAGCGGGCCCCGATCAGCTTCGGGGCCCGCTACGTCTGTCCGTCTTCAGAAGGTTCAGCGCCGGTGCGCCCCACGCCGCGAGCGGCCCTCGGGCGTCGAGCCGTACCCGCCCCCCGCAGGACCCGGCCCGGCGAACCACCGCACGAGCCCGTTCCCGGACCCCCGCATCGCCTCGGTCACCCGCGCCCCCGGCCGCGTCAGAAGGCGTACGACGAGGAACGCGACCAGCGTGCCGAGCAGCAGGCCCACCGCGACGTCGTGCGGGTAGTGCACGCCCACGAAGACGCGCGAGAACGCCATGAGGAGCGCCATCGGCACCGTGAACCAGCCCACCTTCGGCCAGGCCAGCGCGAGGCCCACGGCCGCTGCCGCGGCGATCGTGGCGTGGTTGGAGGGGAAGGACCAGTCTCCGTAGACCGGGCAGTCGATCAGGGACGGCAGGGCGCCCGAGACGGCACGGCAGGGCCGCTCCTCGTCGATCCCCGACTTGACCACCTCGCTGATCACATACGCGACCGCGGTGGCCAGCGGCGCGAGCACCGCGACGGCGAAGGCCTTCGGGTCGTTGGCCCGCGCCCGCCACCAGGCGACGACGAAGAGCACGGCGAACAGCAGCAGACCCAGTTCCGTCCACACCTCCATGAGGTGCTGAAACCACGAAGGGGTGTCGTGGGCGAAATCGGTGATGCCGCGATACAGGTCGGAGTCGATGGTTCCCATGGTGACGGACAGTATGCAATACCCAAGGCTTGTCACATCCAGCGATGGTCCCGGCCCGCACCTGACGATCGACAGGGGTCCCGGAGCCCGTTCGGCGGCGCGCGCGTGATGATGATCCGGAAAACTTGCTGTGCGAGGCGGCGGGTAGCACCGGACAACGGCCCGATCTCTCGTAAGGTTTGAGCCGTGGGATCTCTGCGCAATCCGATCGGGCCGCTCCCCTCCTCCATCTATTGGCGACGGAGGGCTGTTCTGCTGTCCGTGGTGGCGCTGCTCGCGCTGCTGATCGTCTGGATCGTCACCTTGGGCGGTGGCGGCGGGAACAACGGCGCCAACGGCCCGGGCGGCAAGAATCCGACGGAGTCCATCACGCCGGGGCCCTCCGGCACGGGGCCCGCGATCAGCGAACACCCGGGCGGACGCGACGAGTCGGGCGGTTCCGGCGGCTCGGGCTCGGGTTCCGGCGGTTCCGGTGGTTCGGGTGGTTCCGGTGCGGGGTCCGGTGGTTCGGACGATGCCGCGGGCGGCGACTCCGGTGACGGCGGCGGCAGCGGCAGTGGCAGTGGCGGCGGGGGTACGTCCTCCGGGGACCAGGTCCCGGCCGGCTCCAGCCTCCCGGACTGCACGGCGGGCGGCGTGACCCTGAAGGTGCGCAGCGTCCACAACTCGTACGCGCCCGGGGACAAGCCGAAGCTCCAACTCGTCGCCAAGAACACGGCGGACAAGTCCTGCAAGGTCGACCTCGGGCCGAAGACCGCGGTGGTCACGATCACCAAGGCGGAGGCCGACAAGCCGTTCTGGTCCTCCGACGACTGCCCGGCCGGGGCGGGCAGCATGGTGCTGCGGGCCCCCGCGGGCGGCACGGTGCAGCGGGACTACACGTGGGACCTGCGGCCGAGCGCGCCCCAGTGCGCGACGCCCTCGGCGGGAGCTGCGGGGCCGGGGACCTACCTCGTCGAGGTGAAGGCGGCGCAACTCCCCGAGGCGCAGACGTCGTTCGTCCTCAAGAAGGACTAGGTTCGACGCCCTCCGGCGCGGCGCCTCGGGGCTCTGCCCCGAAACCGCGCGCCGGGTGGCATGACCAGCGGAGCTACACGTACCGCTCAAGGATCGACGACTCCGCCAACCGCGACAGGCCCTCACGCACGCTCCGCGCCCGCGCCTCGCCCACCCCGTCGACCGTCTGAAGGTCGTCCACACTCGCCGCCAGCAACTTCTGCAGGCCGCCGAAGTGCTCCACGAGGCGGTCGATGATGGCGCCGGGAAGGCGCGGCACCTTGGCCAGGAGCCGGAACCCGCGCGGGGACACCGCCGAGTCGAGTGCCTCGGGGGAGCCGGTGTAGCCCAGGGCCCGTGCCACTATCGGCAGTTCGAGCAGTTCCGCGTGGCTGAGCGCGTCCAGCTCGACCAGCGCCTCCGGGACCGTGCGGGAACGCTTGGCGGTGGGCTCGGGCACGTAGTCCCGCGCCACCAGCTCGCGCTCCGGCTCCACGCCCGCGATCAACTCGTCGAGCTGCAGCGCCAGAAGGCGGCCGTCCGTGCCCAACTCGACGACGTACTCGGCGATCTCCGTGGCGATACGCCGCACCATCTCCAGGCGCTGCGCGACCGCCGAGACGTCCCGGACCGTCACCAGGTCCTCGATCTCCAGGGCGGAGAGCGTGCCCGCCACCTCGTCGAGGCGCAGCTTGTAGCGCTCCAGGGTCGCGAGGGCCTGGTTGGCCCGGGACAGGATCGCCGCCGAGTCCTCCAGGACGCGGCGCTGACCGTCCACGTACAGGGCGATCAGACGCATCGACTGGGAGACCGAGACGACGGTGTAACCGACCTGCTTGGAGACCCGGTCCGCCGTGCGGTGCCGGGTGCCGGTCTCCTCCGTGGGGATCGTGGGGTCCGGCACCAACTGGACGCCGGCCCGCAGGATCTTGTCGAGGTTCGAGGAGACGACGATGCCGCCGTCGAGCTTGCACAGCTCGCGCAGGCGCGTGGCCGTGAACTCCACGTCGAGGATGAAGCCGCCCGTGCACATCGACTCGACCGTCTTGTCGGAGCCGAGGACGATGAGGCCTCCGGTGTTGCCGCGGAGGATGCGCTCCAGGCCGTCGCGCAGGGCGGTTCCGGGCGCGACGGCGCTCAGCGCGGCGCGCATCAGACTGTCCGCACCGGAGCTTCCGCCGGACTTGCCGGGAGTTGCCGCCCGGTCATTGGCTGCCACTGCACTCCTCCGGATCGCAGACTTTGGGGTGCCCTGGGGCTCGGGGTCCACGTCCCTCGCGTTCGCACGCACGGGCGAGACCAGGGCAAAGTCTACCGGCGCTGCTCCGGCTCCCGTGGGGCCTCTCGCCGACGACCCTTCGGCAGCACCCGCAGAGCGTCCCCTATATCGGCGACTTCCAGGACCTTCATACCGGCCGGAACCTTTCCAGGATCGGCCGGAACGAGCGCGTGTGTGAACCCGAGCCGGTGCGCCTCCGCGAGCCGGCGCTGCACGCCCGTGACCCGCCTGACCTCGCCCGCGAGGCCTACTTCTCCGATCGCCACAAGGTTCTTGGGCAGCGGGGTGTCGCTCGCGGCGGAGGCGAGGGCGAGCGCCACGGCCAGGTCGGCCGAGGGCTCGGTCAGCTTCACGCCGCCGACCGTCGCGGAGTAGATGTCCCGCTTGCCCAACGCGCTGATCTTCCCGCGCTGTTCGAGCACGGCCAGCATCATCGAGACGCGGGAGGTCTCCAGGCCGGACGTGGTGCGGCGGGGCGAGGGGATCTGGGAGTCCACGGTGAGCGCCTGGACCTCGGCGACCAGCGGGCGGCGGCCCTCCAGGGTGACGGTCAGACAGGTGCCGGGCACCGGCTCGGCGCGCCGGGTCAGGAACAGGCCGCTGGGGTCTGCGAGGCCCGTGATGCCCTCGTCGTGCAGCTCGAAGCAGCCGACCTCGTCCGTCGTCCCGTAGCGGTTCTTGACGCCGCGTACGAGGCGCAGGCGCGCGTGCCGGTCGCCCTCGAAGCTGAGGACGACGTCCACCAGGTGCTCCAGGAGGCGCGGCCCCGCGATCGTGCCTTCCTTGGTGACGTGTCCGACGAGGAGCGTGGACATGCCGCGTTCCTTGGAGGCGCGGATGAGAGCCCCGGCGACCTCGCGCACCTGCGAGACCCCACCGGGCGCCCCGTCGATCTCCCCGGACGCGATCGTCTGTACGGAGTCCAGGATCAGCAGCGACGGCTTCACCGCGTCCAAGTGGCCGAGGACGGTGGACAGATCGGTCTCGGCGGCCAGGTACAGGTGGTCGTCGATCGCGTGGATCCGGTCGGCGCGCAGGCGGACCTGGGAGGCCGACTCCTCGCCCGTCACGTAGAGGGTCTTGTGCTCCTCACTGGCCGCCTTGGCCGCCACGTCGAGCAGCAGCGTGGACTTGCCGACGCCCGGCTCGCCCGCGACCAGCACCACGGCGCCGGGCACCAGGCCGCCGCCGAGCACCCGGTCGAGCTCGGGCACGCCGGTGGTCCGGGCCGTCGCCTGCTTGCCGTCGACCTGGCCGATGGGCAGCGCCGACGTGGTGACGCGGCCCGGTGCGGTGGTGCGCACGGTGGGCGCGCCGTACTCGTCGATCGTCCCCCACGCCTGGCACTCGGGGCAGCGGCCCAGCCACTTGGCCGTCTGCCAGCCGCATTCCGTGCAGCGGTAGGACGGACGGTCCTTGGATTTCGTACGGGCAGCCATGAACGAAACCGTAGCGGGCAGGACTGACAACGGGTGGGCGCGGCCCGTGCCAGCACTCCTGAGCCGCTCGGGGGACCACCCTCGGCCCACCTCCGAGCCGCTCCTGGTCCACCCCCGAAGTCGCCCCGCGTAGCCGCGCTGGCCACGGAATGACGGGTTCCTGTCCTCTTTTGAGGGATCGTTTCACCCGTAAGGATTAAATGTGCTCAAGGGGGAGGAAGCCCCCGCGTGGTGAGCCTACGGTCGCACGGTGATGAGCAGCAGGCCGGAAACTCCCACACAGACCACCGGCGCACACCGGGCGCACCGCGCCGGGGCGAGGCGGCAGGAGCCGCGTACCGCCCCGCAGCGCCCGCCCGCCCGCTACGAGTCCTGTCTGGACGGCCTGTTCACCTATTGCCTCTCCGTGCTCTGCGATCACGACGAGGCGACATCGGCGCTCGGTGACGCCCTCGCGCTCGCCGAGCGGCGCGGCTCCCGCGCCCCCGCCGGTGACTCGCCGGCCGAGCGCAGGGCCTGGCTCTACGCGCTGGCCCGCTGGTCCTGCCTGCGCCGCCTGGCGGAGGCCAATCGGCGGCGTCAGAGCGCGCAGGAGGGCGGCAGGACACAGGACGGTCTCCTCCAGGAGGAGCGCAGGCGGCAGCTCGCCCAGCTCGCCTGGCCGGAAGCCGCGGGCACGACCCCGGAGCAGCGCGAGGCCCTGGAGCTGGCGGTGCGCCACCAGCTGTCGCCGCGCGAGGTCGCCGCCGTCCTCGGCACCGACCCCACCGTCACCCGCGAGCTGCTCTCGGCCGCGGCCTGCGAGGTCGAGCGGACGCGTGCCGCCCTCGCCGTCGTCGAGACCGGCACCTGCCCCAGCGTCGCCCGCCTCACCGGGGACAACCAGGTGCTCCTCTCGGCCGCCCTGCGCCGCGAGCTGGTCCGGCACGTCGACGACTGCCCGCGCTGCCGCCGCACCGCCGAGCGCGCCGCGCCCCGCGCCTGGCCGGGCACCACGGTGACACCGGCCGCGCTACCCCTGGTGGAGGCCCCGCGGGCGGCCCTGCACCACGCGATGCACAACCGGCCCCCGGGCGCCCCGCGCTTCGACCGGCGCGGCTACCCGATGGACCCCAAGGACCGGGCGGCCCGCCGCGACCGGCTGCGCTCGCGTGCCGTGACGACGACCGTGGTCGCCACCGTGGTCGCCGCCCCGGTGCTCGCCCTGTGGGCCGCCTACCGGGGCGCCCCGCTGACCGGCGAGGCCGCGGACGGCCGCTCCGTGACGGCCAGCGAGGACGGCACGGCCGACAGCCTCGACGGCGAGCGCACCGGCGGCGCGTACGAGAACGCGGGGAACGCGCGGACGGGCCCCGACCCGAGCTTCACCGCGGGCAGCCGCTCGCCCGACGTCTCCGTAGAGGTCACATCGCCGCCCACGCGCGCGGGGCGCGGCCCCGGCCGCATCACCGTGGAGGCGCAGCCCAGCGGGAACTCGACGGCGATCACGCTCACCGCCTCGGGCCGCACGCCCGTCGACTGGACCGCTTCCACGGACGCGTCATGGCTGTACCTGAGCCAGGCCTCGGGAACGCTGCGCCCCGGCGAGTCGCTCACCATCCACGTGTACGTGGACGAGTACCGGGAGCCGCGCGGGCACTGGACGGCGCACGTCTGGATCGACCCCTCCGGGGCGGTCATCTCCCTTGAGGGGTACGGGGGTTCCGGCTCCGGTGGAGGTGGCGGCGGCGGCACTTCGCGGCCCCAGCCGTCCCACTCCGTCCCGTCGTCCCCGAACCACCCGAGGCCGACGCCCACGCCGACGCGCCCCTCGCCCGACCCGACGCCGACCGAGAGCTCGACGCCGAGCCCGAGCGACCCCGAGCCCTCCGACTCGGCGACCCCGACCGACCCGGGGTCGCCCTCGGAGACCGGGGGTTCGGGGTCTCCCTCAGGGACTCCCTGAGGCCCGCCCCCGGACCCCGGATGCGTGCGTTACGCCGGGTCGGCCGGGTGCGGGGCGATGAGCGGGAGGCCCTTGGGCGCGGCCGCGAGGCGCTCCTCGCACAGCTCGACCAGCTTGTCGTAGCCGGCCTTGCCCATCAGCTCCGTGAGCTCGGGACCGTAACTGACGTAGACCGGGTCGCCCGCGCCGTGCGCCGAGGTCGCCGACGTGCACCACCAGTGCAGGTCGTGGCCGCCCGGGCCCCAGCCACGGCGGTCGTACTCACCGATCGAGACCTGGAGCACCTTGGTGTCGTCGGGCCGCTCGATCCACTCGTACGTACGGCGGACCGGGAGCTGCCAGCAGACGTCCGGCTTCGTCTCCAGGGGCTCGCGGCCCTCCTTGAGCGCCAGGATGTGCAGCGAGCAGCCCGCGCCGCCCTTGAAGCCCGGCCGGTTCTGGAAGATGCACGAGCCCTCGTACGGGCGGGTCTGACGCTCCCCGTCCTCGTCCGTCGACACCCAGCCGGTCTCGGTGCCGATGTCGTGGTGCTGCCAGATGTCCGGCGTGAGGCGTGCCACGTTCTCCGCCACCCGCTTCTCGTCGTCCTCGTCAGAGAAGTGGGCGCCGAGCGTGCAGCAGCCGTCGTCGGCGCGGCCCGCCTGGATGCCCTGGCAGCCGCTGCCGAAGATGCAGCTCCAACGAGAGGTCAGCCATGTCAGATCGCAGCGGAAGATCTGCTCGTCGTCCGCCGGATCAGGGAACTCGACCCACGCGCGCGGGAAGTCGATGGGCTTCTCGTCCGCCTTGGCCCGCTGCTTCGGTTGCTTCTGGAGGTCCTTCTGCTCCTTCTGCTTCTTCAGCTCCTGCTTTGCCGACTTCGTCTTCTTGTCGCTCTTGTCGGCCTTGGCCTTTTTCGTCTTTGGCACCGTTCCAGAGTAAAGGCGTTGCCGCCTTCTACAGGACCTTCCTGGACGGGCACGCCGTACAGAGCAGTAGCGTTCCCTACATGAGACTCGGTGTCCTCGACGTGGGTTCGAATACGGTCCATCTGCTGGTGGTGGACGCACACCCCGGCGCCCGCCCGCTGCCCGCGCACTCGCACAAGGCCGAACTGCGGCTCGCCCAACTCCTCGACGACCGCGGGGCGATCGGGCAGGACGGCGTGGATCTGCTGATCGGGACGGTCAGAGAGGCCATGGAGGCCGCCGAGGACAAGGGCGTCGAGGAGCTGCTGCCGTTCGCGACGTCGGCGGTGCGCGAGGCCAGCAACGCCGACGACGTCCTCGCGCGCGTCAAGGACGCCACGGGCGTCGAACTGCGGGTGCTCAGCGGCGAGGAAGAGGCACGGCTCACGTTCCTGGCGGCCCGCCGCTGGTTCGGCTGGTCCGCGGGCAGGCTGCTGGTGCTCGACATCGGCGGCGGCTCCCTGGAGATCGCGTACGGCATCGACGAGGAGCCCGACGCCGCGGTGTCGCTGCCGCTCGGGGCGGGTCGGCTGACGGCCGGCTGGCTGCCGGGGGACCCGGCGGATCCGGACGACGTGAAGGCGCTGCGGCGGCATGCGCGGGCGCAGATCGCGCGCACGGTGGGGGAGTTCGCCCGGTTCGGGGCGCCGGACCACGTGGTGGCCACGTCGAAGACGTTCAAGCAGCTCGCCCGCCTCGCCGGAGCGGCCCGCTCGGCGGAAGGCCTCTACGTACAACGGGAGTTGAAGCGGAAATCCCTGGAGGACTGGGTACCGCAGCTCGCCGCGATGACCGTCCAGGAACGCTCCGAACTCCCGGGAGTCTCCGAGGGCCGCGCGGGCCAGCTGCTCGCCGGAGCGCTGGTGGCGGAGGGCGCGATGGACCTCTTCGCCGTCGAAACCCTAGAAATCTGCCCCTGGGCCCTCCGCGAGGGCGTCATCCTCCGCCACCTGGACCACATGCCGACGGACTCGGGCCCCGGTGGCGATTGAGCATTTTCAGCCCCTCCGGCGTTTGAGGAGCGGGGTCCGGGGCGGAGCCCCGA
>NZ_JBTYHB010000036.1:0-88297 GCF_054871485.1 Streptomyces sp. UC4497 | reverse complement strand
CCCCCCCCGCCACAACCCCCCCCACCCCCCCCCCCCCCCCCCCCCCCCCCCCCCCCCCCCCCGCCCCCCCCCCCGCCCCCCCCCCCCCCGGGCCCCCCCCCCCCCCGGGCGCCCCCCCCCCCCCCCCCCCCCCCCCCCCCCCCCCCCCGCCGCCGGGGGGGGGGGGGGGGGGGTGCCCCCCCCCCGGGGGGGGCGCGGGGGGGGGCGCGCGGGGGGGGGGGGCCCCCCCCCCCCCCGGCGCTCGCCGGGTAGCCGGGGCTGGGCTTGGGGCTCTGCCCCATACCCCGCTGCTCAATCGCCGCAGGGGCTTTACTGGCCCAGGCTCCGGTAGCGGCCCCGGAAGTACATCAGCGGTCCGCCCTCCGCGCTCGGCAGGGCCGCACCGAGCACCCGGCCGATGACCAACGTGTGGTCGCCCGCCACCACCGTGTTCTCCGTGCGGCACTCCAGCGTCGCCAACGCCCCGCCAACCAGCGGAGCGCCCGTGTGCTCGCCGCGGACGTACGGGATGTCCTGGAAGAGGAGGCGGTCGCTGAGCCGCCCCTTCATGGCGAAGCGCCCAGCGATGTGGCTCTGGGACTCGGACAGGACCGAGACCGCCCACAGGGGCTGGTCGTCCAGGAGGTCGTCCATGCGGGAGCTGTTGCGCAGCGACACCATCACCAGCGGCGGGTCGAGGGAGACGGACATGAAGGCCGTCGCCGTCATGCCCGAGTCCTCGCCGGGCGGCCCGTCGGGTGTGAGCGGCGGCTCGTAGGCGGTCAGGAGGACGACGCCTGCGGCCAGGCGGGACAGGGCGGCGCGGAATTCGTCGTTGCTCACCCCCTCAGCATGCCCGGAGGGGGTCGTGGGGGCCGTGGGGGAGGGGACCGAAGTGGCAGGGGACGTCTTCAACACGCCTTCAACGCTAGCTCCGGCGTCACGCGCCCCGCATCGGGCCGATGACCGAGGCCGGTCCTAGGACCATGGGCTCGGTTCGCGTTCAGGAAACACACAGAACCCACCCGCTGAGCTGCCCCAATCCTTCATCTCCTGCTGTGACTTGAGTCACAGGAGCCATAATTTGTTGACCCTGTGTACCGGGTGCACAGCTCGCTGTGATTCAGTGGCGTCGACACTGCTGATGAACGTGCTGCTGCACGTGCGAAGCGAACCGATCCGAATTCTGGAGTGCTGTCGAGGTCTCGGGGAGAACTGAGCATGGAGACCGAGTCGGAGCCGTACGTCCGTCTTGCGACCCTGCGTCAGCTGCACCAGGTGATGGCGGACATGAACACCGCCCGCAGTCTCGCCGACACCCTGCAGACCGTCGCGGACGGGGTCGTGAACGGGCTCGGCTACGAGCTGGCGTGCGTGAACCTCGTACGTCCCGACGGTGATCTGGTCGTCGCCGCCTTCGCGGGGAACTCCGCGGCCGAGGCCCTGATCACCGGACGCGTGGGTTCCCGCGCCGGCTGGGACCGCCGCCTCTCCATGGGCGAGCAGTGGGGCGAGCTGCGCTTCATACCGCACACCGAGGGCTGGGTCCTCGACGAGGACGACGTGCCGCAGTGGTTCACCGCAGGACCGCCGCCCCGCTTCGAGGACGAGTGGCACCCCGCCGACCGTCTCTTCGCCCCGATGTACGCGACGGGCTCCTCCGGCGGCGAGCTCATCGGCGTGATCTCCGTCGACCGCCCGCGCGGCGGCCGCATCCCCGGCGCCTGGGGCCGCGAGGCCCTTCAGATGTACGCCTTCCAGGCCGCCATCGCGATCAGCAACGCACGGCTCCGGTCCAACATGCAGCGCGCCCTGGTCCGCCTGGAGCGCGAGCAGCAGGCGCTGCGGGCCAGTGAGGAAAGCTTCCGCCAGGCCTTCGAGTACGCACCCTCCGGGATGGCGATCGCCGAGATGGGCGGCGACCAGCACGGCCGGATCCTGCGGACCAACGACGCGCTGTGCCGCCTCCTCGGCCGCCCGGCGTCGGCCATGCGCCGCTACTCGTTCTCCGACCTCGTACACCCCGAGGACATCGGCACCCTGCTGCGCACCTCCGCCGAGGGCGGCCGCGCCGAGCTGCGCCTCGCCCGCCGCGACGGCACGTACGTCTGGGTGTCCCTGCGCAACTCGGTGGTCGCCGACGCCGCCGACGGGCCGCGCTTCCTGCTCACCCACGTCGAGGACATCGAGGAGCGCAAGCGCCGCGAGCTGCACCTCGCCCACCGCGCCTCGCACGACTCCCTGACCGGCCTGCCGAACTCGGCGGAGCTGCGCGCCCGCCTCTCCGCCCGCCTGTGCCGCCGCCCGTACGAGCCCGGGCCCAGCGCCATCGACTCCCTCGACGCGGCCTACGGCGACCACCGCGGCGCGGACGCGAGCGGGATCGGCTTCGACTTCGGCGCCCCCGTCCCGCACCAGTCGAATCTGTACGAGGGGTTCGACGGCTTCGACCACCATGTGCACGTCGCCGCGCCCGAGCCCGACGCGGTCTCCGGCGCGGACAACGGTACGAAGGGCCTCGCCGTCCTCTTCTGCGACCTCGACGGCTTCAAGTCGATCAACGACAGGTTCGGGCACAACGCGGGCGACGCCGTCCTCATCGAGGTCGCCCGCCGCCTGACCTCCGTCGTACGGGACGGGGACACGGTCGCCCGGCTCGGCGGTGACGAGTTCGTCGTGCTGGCCGACGGGCTCGGCCGCGAGGACGCCCAGGACCTCGCCGTCAGGTTGCGGAACGCCATCATTCCGCCGATTCGGGTAGACGGCCGGGCGGTGCGGGTAGGGGCCAGTTTCGGTATCGGCTGGGCCCACTGCGGTATGACGGCGGAGGAAGTGCTGCAATCCGCTGACCAGCGCATGTACGTAGAGAAAAGATCACGTAGTAAGCAGCACAGGCGGGCCGGATAGCCCCTAGATTGGGCGCGGTTCCGCAATCCCGGTGAGGCCTGGGCCACGCCTTGGGGTCGCTCGCAGCGGGTACCCTCGCCGAGGTAAGCAACGTGTAGGGAGTGATCTGGGATGGCGCCCGGCAACAACAGCGGGAGCACCACGCCCGAGGACGACGATCCGTTCGGCTATCTGTACGCCGACGGGCAGGCGGCCGGGGCGACCCCGCCCGAGGGCGCGGGCGGTGGCTACGGCTACCCGAACCCGCGGTCCTCCTACCGGGCCAATCAGATCCGTACGGTCGGTGAGCGCCAGTACGGGCAGACCCAGCCGGCCCAGTCGTACCAGCAGCCGAACGCGCACTACCAGGCTCCCGAGACGATGCCCGGCGGCGTTTCCAGCCAGCCGGGTCCGCCGACGGCGCCGATGCGCGGGGGCGGCGGCCGGGGCCGTGGCCCCAACACGAAGGCGCTGCTGATCGGTGCGGTCGCCGTGGTCGCGGCCGTCGTCATCGGCATCGGCGTGGCCATGGTGAGCAACGACTCGGGTGACGAGGGCAGCGAGGCGGGCAACAAGCCGTCCGGAGGCTCGCAGTCCGTGCAGCCGAGCGAGAAGCCGTCGAAGTCGGCGTCCCCGGCCAAGGTCGACCTGCCCAAGACCGACGCGAAGACCCTGAAGCTGGCGGGCGGCACGTCCACCGCGTCGGACGTGCAGGGCGCGAAGGCCGACGGCGGGGTGTACGTCGCCGGGTTCAACAAGGTCGGCGCGAGCCTGACCTGGACCGTCAACGACATCCCGAAGGATGGCGCGTACAAGCTGTACGTCGACTACGGGGTGCCCGGCAAGGACTCCGACGCCACGATCGATGTGAACGGTACGAAGCAGTCCCGCCCGCTGAACATGAAGAACTTCGCCGGCGCCAAGGAAGGCGACTGGGAGAAGGGCTGGACGAACACCTGGGCCATCGTCCAGCTCACCAAGGGGACCAACGCGATCACGGTCTCCTGTGAGCAGGGCAACAAGTGCGACGCCAACTTCGACCGCATGTGGCTCACCCAGAGCTGAGTCAGTCCAGCCCCGCCCGGGCTTGACGGAGTCAGGCCGCGCCGACGTGTTCGGCGACTGTGACGCGGCCCACCAGGTCCTCGTACGTCGCCGCGTCGAACTCGCCCGCCACTGGTGACACCACCGTCGCCGCGGACAGCGCCACCGCGCGGGCCAGGCGCTGGGGCCACGGCAGGTGGTCGACGTGGCCGGAGAGCAGGCCCGCGACCGCGGAGTCGCCGGCGCCCGTGGGGTTGCCGCGGAGGCGGCCCGGGGCCGGGGCGCGCCACTCGCCGTCGGCCGTGAGGGCGCACAGGCCGTCCGCCCCGAGCGAGGCGACCACCGCGTGCGCCCCGCGCCGCCGCGCGTCCTTCATGGCCTGCAACGGCTCGTGGGAGCCGGTGAGTTCGGCCAGCTCGTCCGCGTTCGGCTTCACCAGGTCGGGGCGGGCCGCGACGCCGCGGCGCAGCGGTTCGCCGCTGGTGTCGAGGAGGACGGGCACCGAGGCGGCCCGCGCGGCCCGTACGAGCGTCGCGTAGGCGCCGACCGGGACGCCCGGCGGCAGGCTGCCGCACAGGGCCACCGCGGAGGCGGAGCGCAGCAGATCCGCGTACGCCTCCTGGAAGGCCGTCCACTCGGCGGGCGTGATGGTCGGGCCCGGCTCGTTGAGCTGCGTCGTGTCGCCGGTCGACGCGTCGGCGACGGCGATCGTGCGGCGGGTCGCGCCGGAGACGGGCACCAGCGCGTCCGCGACGCCCGGCGTGCCGAGCAGCTGGTCCTGGAGCGTGCGGCCCGTCGCACCGCCCACGAATCCCGTCACGGCCACCTCGTGACCGAGCGCGGCGAGCACCCGCGCCACGTTCAGACCCTTGCCGCCGGGCCGCTCGGTGACCTCGGTGACGCGGTGCGTCGCGTGCGGGCGCAGGGACCGCACCCGGTACGTGATGTCGAGTGCGGTGTTCAGCGTGACCGTGAGGATCACAGGACCCCACCCCCCTTACGTACTTTCAGTAACGGGGCCTGATCATGCCAAAGTCAAGGCGGTTGGCCCAGACCTCGGGTCAACCGCCTTGTACAAGCCGGGAGTTACGGACGAATCAGCCACTCGCCCTTGCGCAGCACGCCCTTGACCTCGAACTCCGCGTCCAGGACCACGAGATCGGCGTCCTTGCCGGGCTCCAGCGATCCCACCTTGTCGTACATGCCCAGGAGTTGGGCCGGGTTGGCGGAGATGGCCCGGACGACGTCCTCGACGGGCAGCTTGTCGACCGTCACGGCCCGCTTGAACGCCCGGTCGAGCGTCAGCGTCGAACCGGCGATGGAGCCGCCCTCCACGAGCCGCGCCACGCTGTCCTTCACCTCGACCTCCAGCGGGCCGAGCATGTAGCGCCCGTCGCCGAACCCGGCGGCGTCCATCGCGTCGGTGATGAACGCGACCCTCTCCGCGCCCTTGTGATGGAACGCCAGCTCCAGGGCGGCCGGGTGCAGATGCGTGCCGTCGTTGATCAGCTCGACGGTGATCCGGTCGTCCTCCAGGAGCGCCGCGATCGGCCCCGGGTCACGGTGGCCGAGCGGCGGCATCGCGTTGAACAGGTGCGTGGCGACCGTGGCGCCCGCGTCGATGGCCTGCACCGTCTGCTCGTACGTCGCGTCGGTGTGCCCGATCGCGGCGACCACGCCGTGCTCGGCGAGCAGGCGCACGGAGTCGATGCCGCCGGGCAGTTCGGTGGCGAGAGTGACCATCTTCGCCTGGCCGCGGGCGGCGTCGATCAGCTTGCGGACCTCGGCCGGGTCGGGGTCGCGCAGCAGCGTCTCGTCGTGGGCGCCCTTGCGGCACGGGGAGATGAACGGGCCCTCGAAGTGGATGCCCGCGATCTCGCCGTGCTCGGCCAGCTCGGAGAGCAGCCCCGCGCGCTGCACGAGGAAGTCCATGTCGCCGGTGACGAAGGACGCGACGATCGTGGTCGTGCCGTGCTGCTGGTGCGTGCGCACCCCCGTGAGGATCTCGTCGATCGCGCCGGAGGTGAAGGACGCGCCGCCGCCGCCGTGGTTGTGGATGTCGACGAAGCCGGGCACCACCCAGTGGCCGGTGAGGTCGACGGTCTCGGCGTCGTTCGGGGCGGACCCGACGATCTTCCTGCCGTCGACGATGACGCGTCCGTCGGTGACGGTCCCGGTGGGAAGTACCACCTTGGCGCCGGCGAGCACCTTTGCTGTGGCCATCAGGCGGTTACCTCCGAGGATCCAGTGGCTGCGGTGTGGTGGGGCTTTTGGCGGTCGAGCAGGTCCCAGGCGAGCAGTCCCGCGCCCAGGCATCCGGCGCTGTCCCCGAGGACGGCCGGGACGATCGTGGGGAGCGCCTGGAAGGTGACGCGCTCCGCGACGGCCGCACGCAGGGGTGTGAACAAGGTTTCCCCGGCCTCGGCGAGCCCGCCACCGATGATGAGCGTGCGGGGGTCCAGCAGAGTGAGCGCGAGCACGAGCCCGTCGGCGAGCGCGTCCACCGCGTCCTGCCAGACCTTCATGGCCCGGGGGTCGCCCGCGTCGACGGCCTTCGCGCAGTCCGCAGCGGTCGCCTTCTCGTCGCCGCACGCCTCCTGCCAGGCCAGGGTGACCGCGGAGGCGGACGCGTACCGCTCCAGGCAGCCGCGCTGACCGCAGCCGCAGGCCACACCGCCGGGGCGGACGACCACATGGCCGATCTCGCCGGCGGAGCCGTGCGCGCCGGGCTCGATGCGCCCGTCGATACCGATGGCGCCGGCTATGCCGGTCCCCAGCGGCATGAAGAGGAACCGGTCGGCGTCCTTGCCCGCCCCGAGCCGCCCCTCGCCGAGCCCGCCGGTGCGCACGTCGTGGCCGAGCGCCACGGGGATGCCGCCGAGCCGCTCGCTGAGCAGGGCCCGCATGGGGACGTCGCGCCAGCCGAGGTTGGCCGCGAACAGGGCGATGCCGTCCTTCTCGTCCACGACGCCGGGCACCGCGACCCCGGCGGCGCTCGCGGGCTCGCCGAGGTGCCGCTCGCCGTACGCGCGCAGTTCGGCGGCGAAGCCGAGGATCGACTCCACGACCGCGTCGGCGCCGCGCTCGCGCTGGGTCGCCCGGCGCGCCTGGTGCAGCAGATTGCCGTCGGCCCCGACCAGGGCGGCCTTCATCCCGGTGCCGCCCACGTCCAGGGCGATGACATGTTTCACGAGGGACAGTCTCGCGCGTCCACCCTTGAGAGGTCTAGTCCAGTGCCCCTCGTTTCCGCTCCGGCACCCACGTGGTGTAGACCTTCCAGGTGACCATGGGACAGGCCTGTGGCGTGAAGGACAAGGGTGGAGTGCGGCAGTGCGCAAGGGGAGGACGACTCTGACCGTGGCGGCCGCGCTCGGGGTGGTGGCCGCGTCGTCACTGCTCACCGCCTGTGGGAGCGGCGACTCCGACGCCGTCACGCTGAAGCTGGTCGCGGCCGACTACGGCGACTCCGAGGCCAACAGCTCCCAGAAGTACTGGGACGACCTCGCCGCCGGCTTCGAGGCGAAGCACCCCGGCATCAAGGTCGACGTCGACGTCTACTCCTGGGACGTCGTCGACAAGAAGGTCAAGGACATGGTCGCCGCGGGCGACGCGCCCGACATGGCGCAGATCGGCGCGTACGCCGACTACGCCGCGGCGGACAAGCTCTACCCCGTCGACAAGCTGCTCTCCGTGCCGGTCCAGGCCGATTTCGTCGGCCAGATGAGCCAGGCGGGCGAGATCAAGGGCGCGCAGTACGGCATGCCGTTCGCCGCCTCCACGCGCCGCCTCTTCTACAACAAGGACCTCTTCGAGAAGGCCGGCATCACGCCGCCGAAGACCTGGGCCGACCTCGTCTCCGACGCCAAGGCGCTCAAGGCGCAGGGCGTGCGCTACCCCTTCGCGCTGCCGCTCGGCACGGAAGAGGCGCAGGCCGAGACGCTGATCTGGATGCTCAGCAACGGCGGCGGCTACACCGACAACGTCGGCAGCTACGCCCTCGACGACAAGAAGAACGTCGAGGCCCTGTCCTGGCTCAAGAACAACCTGGTCACCAAGGGCCTCACCGGCCCGACCGAGCCGGGGAAGCTCAACCGCACGCCCGCCTTCCAGGCCTTCGCCAAGGGCCAGGTCGGCATGTTGTCCGGCCACCCCACGCTGATGAACATGGCCAAGGCGAAGGGCGTCGACTACGGCGACGTGGCGATCCCTGGGCCCGACGGCACGCCCAGGTCCACGATGGGCGTCACCGACTGGATGATGGCGTTCAAGCAGGGCGGCCACCCCAAGGAGACCGGGGCGTTCCTTGACTACGCGTACAACAAGAAGAACGTCCTCGACTTCTCCCGCAAGTACACCGTCGCGCCGGTCACGGTCTCCGCGTCGAACGCGATGACGTCCTCGGCCAAGGACAAGTCCCTGCGCCCCTTCATCGACGAGCTGGCGGGCGCCACGTACTACCCGGCCAACAAGACGTCCTGGCCCGAGGTCAGCGCCGAGATCAAGAAGCAGATCGGCTCCACGGTCACGCCGCAGGGCAGCGCGGCGGGCACGCTCGGGGCGATCCAGAACGACGCGGCGGCCGCGGAATCCGCGGAGTAGCGTGACGGGCATGGGTCCTCTCGGCGAGCGCGAACGCGCGGTGCTCACGTTCGAGGGGCGGGGCTGGGCCTCGCCGGGCGCCAAGGAGCGGGCGATCCGCGAGGAACTGGACCTGGCGCCGGTCCGCTACTTCCAGCTCCTGAACGCGCTCCTGGACGACCCCAGGGCGCTGGAGTTCGCCCCGGTGACGGTGAACCGCTTGCGCCGGGTCCGGGAGGCACGGCGCCGCGAGCGCTAGGCCCCGGGGCTCCGCCCCGGACCCCGCTGCTCAATCGCCGCAGGGGCTTAATTTGCCCAGCCCCGCCGGACATGTGCAGCGCGGCTATCGTCAACGGCATGGCAAGCCACGAGTACGCCCCCCGGACCACCGCAGGACGCGACGGCCTGAACGCCCTCCTGGCCCACCCCCGGCAGGGCATCGTCGCGATCGACTTCGACGGCACCCTCGCCCCCATCGTCCCCGACCCCGACCAGGCCCGCGCCCACCCGGACGTGGTCCCCGCCCTCGCCGCCCTCGCCCCGAAGGTCGCCGCGATCGCGGTCGTCACGGGCCGCCCGGCGAGCGTCGCGGTCCGCCACGGCGGCTTCTCCGGCGTCCCCGGCCTCGAACACCTCGTCGTCCTCGGGCACTACGGCGCCGAACGCTGGGACGCCGTCACCGGCACGGTCAGCGCCCCCGCCCCGCACCCCGGCGTGGCCACCGTCCGGGCCGAACTCCCCGGCGTACTGGCCGAGTCGAACCTCTGGCACGACACGTACATCGAGGAGAAGGGCCGCGCCGTCGCGGTCCACACGCGCCGCGCAAAGGACCCGCAGGCCGCCTTCGACACCCTCCGCGAACCCCTGGCGGAACTCGCCGCGCGGCACGGCCTGATCGTGGAGCCGGGCCGCATGGTCCTGGAGCTGCGCCCGCCGGGCGTCGACAAGGGCGTGGCGCTCACCGAGTACGTACGGGAGGTGGGCGCCGAGTCCGTCCTCTACGCGGGCGACGACCTCGGCGACCTCCCGGCCTTCGCGGCAGTGGAGAAACTGCGCTCCGACGGGGTGCCGGGCCTCTTGGTGGCGGCGGACACGGTCGTACCCGAACTCGCCGACAGGGCCGACCTGTTGGTGGAGGGCCCCGCGGAATTGGCCGCCTTCTTCTCAGGCCTCGCGCAGCGCCTCTAGCTGGTCCAGGAACCACGCCTCCGGCGGCAGCGCCGTCGCCGCCTCCGCGAGGCGCTTCGTGCGTTCCTCGCGCTCGTCCCGCGGCATGGCGAGCGCCTCCGCGAGGGCGCGCGAAGTTCCGGTCAGGTCATAGGGGTTGACGGTCAGCGCGTCCTCGGCCAGCTCCTCGTACGCCCCCGCCTCCCGCGAGAGCACCAGCACGCACCCGTCGTCGGAGACCACCGGCACCTCCTTGGCGACCAGGTTCATGCCGTCCCTGATCGGGTTCACGAGGGCCACGTCGGCGAGCCGGTACGCGGCCAGCGAGCGCGCGAAGTCGTCCTTCACGTGGAGCACGACCGGCGTCCAACCCTCCGTACCGAAGCGGGAGTTGATGGCCTCGGCGACCCGCGCCACCTCGGCCGTGTAGTCCCGGTACACGGCCAGGTCCTGCCGCGACGGGTAGGCGAACGCAACGTGAACGACCCGCTCCCGCCACTCGGGCCGTTCCTCGAGCAGCAGCTCGTACGCCTGAAGCCCCCGCACGATGTTCTTCGACAGCTCCGTGCGGTCCACCCGCACGATCACCTTGCGGCCCTCGCCCACCTGCGCGCGCAGCGCCGTGAGCCGCTCCTCCACATCGTCCCGGTGCGCCCGCTCCCGCAGGAAGTCCGCGTCCGCGCCGAGCCCGTGCACCCCGATCCGGGTCCCGGACGTGCCGCCGACGAGATGCGTACAGCAGTCGGTGAAGGCGTCCGCCCAGCGCCGGGTCAGGAACGCACAGCGGTCGGCCCCGAGCATGCCCCGCAGCACCTGCTCGGCGATGTCGTCGGGCAGCATCCGGAAGTAGTCGACGGGCGCCCACGGCGTGTGCGAGAAGTGCCCGATCCGCAGGTCGCCGCGGAGCTCGCGGAGCATCCCCGGCACCAGCGTCAGGTGGTAGTCCTGCACGACCACCGTCGCGCCCGGCGCCGCCTCCTCGGCGAGCGCCTCGGCGAAGGCCCGGTTGTACGCCTCGTAGGACGCCCACTGCCTGCGGAACTCCGGTCCGAAGGCGGGCTCCAGAGGCGTCTGGTACAGCATGTGGTGCACGAACCACAGCACCGAGTTCGCGACCCCGTTGTACGCGTCCGTGTGCACGTCGGCGTCGATGTCGAGCATCCGCACTCCCGGCTCGGCGACCCCGCGCCGCACCGCCTCCCGGTCGCCCTCGCTCAGCGCCGAGCACACCCACAGCTTGTTCTCGACGGCGCTCAGCGCCGACACCAGGCCGCCCCCGCCGCGCTTCGCCTCGATCCCTCCCGCGTCGTCGAGGACGTACGAGACCGGGCCGCGGTTGGACGCGACGAGAACCTCAGCAGCACCATGCGTCGTGGAACTCATACGGGCACGCTAGCCCGGCCCGGAAACGTTCAAACGTAAGGCCGGGCCCCATCGGGGCCCGGCCGTATACGACACCTGCGATCGGGTCAGTCCTTGCGGCCGCGGACGGCGGCGACGACCAGCGCGCCGAGCCCGCACAGCGTGATGGCGAGCCCGCCGTACAGCGGCAGCATCGAGTCGGTCCCGGTCTCGGCCATCTCGCCGCCGCTCGGCGGATTCGGCGGTGTGGGCCGCGCCTGCGGGCTCTGGTTGCTCGTCGACGGGGTCGGCGAGGGCTCGGGCGTCTGCTCGCCCGGCTGCCGGCTCGGACTTGGCGTCGGCGTCGGCGAGGGGCTGGTCGGCGTCGGCGACGGCGCCTCCCGCTCGATGACGGGCGCGATGCCGCACAGCGCGTCCGTGGAGCCCTCCGCGCAGTTGGTGCGCGGGGAGTCGGCGGTGACGCTGTTCGTGAGCTTCCCGTCGCCGCTCACCGGGTCGTTGACCTGCACGGAGTACGTGACGGTCGCGGTCTCGCCGGCCGGGATGTCACCGGTGAAGTTGATCTTCGGCTCGGTGTAGTCGACGTTCCCGATGCTCGCCTCGGCGTCGTTGTTGTACGTCGCGTCGTCGAGGTTCTCGGTGAGGTCGTCGGTGAACTTGGCGTTGGGGTACGGCAGCCGGCTGACGTTCTTCGCCTTCACCGTGTACGTGACCGTGTCGCCGGGCTCCACCTTCGCGGGGCTCGCCGTCTTGGTGATCTCCAGGTCGGGCACCGGGACGGACAGGGCGAGCGCCGAGGGGACGTAGGTGTCGCCCTTGGTGGAGAAGTCGAGCGTGGTGGAGGTCGAGCCGACCGGGATCGGCTCGTCCCCGACGGCCCGCGTGGAGCCGCTGCCCGAGACGTCAAATTCCTTCGCGTCGATGCTCAGGTTGTTGACCATCTTCGGGTCGAGGGCGCCGTCGTCCTCGGAGATGAAGAAGTTGTTGGTGTTGCCGGTGTGCGCCTCGGGGATGTTCTGGCCGCCGACGGCGAACTTGTCGCCCGGCGTGTTCCAGTCGCCCTCGTACGCGGTGACGCTCGCGTGCGGGGTGCCCGAGGTCCGGTAGAAGCCGTCCACGGTGACCCGGGTGGCCGGGGAGGTGGAGCGCTGCAGGACGTGGCCGCCGTAGATGTAGACGTTGCGGCGGTCCGGAGCATAGGCGTCGTTCGGTCCGTCGTACTTGTAGACGACGGTCATCGACCAGCCGGCCACGCAGCCCTTGCCGGTGGGCGCCCAGATGTCGCCGACCGAGACCGGCACCGGGGTGCCCGTGCCGGTGACGCCGCTGAACAGGCCCGTGACGTCGGCCTCGCCCGTGTAGTAGTGCGGGCCGCTGGTGGAGGCGGGGTCCTGGACCAGGTTCTCGGGGGAGACCTTGGCCGGGGCCGTGCCGTTCACGCCGACCGAGGGGACCGCGTCGAGCGGGGCGCCGGGCGAGGGGGCCACGTCGGCGCCGGAGATGTCGCAGCGCTTCAGCTGCGCGCCGCTCGGGCCCTTGTACGTGCCGTCGTTGCCGCCGTAGAAGAGGCGGGCGTAGGCGACCCGGGCGCCGGGCGGGATGGTGACCCGGCCGGTGCTGGAGCCGTAGCCGTCGGTCGTCCCCGCGGTGTTGATCCGCTGCATGACGAACGTGTTGTTGTTGTCCTTGCCCTCGCCGTTCGCGGCGACGGCGCAGCGTCCGGCCATCGTGGCGTCGTCCGTCGGGCAGCCCATGACCGTGTTGCCGATGGTCTTGAAGTCGCCGTAGATCGATTCGTCGTAGCGCTTGGCGAAGGGGGAGACCACGTCCGCGGAGGCGGGGCTCGGCGCCAGGCCCGCCATGCCCGTCAGGCAGGCGGCGAGGGTGGCGGTGACGGCGCACGCCGCCCTGCCCTTGAACCTGCCCTTGAATTGTCTAAGCCACATAAAGGGCAAGTTAGACAAAACATATGATTATGCGGCGCTTATGCGACGCGACGCTCCGCGTACTCACCGATTTCGATCATCGGCGGCCGCTCCTCCGTGTCGACCTCGTGGGTACGCGGCTCGAAGCCGCCCTCCCCGCGCTCGAACTGCGTGAGCACCGGCCTGACGAGGTGCCCGCGCGCGAGCCGGAGCTGGGCGGTGCGGTAGATCGCCGCCGCCATCCGGCCGAGCGCCTGCCCGTCCTGGTGCCGGTGCTTGCGCACACCGACGTCGACCTGGGCGAGCGCGTCGAGGCCCACGGTGTGCAGCGCGTCCACGAGCAGGCCGAGCTCCACGCCGTATCCGACGGGGAACGGGAGCCGCTCGAGCAGCGAGCGCCGGGCCGCGTACTCGCCGCCCAACGGCTGGACGAATCCCGCCAGTTGGGGCCAGTGGAGGTTGAGGATCGGGCGCGCCATCAGCTCGGTCACCCGGCCGCCCTGCCCGGCGGCCCCGGCCAGCGGGCGGTCGTACATCGCCTTCACGAAGTCCACGCCCGGCTCGGTGAGCAGCGGGCCGACGATCCCGGAGACGAAGTCCGCGGAGAACTCCTTCAGATCGGCGTCGACGAAGCACACGATGTCACCGGAAGTGACGAACAGGGAGCGCCACAGCACCTCGCCCTTGCCGGCCCTGACCGGGATCCGCGGCAGGATCGTGTCCCGGTGCTCGACACGCGCCCCGGCCGCCGCCGCGACCTCGGACGTACGGTCCGTGGAGCCGGAGTCGATCACGACGAGCTCGTCGACGAGCGGCACCGCGTCCGTCATCAGCGCGCGCCGGATCTCGGCGACGATCTCGCCGACCGTCTCCTCCTCGTTCAGCGCGGGCAGTACGACACTTACCGTCTGACCCGAGGCCTGCTTGGCGGCGATCACCCGGTGCAGCGGGTGATCGGCCACGGACCAGGAGCGCCTGTTCAGCCAGCGCTCGACCTCTTCCAGCACGGTCTGCGTTCCTTCCCTCAGGACCAACATGTGATCCATCTCGCGCATCGGACGACTATCTCAAGGGTCCGGGCCTTCGGTTACAGTCTTGAACAAGGCCGGTGACCATCGCATGTCGGGGGTCGCCTGCCGTACACACAACTGAATCCACACAATCGAATACCGCTCATCCAGAGGGGCAGAGGGATACGGCCCGTTGAAGCCCCGGCAACCCTCCAGCCGGTCTCGTTCCGCACATCGCAGTGCGCCCGCGAGGCTCCCGGCTAGTGAAGGTGCCAAATCCGTCTCGTGGCGAGATGCGTCGCGAGGAAGATGAGGAGAAAGGGCCTCGCCTCTCATGGCTGTACAGACTGTCGCCACCGAAACGACCGCCAAGACCGTTGATCTCGGTCCGGCCTCCGGCCTTTCCTGCCGTGAGTGCGGCAACATCGTCCCGCTCGGCCCCGTCTTCGCCTGCGCCGAGTGTTTCGGGCCTCTGGAAGTCGCGTACGACCTGCCCGTCGGCGACCCCGAGGCGCTCCGCAAGCAGATCGAGGCCGGCCCCGCCAACATCTGGCGCTACGCCCCGCTGCTGCCCGTCCCGGCCGACGTCGCCGAGAAGCCGAACCTGAACCCCGGCTGGACCAAGCTCGTCAAGGCCGACAACCTCGGTCGTGAACTGGGCGTCGCCGAGGGCAAGTTGTTCGTCAAGGACGACTCCGGCAACCCCACGCACTCCTTCAAGGACCGCGTCGTCGCGCAGGCCATCGAGGCCGCCCGCGCCTTCGGCTTCACCACGCTCTCCTGCTCCTCCACCGGCAACCTGGCCGGCGCCGTCGGCGCCGCCGCCGCCCGTGCGGGCTTCCGGTCCTGCGTGTTCATCCCGCACGACCTGGAGCAGGGCAAGGTCGTCATGGCCGGTGTCTACGGCGGTGACCTCGTCGCCATCGAGGGCAACTACGACGACGTGAACCGCTTCTGCTCCGAGCTCATCGGCGACCCGCTGGGCGAGGGCTGGGGCTTTGTGAACGTGAACCTCCGCCCGTACTACGGCGAGGGTTCCAAGACGCTCGCGTACGAGATCTGCGAGCAGCTCGGCTGGCAGCTCCCGGACCAGTTGGTCATCCCGATCGCGTCCGGCTCGCAGTTCACGAAGATCGACAAGGGCCTGAAGGAGCTGATCAAGCTCGGCCTCGTCGAGGACAAGCCCTACAAGCTCTTCGGCGCCCAGGCCGAGGGCTGCTCCCCGGTCTCCGTCGCCTACAAGGGCGGCCACGACGTGGTCCGCCCGCAGAAGCCGACCACCATCGCCAAGTCCCTCGCGATCGGCAACCCGGCCGACGGCCCGTACGTCCTCGACATCGCGCGCCGCACCGGTGGCGCCGTGGAGGACGTCAACGACGAGCAGGTCGTCGACGCGATCAAGCTGCTCGCGCAGACGGAGGGCATCTTCGCCGAGACGGCGGGCGGCGTCACGCTGGGTGTCACCAAGAAGCTCATCGAGGCGGGCCTCATCGACCCGTCGCTGACGACGGTCGTCCTGAACACGGGTGACGGTCTCAAGACGCTGGACGCGGTCGCCGAGTCCTCGCAGGCCACCGCCACGATCCGGCCCAACCTGGACGCGTTCCGCGAGGCCGGCCTCGCCACCGACCACTGAGCCCGACCGAACTTGTAGCAACAGGAGTCACCAGCATGAGCGTCAACGTTCGCATCCCCACCATCCTGCGCACCTACACCGGCGGGCAGTCCGAGGTCGCCGCCGAGGGCGCCACCCTCGCCGACGTCATCGCCGACCTGGAGAAGAACCACACCGGCATCGCCGCCCGCGTCCTCGACGACCAGGGCAAGCTGCGCCGCTTCGTGAACGTGTACGTGAACGACGACGACGTCCGCTTCGAGCAGGGCCTCCAGACGGCGACGCCGGACGGCGCCGGCGTCTCGATCATTCCGGCCGTCGCCGGCGGCTGATCCATTCAGTTCTACGCAGAGTTAACCGAATTGCCCCCTCCGCAAGAGAAGCGGAGGGGGCAATTCTGCATGGTTGAGCGCGGTACAGTTGGGGAAGCTGCTGCCTTTCCCCGCGCGGTGCATGACGGGCGCATATGAGTTCTCGCCCGAAGCCCGACAAGAAGTAGCCAAAGTGTGCAGCCCTTTCGGGCCTTTTACGGCATTTACACGGCCCGACTTGCCCGCGGATCCGGTGAGTTGACCCGTTTTCCCCGATCTGGCGTGCCCAGAATTCTCGTCCGACTGACCTGTTGCAGACGGCAGTTGGGCAGATACATTCAGCCGCGGTCGACGCGTTCCGGCGCACACCCCCATATCCCATGGGGCGTGAGGTCTGACCCGGGTCCGCGAAGTGCGGTCCTGCGCAAGGGCCAGTAATAGGGGAGTTAGGCATGGCTCAGGGCACCGTCAAGTGGTTCAACGCGGAGAAGGGGTACGGCTTCATCGCGGTCGACGGTGGTGCGGATGTTTTCGTCCACTACAGCGCGATTCAGATGGACGGCTACCGCACCCTCGAAGAGGGTCAGCGGGTCGAGTTCGAGATCTCGCAGGGCCAGAAGGGGCCGCAGGCCGACATGGTCCGCGTGGCCGCCGGCTGAACGCGCGCGTCAGACTGCAAGCTTGTACGTCGCACGTTGTGGAGGGCCCGTCTCCCGGGTAACCGGGGGCGGGCCCTTCGCGCTGAACGGGTCCAGCCTGCGCTTTCGTGGTACGGCCTTGCACTCACATGGGTCGAGTGCTAATCATTGGGCTTAGCACTCTCCGAGTGAGAGTGACAAAACTTGGATCGGGTCGGTGAGGTCCGGGGGCCGGGTGGTGCAAGGAGCCACAAGGCCCGCAGGCCGTCCGTCGCGGGCACCAGCACGGTCCTTTTGCGTTAGCCACCCCGTCCGGGAGGACCACTTCACATGGCCAAGATCATCGCGTTCGACGAGGAGGCACGGCGCGGCCTCGAGCGCGGCATGAACCAGCTCGCCGACGCCGTCAAGGTGACCCTGGGCCCCAAGGGTCGCAACGTCGTCCTCGAGAAGAAGTGGGGCGCCCCCACGATCACCAACGATGGTGTGTCCATCGCCAAGGAGATCGAGCTCGAGGACCCGTACGAGAAGATCGGCGCCGAGCTGGTCAAGGAGGTCGCGAAGAAGACGGACGACGTCGCCGGTGACGGCACGACGACCGCGACCGTCCTGGCCCAGGCGCTCGTTCGCGAAGGCCTTCGCAACGTAGCCGCCGGCGCCA
Organism: Streptomyces sp. UC4497; assembly: GCF_054871485.1. Taxonomy (NCBI): domain Bacteria; kingdom Bacillati; phylum Actinomycetota; class Actinomycetes; order Kitasatosporales; family Streptomycetaceae; genus Streptomyces; species Streptomyces sp. UC4497. Next base: position 71,121 of record NZ_JBTYHB010000036.1, on the reverse strand, counting down.
ACCCGATGGCCCTCAAGCGCGGCATCGAGAAGGCCACCGAGGCCGTCTCCGCCGCCCTTCTTGAGCAGGCCAAGGAGGTGGAGACCAAGGAGCAGATCGCCTCCACCGCCTCCATCTCGGCCGCCGACACCCAGATCGGCGAGCTCATCGCCGAGGCCATGGACAAGGTCGGCAAGGAAGGCGTCATCACCGTCGAGGAGTCCCAGACCTTCGGTCTGGAGCTCGAGCTCACCGAGGGTATGCGCTTCGACAAGGGCTACATCTCGGCGTACTTCGCCACCGACATGGAGCGTATGGAGGCCTCGCTCGAGGACCCGTACATCCTGATCGTCAACTCGAAGATCGGCAACGTGAAGGACCTCCTTCCGCTGCTCGAGAAGGTCATGCAGTCCGGCAAGCCGCTGCTGATCATCGCCGAGGACGTCGAGGGCGAGGCCCTGTCGACCCTGGTCGTCAACAAGATCCGTGGCACCTTCAAGTCCGTCGCCGTCAAGGCCCCGGGCTTCGGTGACCGCCGCAAGGCCATGCTCGGCGACATCGCCATCCTCACGGGCGGCACCGTCATCTCCGAGGAGGTCGGCCTCAAGCTGGAGAACGCCGGTCTCGACCTGCTCGGCCGCGCCCGCAAGGTCGTCATCACCAAGGACGAGACGACGATCGTCGACGGCTCCGGTGAGAGCGACCAGGTCCAGGGTCGCGTCAACCAGATCCGTGCCGAGATCGAGAACAGCGACTCGGACTACGACCGCGAGAAGCTCCAGGAGCGCCTCGCCAAGCTCGCCGGCGGCGTGGCCGTCATCAAGGCGGGCGCGGCCACCGAGGTCGAGCTCAAGGAGCGCAAGCACCGCATCGAGGACGCCGTTCGCAACGCGAAGGCGGCCGTCGAAGAGGGCATCGTCGCCGGTGGTGGCGTGGCCCTCCTCCAGGCCTCCGCGGTGTTCGAGAAGCTGGAGCTCGAGGGTGACGAGGCGACCGGCGCCAACGCCGTGAAGCTCGCGCTCGAGGCCCCGCTCAAGCAGATCGCCGTCAACGGTGGTCTCGAGGGTGGCGTCGTCGTGGAGAAGGTGCGCAACCTGACCGTCGGTCACGGTCTGAACGCCGCCACGGGCGACTACGTCGACATGATCGCCGAGGGCATCATCGACCCGGCGAAGGTCACGCGCTCTGCCCTGCAGAACGCCGCGTCCATCGCCGCGCTGTTCCTCACCACCGAGGCCGTCATCGCAGACAAGCCGGAGAAGGCGGGCGCTGCCCCGGCCGGCGGCGGCATGCCGGGCGGTGACATGGACTTCTGAGCCGCTCGCGGTTCAGCCCGTCCGTAACCCTGAGGGCGGCACCATCTCTTCACGAGGTGGTGCCGCCCTCGGGCGTTTCAGCGCTCGTAGTGGTAGCGGCAGGCCGCGATGCGCACCTCGTCCTCGACGACCTTGTAGATGAGGCGGTGTTCGTCAGTGATGCGCCGGGACCAGTAGCCGTGGAAGCCGTGCTTCAGAGGCTCAGGTTTGCCGATGCCCTCGTCGGGGCCGTTGCGGGCGATGTCCTGGAGGAGTGTGTTGATGCGCTTGAGGACCTTACGGTCCTGGGCCTGCCACCGGACGTAGTCGGCCCAGGCGTTCTCGTGCCAGACGAATTTCAATCGAGTAGCTCCCGGGCCACGCCCTGTCCGTTCTCCAGGTCCTCGATGGACTGGAGGATCCGGCGTGCGTTCTCCGGGCTGCGCAGGAGGTAGGCCGTCTCCTTCAGCGACTCGTACTCGTCGAGCGCCACGATGACGACCGGGTCCCGGCCCGCACGAGTCACTATTACTTCCTCGCGGTCGTCGACGACCGCGTTGAGCGTTTCCGCGTACTTCGCCCGGGACTCGGTGTAGGTCATGGTGCGCATCGCAGCTCCTCCATCCTGTACGGGATCCCGTACGTACAGAAAACTGTACGTCTGGCGGGGTGGGGCGGCAAGGCAGTGCCGGGCGGTCATACGCGCGTTCCTTCCCGCGTGTACGACGCCACCGCTCTGCGGATCTCCGCGGCGCGGGCGCGGACGGCTTCCGGGGTGAGTGGGCCCGCGGGCGGGTAGGCGGGGCGTTCGCCGCTGCAAGGGGTGCAGAAGCCGCCCGGCAGGGCTTCGGGGCGGCCGGGAGCGCGGCAATTCGCGCATTCGATGAGGCGGAGGACCGGGCGGTTCGCAGTTGGTGGGGGTGGCGGCGGAAGTTTGTCGGTCAGGCGGCGGAGCAGCAGCGCGGCCGGGCTGTGTACGGGTGTCGGGAGCCCGGCCGTCAGTGCGTGCAGCAGGGTGTCCTCGGTGGCGCCCCGCTCGAACCAGCGCTCCACCTCCGGTGCGAGCCGGTCGCACTCGGCGGCGGACAGGGCCAGCGACGGAGCCGTGCGGCCGAGGGCGGTGAGGAGGAGCAGCGCGCGGCTGCGGGTGGGGCGTGGAGGTGGTTCTTCGGGCGGCGCGTCCCGGCCCGTCTCCGGTACGTCGCCCCTCACGTACGCCGTCCACCACGCGTCGCCCCGTGCCGTGCGGGAGAACCAGGTGCGGGTCACCCAGCGTGCACTCCCGGAGCCCTGCACGTGTTCGCGGCCCCGTCTCAAGTGACCGGCCCGGTGCAGGTTGTTGAGGGCGGTACGCATCGCCGCCTGGCCGTACGGGAGGTGGTTGGCGAGCGTCTTCACCGAGATGTCCGCGCCGTCGGGCAGCCGGTCGATGTATCCGGCGATATACGCCTCGCGGGCGGGGAGGTCCGCGAAGTCGGCGCTGGTTCGGGGTAGTTGGTCCGGCGCGGAGCGCTTGCCGTAGCCCGGGTTCGCCTCGGGGTGGAGCGGGGTGGGCGGTGCTGCGTGCGTCGGGGCGGGGGCAGCACTAGAGTTGGCATCAGCCACGGGATCTCCCCTTGCGTGAGATCTTGATGGATAGGCCCCCGCATCGGTGTTACCGCACCGGCGGGGGCCGTTCGTATATCGGGCACGCTAGAGCGCGGTTACCCTCCGTGGCAAGCTGGTGTCAGAAAGTGTCAGGTATTGCCGAGCGTGCTCGTCGGCGTCGCCAACTCGCAGGGAGGGAGGGTGGGTTGAGACCCACCTCCCAATCCTTGAAAGCAGGGCTCGTGGCTCGGGGCTTGAGCCTCGGGGCGTTGGTTACGGGGCGCGGCGCAGGTCGGCGACGAACGCGGACCAGGCCTCCGCCCGGAGCACGAGCTTCGGGCCGGTGGGGTTGACCGTTGCCGTACTGCATGAGGGGCGGGGCGACGCCTGAGCTTCCGGCAGACGGATCCGCGCCCGTGGCGGAGAGCCTCGGGCGCGGATCCGTCTGCCCGGAGGGGAAGGGTCAGGCCGAGGACTGTTCGGAGAAGCTTTGCCAGGTGTCGCGGCCCGCGCGGGTGGCGCTTGTGGCCGCGGCCTGGGCCTGGTGGAGGGTGCGGGCGGCCAGTTCGGACGGGGGGACGTTCCAGGTGCCGGTCCAGCTGCGGCCCGCGCGGGCCAGTTCGTAGACGAGGACGCCGACGCCGGCCATCGCGGTGAGGGTGCCGATACCGGTGAGCACCGCCCCCGCGGTCAGGAGGCGCCGGTCCGGGCGGAACTCGGTCCAGGAGATCTTCGAAAGGGTGCTGTCAGCCATGCGCTCAGGATGCGGGAGGGCCGGGCCGGGCGCATGCGGAGCGGTGACCAGTGGGTGACGTGGCTCGTTGGGCGGGCATGAAGAGCAGCCTGCGTGTGCAAATGATGGCGATGGTTCTGGCGGTCGGGGCCCTGGTAGGGGTGGGGGCCCCTGTGGCGTCCGCTGCTGATCGTGATCCGGTGCCGGACTCCGGAACCGTGATCATGTCGGACGAGGAGTGGGAGGCCTTGCAGGTGCTGAGCGGTCTGGGGCTGGTGCCTCTGGAGCCGGGCGTGTTCCACCGCGGCTAGGCAGAGCAGTACGTACGCGAAAGGGCGGCGCCCCATGTCGTGGGGTGCCGCCCTTTGGGGTGGTCGGGGTCAGACCTTTGCTGGTTCCTTCGGTTCCGGGGACGAAGGCGCCGGGTTGGCCTCGGCGTGGGCCGCCGGGGATTCGCCTGCGTCGACGTCCTGGTTGAACTCCACGAGCATGTCCTGTGTGAAGCCGAAGTAGTACGTCGCCAGGAAGCCGACGATGTAGCCGACGAGCAGGCCGCCCAGGTAGATCGCGCAGGTCAGGCCCAGGCCCTTGTTGCCGTCGAGGAGGGGGAACAGGGCCCAGCCGGACGGGCCGATGGCCGTCGAGCCGACCTGGGTGCCGAGCATCGAGAAGAGGCCGATGAACGCGCCGCCCGCCGCGCCGCCGACGCACGCCGTGATGAACGGGCGGCCGAGGGGGAGCGAGACACCGTAGATGAGGGGTTCACCCACGCCCAGGAAGCCCGCGGGGAGCGCCGACTTGATGGTCTTGCGGATCGACTTGTTGTGCTTGAGCTTCTTGAAGACGGCGATCGCCGCGCCGACCTGGCCCGCGCCCGCCATCGCCAGGATGGGGAGCAGGACCGTGTAGCCCTGCTGTTCGATCAGGGTGGTGTGGATCGGGATCAGGGCCTGGTGGAGGCCGAGCATCACCAGGGGGAGGAAGAGGCCGCCGAGGATGGCGCCCGCGAAGAGGCCGGTGTTCTCCAGGAGCCAGTTGGCGCCCGTGCCGATCGCGGTGGAGACCTCACCCGCCACGAACATCAGGCCGAAGATCGTGACCAGGCCGGAGATCAGGATGGTGAGGGTGGGGGTGACCAGGACGTCGAGCGACTCCGGGACCCACTTGCGGCACCACTTCTCGATGTAGACCGCGAGCACCGCCGCGCCGAGCGCGCCGAGGACGCCGCCCTGGCCGGGGGAGAGCTTGTCGCCGAAGACATCGACGTTCGCGACGCCCGGGTAGACGATGATCGCCGCGACCGCGCCGCCGATGATCGGCGTACCGCCGAACTCCTTCGCCGTGTTGTAGCCGACGAAGACCGCGATCAGCGCCATGAAGCCGGAGGCGATCGCGGCGAGCGCAGGGGTGACCGACGGCAGCCAGCCCAGGTTGATCATCAGGCCGTTGAGGCCGGCGATGATGCCGCAGCCGATCAGGGCCGGGATCAGCGGCACGAAGATGTTGGCGATCTTGCGCAGGAAGAGCTTGAACGGGGTGGCGTTCTTCGCCTTCTGCTGGGCCTTGATCGCGGCGCCCTGGGCGGCGAGGTCGTCCGCGGAGGCGCCGGGCGAGGCGGGGGCGGGCGCCGGGGCGGCGGCCTTGCCCTCCTCCACCAGGGACTCGAACTCGGGGGTGACCCGGGCGACCTTCCCCGGGCCGAGGACGATCTGGTACGTGTCGTCCTCTACGACGCCCATGACGTCGGGAAGCGCCTTGAGCGCCTCGTCCTGGACGAGCGAACGGTCCGCGAGACCCAGCCGGAGCCGGGTCATGCAGTGGACCACGGAGGTGACGTTCGCTGCGCCGCCGACGAGCGGGAGGATCGCGGCGGCGACGGCGCGGTTCTTGTTCTCGGCGTTATCGGCCATGGTGCGTCTTGCCTTGCTGTGCAGGTGGTGCTCGGGGACGGGTGGGTGCGGGGGAGTTACTTGGTGGCGGCGGCCGCGAGCGCGGCGCGCAGGTGGCCGTCGGACTCCGTGAGGAGGCGGTCGGCGGTGGGGCCGTCGACGTCGCCGAGGACGACGAGGATGGCGTTCTTGACCTCGCCGTCGGTCGCGGCGAGCGCGGCCTCGATGGCGTCGTCGTCGGCGCCGGTGGCGAGGGAGACGATGCGGCGGGAGCGGGCCCGCAGCTTCTCGTTCGACGCGCGTACGTCGACCATGAGGTTTCCGTACGTCTTGCCGAGCCGGATCATGGAGATCGTCGACAGCATGTTGAGCACGAGCTTCTGCGCCGTGCCCGCCTTCAGACGGGTGGAGCCGGTGAGCAGCTCGGGGCCGACGACGACCTCGATGCCGTGGTCCGCGGCGGCGGCGAGGGCGCTGTCCGCGTTGCAGGAGAGGCCGACGGTGAGCGCGCCGTAGCGGGCGCGGGCGTGCTCGACGGCGCCGATCGCGTACGGGGTGCGGCCCGAGGCCGAGATGCCGACGACGATGTCGTTCTCGGTGAGGTCGATGCCGTCCAGGTCGGCGGCCGCGAGCTCCTTGGAGTCCTCGGCGCCCTCGACGGCCTTGACCATGGCGGACGGGCCGCCCGCGATCAGGCCGACGACCTGACCGTCCCAGGTGTTGAAGGTGGGCGGGCACTCGGAGGCGTCGAGCACGCCCATCCGGCCGGCGGTGCCGGCGCCCGCGTAGATGAGGCGGCCGCCGCGGGCCATGCGGTCGGCGATGCCGTCGATCGCGGCGGAGATCTGGGGGAGCTGGGCGGCGACGGCGGTGGGGACGGTGGCGTCCTCGCCGTTCATCAGCTTCGCGATCTCCAGCGTGGAGAGCTGGTCGATCTCGGCGAGCTCCGGGCGGAATGCCTCCGTCGTGAGCGTGGCCAGTTGGGCGCGGAGGTCGGCATAGGTGGCGTCGGGAGTGGCGGTCATCGTGACAATGCGGCCTTCTGTGCGGGGGGCTGGTTACTGGTGCGCTGCGACGGGGTTGCGGTCACGGGGCTCCGCCCCGGACCCCGCGCCTCAATCGCCGGCGGGGCTTGAATCGGCGGAGCCCCGTGGCGTGGGGAGTGGTGCGGTGGTCATCACTGGCGGCCGCCCCGCGGAGCGGACTGGTGGCGGTGGGCCAATGCCTCGTAGGAAGCGGAAAGCGCCGGCGCCGCCGTCTCGTACGTGCGTTGGGCGATGCCGACGAACAGGCAGTCCACGACCAGGAGCTGGCTCGTGCGGGAGGACATCGCCGCGGGGCGCAGCTCGCTCTCGCGGGCGATGGACGTCGTCAGTATGTGGTCGGCGTACTGCGACACCGGGCTGCCGGGGCGGCCGGTGATCGCGATCGTAGTGGCGCCGTGCTCGAAGGCGACCCGCAGCGGCTCGATCACGTCGCCGGTGGTGCCGGAGTGCGTGATCGCCACCGCCACGTCCCCGGAGCGGAGCGTCACCGCGTTGTGGACGGCCAGGTGCGGGTCGGAGTGCGCGTACGCGTGCCGGCCGATGCGCAGCAGCTTCTGCGCGAGGTCCTGGGCCACGAGGCCGGAGGCCGCCATGCCGTAGATCTCGACGCGGCCCGCGTTCGCCATGGCGGTCACGGCGGCGCCGAGCTGGGCGGTGTCGAGTGCGGCCGCGGTGTCGGCGAGGGTCTGCTGCTCGTCGTGGGCGAGCTTGGCGACGACGTCGGTCAGCGGGTCGTCGACCGCGATGTCCGCGGTGACGGCGGGCGCCCGGCCCGACTGCTGCTGGGCGGCGAGGCCGGCGAGCGCCAGGCGCAGGTCCCGGTAGCCGGGGTAGCCGAGGATGCGGGCGGTGCGGACGACCGTGGCCTCACTGGTGCTGGTGAGCTCGGCGAGTCCGGTGACGGTCAGGGCGGCGCAGCCGGCCGGGTCCCCGGCGACCGCCTCGGCGACGCGCTGCATGGAGCGGGTCATGGACGGGGCGAGGGTGCGGACCTTGGCGGCGAGGGCCGCGGGGGCCGGCGGCGCGTCCCTGCCGAAACTTTCCTTCACGTCATTGCTCACGTGATGAAAGATATTTTCGGAGGCGGATTGGGTCAAGGGTCCTTCGGCCTGAGGGCAGAGCGGTGGTCGGGAGGACCCACCCGCCGCAGGGGCTCCACGTGCACAATTGGGGTATGGACACCATCAGCCCCCTGGAGCAGGCCCTGCACGCGGCCCGCGCGCTCGTGCTCGCGGATTTGAAGGCGGGCGACGTCGCGGATTCGGACATCGTCTCGCTGGTGGAGGAGTCGGTCGTCTCGCGGCGGTGGTGGGTGGAGCAGTGGCCGGAGGGCGTCGAATTCGTGATCGGGCTCGTCGCCCAGGACGTCAAGGACGGGATCCTGGAGCGGCACGGCCGCTGGCCGCTGTGCCCGGTGTGCGGTCCCGGCTCGAGTGCCGAGGCCCCGCACGCGCTGGACGTGGAGCCGGAGCTGGGCGCCGACCCGCACTGGGTGTGCTCGGAGGCGGGCGTGACCGTGGCACCGGTCGGTGGCCTCGCCTCGGTGACGGGGTGACGGTCTCTTGACGGTCTACATAGACCCGCCGACCTGGCCCGGGCACGACCGCATGTGGTCGCACCTGGTCAGCGACGTCTCGTTCGACGAACTCCACGCGTTCGCCGAGAAGTTGGGCGTTCCGCCGCGCGCCTTCGAGCGCGACCATTACGACATCCCGTCGCACCGGTACGTGGACGCGGTGCGCGCGGGAGCGGTCGAGATCGGCTCGAAGGAGCTGGTGCGCAGGCTTACGGACGCGGGCCTGCGGAGGCCGAAGGGGCGGCCGGCGTAGTCACCTCGGTCGTCAGGTCGGTCGCCTCGGCGGTCGTTACGTCGGTCGTCCCGGTCGGCGCCGGGTGCTTGGCGACCACGCGGGACGCCGCCGTACGCCGGTGCAGCCGCAGCGACACCGCCGTCAGTGCCAGGGCCACCACCGTCATCGCGCCGCCGGCCCAGGCGGTCGCCGGGTAGCCGAGGTCCGCGTCGATGACCGTGCCGCCGAGCCAGGGGCCGCCCGTGTTGCCCAGGTTGAAGGCGGCGGTCGTGGTGGCGCCCGCCAGGGTGGGTGCGGCGCCCGCGACGTTGAACATCCGGGCGTTGAGGGCCGGCGCCGTGTAGAAGGCGGAGAAGCCGAGCAGGAACGACAGGGCCACCGCCGCGACCGCGAAGTGCCCGAGCACGGCGAGCGCCGCGAGGAAGACGGTGGACGCGGTGATGCCGGTCAGCAGCACCCCGAAGAGGTGCGCGTCGGCGATCCGCCCGCCCAGCGTCGTACCGGCGAGCGCGCCGAATCCGAAGAGCGCGAGGACCGCCGGGACCCAGCTCTCGGGCAGACCCGCGACGTCCGTCAGGAGCGGCGAGAGATAGCTGAACGCGCAGAAGACGCCGCCTGCCGCGAGGGCCGTGACGGCGATGGACAGCCACACCTGGCGGTCGGCGTAGATGCTCAACTCCCGCTTCAGCTGCGGCCGTTCGGCGGGAAGCGGGATCTTCGGCACGAGGGTCACGATGCCGACGAGGGCGATCGCGGAGGCGGCGCCCACTGCCCAGAACGCGGCGCGCCAGCCGAGCCCGTCACCGAGGAACGCGCCCGCGGGGACACCCAGCACGTTCGCGATCGACAGGCCGCCGATCATCACGGCCATGGCGCGGGCCCGCTGGTTCACCGGCACCATCGCGATGGCGACCGCGGCGCCGACCGCCCAGAAGCCGGCGCAGGCGAGGGCCGAGACGACGCGGGAGGCGAACAGGATCTCGTAGGTCGAGGCGAGCGCGCCCGCGACCTGGCCCAGGCCGAACACCGTGATGAGCGAGATCAGGGTGGTCCGGCGCGGCAGGCGCAGCGTCGCCACCGCGAGCAGCGGGGCGCCGACCACCATGCCGATCGCGAAGGCCGAGATCAGCAGCCCGGCCTGCGGGATCGTGACGTCCATGTCGTCGGCGACCGCGGGGAGGATCCCGGAGAGCATGAACTCGCTGGTCCCGAGGGCGAAGACGCTGAGTCCGAGGATGTAGACGGCCAGGGGCATACGGGTGCTGTTGCGGATGGGGGTGCCGGTGTTCGAGCGGAGGTCTGGGGAGTCTGGACTGGACTGTGGGGACATGTAAGGAGCCAACCGGGGGGTGACGAGTGGCATTCCCGGACCGACGGGTCGTGGCACATCGTTCGTACGCCGTTCATACGCTCCGCCACGCGCGCCGTCACGCGCGACGGGTCAGGGAGTCAGCAGATCCAGTTCCGCCGTCAGGTTCTCGCGGGCCGCGGACTCCCAGTGGGACCTGCCGTGCGGGGTCCTGAACAGCCGTGGCAGGTCGAGGAGTTGGCGCAGCACCCCGGCCCGCCCCTCGCGGAACGCCTCGTCCGGCACGAAGGCGTACTCCGCGCGGACGGCCCTGGTGTACGCGGCGTAAGCGGGTGCGGGCGCGGCCAGGATCGCCAGGTCGGCATCGCACAGCGCCTCGCCGTCGGTGTCGCCGTCGGCCGGGTCGTGGGTGACGGTGAGGCGGACGAGACGGGCCACTTCGGCGACGTCCTCGGTGCCCAACCCGGCCTCGGTCAGGGCGCGTTCGGCGAGGGCCGCGGACCGCTCCTCGTTCTCCGAGCGCTCGGGCCGGTACACCGCGTCGTGGAACCAGGCCGCGAGCCGTACGAGCTCGGGCCGCTCCGCGTGCTCCTCCAGCACGTCGATGTGGTCGAGCACCGCCGCGAGATGTTCGACCGTGTGGTACTTCCGCTGCGGCTCGGACCACCGGGCCAGAAGATTGTCGGCATACGGATACGGGTCGGCGCCCGCGCCCGCGGTAGCCGCGCGCAGGGTACGGGCCCAGCGCTCGCGCAGGTCCGGGCCGGCGGGGTGGTGGTCGTCGTACATCATGGGTCCGACCCTAGCTCCGTGGCGTCAACGCCGGTTCGGCGAAATCAGCCCCGCCGGCGATTGAGGCGCGGGGTCCGGGGCGGAGCCCCGTGGCGTAGGACCGGTCGACCGGGTCAAAAAACCGTTGGCTCCCGGCGGCAGCCGTCCCGTACACTCACCGCTCCTCCCCGCCTCCCCGTGCCGAGCCCTCCCGCCGGCACGGCAGGAGCGCCGCCGACCGGACGGAAACCGGCCGGGAACGTCGTACACGCGTACCTGGATCCGGAGGCAGAACCCCGTGAGCACGTCACCGTCGTCGTCCGCGTCACCCGCGCCCGCGCCCTCGTCCTCGCCGCTCGAGCGCGAACGCACGCACCTGGTCTCGTCCCGCTCCGCCCTGCGCGCGATGCGTGAGGACGCGGAGGCGCTCGACATCCGCGACGTCACCGCGAACTGGGTGAACGCCGAGGTGCTGCAGCACCAGATCGACGAGCGGATCAAGGCGCTCGCCGACCTCAGCCACACCCCGCTGTTCTTCGGGCGCCTCGACTATCTGCACGCACCGGGCGCGGACGTCGCCGAGGGCGCCGAGGGCGAGAAGTTCTACATCGGGCGCCGGCACGTGCACGACGCCGAGGGCGACCCGATGGTGATCGACTGGCGTGCGCCCGTGTCGCAGCCCTTCTACCGGGCGTCCAAGAAGGACCCGATGGACGTCGCGCTGCGCCGCCGCTTCGGTTACACGGCCGGCGACCTCACCGCGTACGAGGACGAGCACCTCACCGACCCGACGGAGGCGGAGCGGACCAGCCAGCTGCTCCAGCAGGAGATCGAGCGGCCGCGCGTCGGCCCGATGCGAGACATCGTTGCCACCATTCAGCCGGAGCAGGACGAGATCGTCAGGAGCGGGCTCGCGGGGTCGGTCTGCGTACAGGGAGGGCCGGGGACGGGCAAGACGGCCGTCGGCCTGCACCGTGTCGCGTATCTGCTGTACGCGCACCGGGAGCGGCTCGCCCGCACCGGGACGCTGGTCATCGGGCCGAACGCGTCCTTCCTCCACTACATCGAGCAGGTGCTGCCCGCGCTCGGCGAGCTGGAGGTCAAGCAGGCGACGGTGGACGACCTCGTCGCGCATGTGGAGGTGCGGGCCGTCGACGACCCCGCCGCCGCCCTGGTGAAGGGCGACGCGCGGATGGCCGAGGTGCTGCGGCGCGCCCTGCGTTCCCACATCACGCTGCCCACCGAGGGTGTCGTGGTGGTGCGGGGCTCGCGCCGCTGGCGGGTCCCGTCGTACGAACTGGAGGAGATCGTACGGGAGTTGATGGCACGCGACATGCGGTACGGGGCCGCGCGCGAGGCCCTTCCGCAGCGGATCGCGCACGCCGTGCTCGTACAGATGGAGCGCGCGGGTGAGGCGCCCGACGACCGGGTGCAGAACGCGGTGGCGCGCAATGCCGCGGTGAAGGCCGTGGTCAAGGAGGTGTGGCCGGCGGTCGATCCGGCGAAGTTGGTGCTGCGGCTGCTGTCGGACGCCGACTTCCTGGCCGAGCACGCGGAGGGGCTGCTCGACGCCGACGAGCAGAAGACGGTGCTGTGGGCCAAGCCCGCGCGCAGCGTGAAGAGCGCCAAGTGGGCTGCCGCGGATGCCGTGTTGATCGACGAGGCGAACGATCTGATCGAGCGTACGCACTCGTTGGGGCATGTGGTGCTGGACGAGGCGCAGGACCTGTCGCCGATGCAGTACCGGGCTGTGGGGCGGCGTGCGACGACGGGATCGGTGACGGTCCTCGGGGACCTCGCGCAGGGTACGACGCCGTGGGCGACGCGGAGTTGGGACGAGGCGCTGTCCCATCTCGGCAAGGCGGACGCGGTGGTGGAGGAGCTGACGGCGGGCTTCCGTGTGCCGACGGACGTCATCACGTACGCGTCCCTGCTGCTGCCGGACATCGCGCCGGGGCTCACGCCGGTGGCGTCGGTACGGGAGAACCCGGGGGCGTTCGAGGTGCGGTCGGTGGACGGGGTCGGGGACGTGGTGGCGGCGTGTGTCGAGGCGCTGCGGAACGAGGGGTCGGTCGGGCTGATCGCGGCGGACGCGCGGTGTGAGGCGCTGGGCGCGGCGCTGGTGGAGGCGGGGCTGGGGTATCTCGCTCCTGGCGAGGAGACGACGGCGGCGGCGCGGTTGACGCTGGTGCCGGCGTCGCTCGCGAAGGGGTTGGAGTACGACTACGTGGTCCTGGACGAGCCGGCGGCGGTGGTCGCCGCGGAGCCGGATGAGCGGACGGGGTTGCGGCGGTTGTACGTGTCGCTTACGCGGGCGGTGTCGGGGCTGGTGGTGACCCACGCGGCGCCGCTGCCGCGGCAGTTGGGGTAGCCGGGGTGGGGGTCGTCGTGAGGGTGTGCGCGGAGCCGGGGCTCTGAGCTGTGCCGTGGTCGGCGCCTGTCGTTCTGGTCGCGCGGCATTGGGGGTGCCGCCGTGCCCATCCGGGTGGTGGCTGACGGTTGTGCCCGCGGCCCCGTGCTGGGCGGGTCGCCCTGCTCATCTCCCACCCTCCCGCCCCCTCCGGGGGCTTCGGCCCCCGGGTGGTGAGCCGGGGTGACGGGGGCGCGGGCGCCCGCTGTGGTTCATGCGGTGAGCCGGGGTTCCGGTGCTGCGCCGTGGTCGGCGCCTTCCGTAGGTGCGGCCTGCACCGGGGGTTGCGGTCTCAGCCGTGGCCGGCGCCCGTCGTCCGTACTGCGCGGCACCGGGGTTCCGAGCCGGGCCGGGGTGGCCACCGGTCGTGTTCGTTGCGCGGCACCGGGGCGCCGCCTTGCCCACCCTGCCGCCCCAGGCGGCAGATTGCCCAAGGCGGTGGGCGCCGACCGCCAGGGTGGGGAGCCGTGGTGGGCGGGGGTTGCCGGAGGCGGGGTGACGGCCGACCGTCACGGGCGGGGAGCCGTGCTTGCGGCGGATTGCCCAAGGCGTGGGCGGCCGACCGCAACGGGTCGGGAGCCGCGCCCAAGGCGGTGGATTGCCCAGGGCGGTGGGTGTCGACCGTTATGGGTGGGGAGCCGGGATTGGCGGCGGATTGCCCAGGGCGGTGACGGCCGACCGCAACGTGTGGGGAGCCGGGGCAGCAGTACTTCGTGCGGCCAGCGGGCGGGTAGCCAGGAGTGGCGGTACCCGGTGAGGCCGACGCCCCCGGAGGGGGCGGGTGGGTGGGAGATGGGCGGGCGAAATTGAGCCCGCTCTGGGAAGTGACTCGCGGGTCGGGGGCGGAGCCCCGGTCTTTCCAGCCCCGCCGGCGATTGAGGCGCGGGGTCCGGGGCAGAGCCCCGTGACGTAAGGCCGGGAGGCGGGGGCAGGGCCCCGTGACGTAGGGCCGGGAGGCCCGGGGCGGAGCCCTACGACGTAAGGCCGGTAGGCCGGGGCCGCGCCCCGTGACCCAGGGCCAGGAGGCTGAGGGTGACGGACTACCCGTCCAACGCCTCCCGCCACACCCCCACCGCATCCGCCGAAACCGGCGCCCCCCACCCCGCAGGGCGACTCGCCCCGCCGATGTGGAAGGCCGACACCCCCGCCGCCCGCAACCCCGGCACATGGTCCAGGCGGAGCCCCCCGCCCACCAGGACCTGCTGCTCGTACCCCGGCTCGCCGGCAGCGGAGCGCCCCGCCTCCGTGAGGAGGACGTCGAGCCCCGCGTCCACCCCGTCCGGCGAACCGGCGGTGAGGTACGTGTCGAGCCCCGGCAGATCGGCCAGTTGCTTGCGGAGCGCGTCGCGATCGGCGGCCCGGTCGATGGCCCGGTGGAACGTCCACCGGCAGCCGTCGAGTTCCGCCACGATCCGTTCGACGGCCGCGAGGTCGGGGCCGCCCTGCTCGTCGAGGAACCCGAGCACGAACTCGTCCGCCCCGGCGGCGCGCATCTCCCGCGCGGCCCGGACGAGCGCCGATACGTCCCCCGCGTCGAAGCCGTCCGCGAGCCGCAGCATCACGCGCAGCCGGATGTCGACCGCGCGGCGGATCGCCGTGAACGTGTCCACCGACGGCGTCAGCCCGTCCGCCGCCATGTCGGTGACCAGCTCCAGGCGGTCCGCACCCCCGGCCTGAGCGGCGATCGCGTCCTCGGCGTCGAGGGCGATCACCTCCAGGACTGCACGCTTGCTCATGAGGCTCCTGTCGCGTCGACCTGCCCGGGGCCACGGGTGATGGATCCAGATAGGTCTAGTCCAATGTCCCGCTCACTTTACGCCGCGTGCACCGTGAACGCAGCCGTCCTGACCTCCCCGTCGTGCTTGAAGTCGAGGAAGAGTCGGTACGTCCCCGTGCTGGGCGCGGTCGCGGTGAAGGAGACCTCAGGCCCCGGCCTGCCGTCGTGCGGGTGAACGTGAAGGTACGCGAGGTCGCCGGAGCGCAGGGCGACCAGGTGGCCGTACGCGCCGAGGTAGGGCTCCAGATCGGTGACGGGCTTCCCGTCCTTGCTGACGGAGAGCGTGAGTTCGCTCGCGGCGCCCGCCTTCAGGTCGCCGTCCACCCGGACCTCGTAGCCGTCCTCGACGCGTGCCGTCGTGGAGTGCTCCGGCAGCGGTGCGGGCTTGTATGCCCCCGCGACGCCGAGCCCGGCGCCGAGGGTGAGGCCCTCCTTCTCGCCGCGCGGCGTGAAGTCGGCGAAGACGCGGTAGTCGCCCGCCTTGGGGAGCGAGACGGGGGTCGACCAGGTGCCGTCGGCGGCTCGCACCGGGTGCAGATGGCGGTACGCGGTCAGGTCGCGCGAGGCGACGATCAGGTGCAACTCCTTGCCGTGTTCCTTCTTGTACGCGGTCACGGGCTCGCCGGAGCCGTCCTCGCCATGCGCACCGTCTTCGGCGTGCGCACCGCCCTTGCCGTGCTCGGCGTCCTTGGCGTCCTTGGCGTCCTTACGGATGGTGAAGCGCAGTTCGCCGGTCCGGTCGGGGAGGCGGTCCCGTTCCAGATCGAGCGTGTAGCCGCGCTCGGAGACCTGGAGTCCGCCGGGGACGGCATCGGCCGCGGCGCCCGCCTCGGCGTGGCCGCCGTGCTCCGATTCCGCGTCCTGCGTGGGCGCGCCGTGCCGGTCGTGCGCGGCCGGCCGCTTCTCGGCGACGACCGGGTCCGCCGCGCTGCCCACCCCGTACGCGGTGCCGAAGGTGGCTGCTGCTGCCGCGGCGAAGGCGGCGATCTTCAGACCGGTCTGCATGGCGGGCTCCTCGGTGAGGCCGGAGTGGATGGGGTCGGTTTCGCACGGTTCCTGATGCTGTGCCCATGCTGTGTCGTGTCTCCATGACCCTCCCGACGATACCCCTAGGGGGTATGAAGTCAAGTCGGCTCCGCCTTGCTTTTGATACCCCCTAGGGGTATAAATGGATCACCATGCGGGGTACCCGCCCCCGGTATCAGTATCCAAGGAGGCATCATGTCGGCGCACACAGCCGCCCCACCCGCGCAGGTGGAACTCGCCATCGGCGGCATGACCTGCGCGTCGTGCGCCGCCCGCATCGAGAAGAAGCTGAACCGGATGGACGGCGTCGAGGCGACCGTCAACTACGCGACCGAGAAGGCGAAGGTCAGCTTCGCGGACGACGTCCAGGTCGCCGACCTGATCGCGACCGTCGAGGCCACCGGCTACACGGCACAGGAGCCCACGCCTCCCGCGACCGCCGACGAACAGGCCGCCGACACGGGTGACGACGAACTCCGCCCGCTGCGCCAGCGCCTGATCACCGCGGTGG
The DNA here is from genome assembly GCF_054871485.1 of Streptomyces sp. UC4497. NCBI lineage: Bacteria > Bacillati > Actinomycetota > Actinomycetes > Kitasatosporales > Streptomycetaceae > Streptomyces > Streptomyces sp. UC4497. Next base: position 54,977 of record NZ_JBTYHB010000036.1, on the reverse strand, counting down.
TGCTCGCCGCCCCCGTCGTCGCGATGGCGATGATCCCGGCCCTCCAGTTCGAGTACTGGCAGTGGCTGTCCCTGACGCTGGCCGCGCCCGTCGTGGTCTACGCGGCCTGGCCCTTCCATAAGGCGGCGTTCACGAACGCGCGGCACGGCGCCGCGACGATGGACACCCTGGTCTCGGTCGGGGTGTCCGCCGCGTTCCTGTGGTCGCTGTGGGCCCTGTTCTTCGGCACGGCCGGCGAGCCCGGAATGACGCACCCCTTCGAGCTGACCATCGGGCGCAGCGACGGCGCCGGGAACATCTACCTGGAGGCCGCTGCCGGAGTCACCGCCTTCATCCTCGCGGGCCGCTACTTCGAGGCCCGTTCCAAGCGGAAGGCGGGCGCCGCGCTCAGGGCGCTGCTCGAACTCGGCGCGAAGGACGTCACCGTCCTGCGTGAGGGCGGCCGCGAAACGACCGTCCCCGTGGGTGACTTGAAGGTCGGCGACCGGTTCCTCGTCCGGCCCGGCGAGAAGATCGCCACCGACGGCACCGTCGTCGAGGGTTCGTCCGCCGTGGACGCCTCGATGCTCACCGGCGAGTCCGTACCGGTCGAGGTGGCCGTCGGCGACGCCGTCACCGGCGCCACGCTCAACGTCGGCGGACGCCTCGTCGTCGAGACCACCCGGATCGGCGGCGACACCCAGCTCGCCCGGATGGCGAAGCTCGTCGAGGACGCGCAGAACGGCAAGGCCGCAGCCCAGCGGCTCGCGGACCGCATCTCCGGTGTCTTCGTGCCGGTCGTCATCGCCCTCGCCGTCGCCACCCTCGGCTTCTGGCTGGGCAACGGCGCGGGCTGGGCCGCCGCCTTCACCGCCGCAGTCGCCGTCCTGATCATCGCCTGCCCGTGCGCCCTCGGGCTCGCGACGCCCACCGCCCTCATGGTCGGCACCGGGCGCGGCGCCCAGCTCGGCATCCTCATCAAGGGCCCCGAGGTCCTGGAGTCGACCCGCGCCGTCGACACGATCGTCCTCGACAAGACCGGCACCGTCACCACCGGACGTATGACCCTGCTCGACACGCACACCGCCGAAGGCGTCGAGCGGGCCGAGGCGCTGCGCCTCGCCGGGGCGTTGGAGCACGCGTCCGAGCACCCGATCGCGCAGGCCGTGGCGGCGGGAGCGGCCGCGGAGGTCGGCACGCTGCCGACGCCCGAGGACTTCGTGAACGTCGCCGGGCTCGGCGTCCAGGGCGTCGTCGACGGGCACGCGGTGCTCGTCGGGCGCGAGAAGCTGCTGGGCGAGTGGGAGATCCGCCTCCCGGAGGGGCTCGCGAAGGCGAAGGCGCAGGCCGAAGAGGCCGGGCGTACGGCGATCGCCGTGGCCTGGGACGGCGAGGCGCGCGCGGTCCTGGAGGTTGCCGACGCGGTCAAGGAGACCAGCGCCGAGGCGATCGAGCGGCTGCGGGGGCTCGGGCTGCGGCCGGTGCTGCTGACCGGGGACAACGAGGCGGTGGCCCGTTCCGTGGCGGCGGAGGTCGGGATCACGGATCCGGCGGACGTCATCGCGGAGGTCCTTCCGCAGGACAAGGTCGACGTCGTCAAGCGCCTTCAGGGCGAGGGGCGTTCGGTGGCCATGGTCGGCGACGGCGTCAACGACGCGGCGGCGCTGGCGCAGGCGGATCTCGGCCTTGCGATGGGGACGGGGACGGACGCGGCGATCGAGGCCGGTGACCTCACCCTCGTACGAGGTGATCTGCGGGCTGCGGTCGACGCGATCCGGCTTTCACGGCGGACGCTGGGGACGATCAAGGGGAACCTGTTCTGGGCGTTCGCGTACAACGTGGCGGCGGTTCCGCTGGCCGCGGCGGGGTTGTTGAATCCGATGATCGCGGGGGCGGCGATGGCGTTCTCGTCGGTGTTCGTGGTGGGGAACAGCCTGCGGCTGCGGGGGTTCCGGGGGAGCTTCTGAGTTGGGCGGGGTCGGGGTCCGGGGAGCTGCCCCGGGCCCCGCGGGCTCTCGTCCAAGTGCGGGGCTTGAAGGATCGGGGCCATGAATGGCGCATCTGCCACGCGGGGTGAAATAGGGTCGTTTGTCGTGAATGCCCGTACGCGTGCCGCTGGTCCGTTTCTCCTCCTCGCGGCCTCCGTGGCCGCGCTTCTCGCTCTCTGCGTTCTCCAGTCCGCCCCGATGGCGGACGTTCTCGTCTATCGGGCCGAGGGGGCCGCGGTGCTCGCCGGTGGCGGTGATCTGTACGGGTTCACGGTCACCGAGTGGCAACTGCCCGCCACGTACCCGCCGTTCGCGGCGCTGCTGTTCGTGCCGGCGGCGGTGGTTCCGTTGTCCGTGCTCAAGGGGGCGTTCCTCCTCGGCAACATCGCGCTGGTCGTGGTGCTGGTCCGGCTGTCCTGCCGGTTCGCGGGGCTGCGGGTGTCGTGGGCGGGTGTGTGTGCGGTCGCCGCGCTCGCGCTGTGGCTCGAACCGGTCTTCCAGACGGTGCTGTTCGGGCAGATCAACCTCGCTCTGGCCTGCGTCATCTTGTGGGATCTGACGCGGCCGCCCGGCGCGCCCGGCAAGGGCCTCGCGCTCGGCATCGCGACCGGCATCAAGCTCACGCCCGCCGTCTTCATCGTGTACCTGTTCCTCGCGGGGCGGCGGCGGGAGGCGGCGCACGCGGTGGCGGGGTTCGTCGGCACCGTCGTGGTGGGCGCGCTCGTACTGCCGTACGCCAGTGGGGAGTTCTGGACGCGGCGGCTCTACGAGACGGGGCGGGTCGGCAAGGCGTGGATCGTCGACAACCAGTCCTTGCAGGGGCTGGTCGGGCGGGTGTTGCACGAGGCGGAGCCGGGGGTGCTGTGGGTGGTGCCGGCCGTCGTCGTGGGGGTGGCCGGGCTGTACGCGGCCCGGACCGCGGGGACTCCGGCGCGGGGTCTCGTCCTCGCCGCGCTCACGGCACTCCTCGTCTCGCCCATCAGCTGGTCGCATCACTGGGTGTGGTGTGTGCCGCTGATCGCGGTGGTGTGGGCCGAGGGGTGGCGTCGTACGGCGTGGGCGCTCGCGGCCCTCTTCACGGCCCGCACCATGTGGCTACTGCCGCACCACGGCAACCTGGACCTCCACCTCGCCTGGTGGCAGCAGCCCTTGGCGTCGCCGTATCCACTGGTCGGAGTGGCCCTGCTCGGCTGCGCCGTGGCGGGCGCCCACCGCACTTCGCAACCGGCACCGGGCGCCGCCTTGCCCACCCTGCCGCCCAAGGCGGCAGACTGCCCAAGCCGGTAACGCCCGCCCGCCACGGCCGGGGAGCCGTACCGGTGGCGAACCGCTGAAGCCGGGAGCGGCCCCGTCTGGCCGGCGGTAAACCGCCGAAGGCGGGGGCGACCTCCCGTCGGGCCGGTGGTAAATCGCCGGAGGCGGGAGCGGTCCCCCGGCGGCCCGGTGGCAAATCGCGGGAGGCGGTGGCGGCCTCCCGTTGGGCCGGTGGTAAATCGCTGGTGGCGAGGGCGCCCCCCCCCCCGGCGGCCCGGTGGCAAATCGCGGGAGGCGGGGGCGCCCCCCGTCGGCCCGGTGACCAGCCGCCGGAGCCGGGAGCGGTCCTCCGTCGGGCCGGTGGCAATCGCCGGTGGCGGGAGCGGCACCCGTCGGGCCGACGCCCCCAGAGGGGGCGGGCGGGTGGGAGATGGGCGAGGCCAGGGCGATCGCCTGCGAGTGGCGAGGCAGTCCAAGCCCCTGCGGCGGGTGGGTATTTCCAGCCCCGCCGGCGATTGAGGCGCGGGGGCCGGGGCGGAGCCCCGAGGCCGTGACGCCGGTTCGGCGAGATCAGCCCCGCCCGCGGAGCCCCGGGGCGTGGGGCGCCGGGTTCCGGTAGGGCGACGGGTCAGCTCTCCGCCAGGAGCTCGTCCGCGTCGACGATCCGGTACGCGTACCCCTGCTCCGCCAGAAACCGCTGCCGATGCGCCGCGAAGTCCTGGTCGATGGTGTCCCGGGCGACGACCGAGTAGAAGCGCGCCTCGTGCCCGTCCGCCTTCGGCCGCAGCACCCGGCCGAGCCGCTGCGCCTCCTCCTGGCGCGAGCCGAACGTGCCCGACACCTGGATCGCGACCGTCGCCTCGGGAAGGTCGATCGAGAAGTTCGCGACCTTGGAGACAACCAAGACCGAGATCTCGCCCTGCCGGAAGGACTCGAACAGCTTCTCCCGCACCGCGTTCGTCGTCTCGCCCTTGATGACCGGCGCGTCCAGGTGCTCGCCCAGCTCGTCGAGCTGGTCGATGTACTGGCCGATGACGAGGGTCTGCTCACCCGCGTGCTTGCGGACCAGCGCCTCCGTCACCTTCTGCTTCGTGGCCGTCGTCGCACAGAACCGGTACTTCTCCTCGGCCTCGGCGGTGGCGTAGGCGAGCCGCTCGGAGTCCGTGAGGTTGACCCGTACCTCGACGCAGTCGGCGGGCGCGATGTACCCCTGCGCCTCGATCTCCTTCCACGGCGCGTCGAACCGCTTCGGCCCGATGAGCGAGAAGACATCGGACTCGCGCCCGTCCTCACGTACAAGAGTCGCCGTGAGCCCGAGGCGGCGCCGCGCCTGCAGATCGGCCGTGAACTTGAAGACCGGCGCCGGCAGCAGGTGCACCTCGTCGTAGACCACGAGGCCCCAGTCACGGGAGTCGAACAGCTCCAGGTGCGGGTACACACCCTTCCGCTTCGTCGTCAGGACCTGGTACGTGGCGATGGTGACCGGCCGGATCTCCTTCTTCGTACCGCTGTACTCGCCGATCTCGTCCTCGGTCAGCGACGTCCGCCGCACCAGCTCGTGCTTCCACTGGCGGGCCGAGACGGTGTTCGTGACGAGGATCAGCGTCGTCGCCTTCGCCTCGGCCATGGCCCCGGCACCGACGAGCGTCTTGCCTGCGCCACAAGGGAGGACGACGACACCGGAGCCGCCGTGCCAGAAGTTCTCCACGGCCTGCTTCTGGTACGGGCGCAGCGACCACTCCGCCTCGTCGAGCGCGATCTCGTGCGCCTCGCCGTCCACGTACCCGGCGAGGTCCTCGGCCGGCCAGCCCAGCTTCAGCAGCGTCTGCTTGATCTGGCCCCGCTCGGAGGGATGCACGGCGACGGTGTCGGCGTCGATCCGGTTGCCGACCAGCGGCTGGATCCGCTTCGAGCGGAGGATCTCCTCCAGGACGGGACGGTCGGTGCTCGTGAGCACGAGCCCGTGCGCCGGGTGCTTGCTGAGCGTGAGCCGCCCGTAGCGGTCCATCGTCTCGGCGATGTCGACGAGCAGCGCGTGCGGCACGGGGTACCGGCTGAACTCCACCAGCGCGTCCACGACCTGCTCCGCGTCGTGCCCGGCGGCCCGCGCGTTCCACAGCCCGAGCGGCGTCACCCGGTAGGTGTGGATGTGCTCGGGAGCCCGCTCCAGCTCGGCGAACGACGCGATGGCCCGGCGGCAGGCGTCGGCCTTCTCGTGGTCGACCTCGAGGAGCAGTGTCTTGTCGCTCTGGACGATGAGTGGACCGTTCACGTACGTACATCCCTTCCGCACGGGCCAAACGTCCAGTGTGCCGCATCCCGGCAAGCGCGGGGCATCACTGTTCGGAGAGCTCCGCCACCCCCGTCACCCGGTGCAGCGGATACGTGCGGACCTCGTCGGCCGTGTGGTCGTAGGCGGTGACGAAGCCGCCCTCGACGCGGACGGGGGCGATGACGCGCTGACTCGCGGCGCCCTCCGCGTTGACGTAGCCGATCCAGAGGGCCTCGCCTGTGAGGACCGCGGCCTGCATCGTGGCGAGGGTCTCGGCGGATCCGGTGCGCGGCAGCTCGCCGTTGCCGGGGTGGGCGGGGGCCTGCTTGCGCGGGGCGGTGGAGGCGGCGTCGCCCGCGCGGATGGCGCGCAGCGCCGCGTCGATGAGGGTGTCGTCGGGCAGCGGCGGGCCGTCCGGGACCGGGTCGGGCGCGGTACGGGGCGGGGTGCGGTGGGCGTGCGCGCGGGCGATCAGGACGTCGCCCTCGGGGGTCTCGGCGGCCGGGGCGAAGCCCATGGAGCGCAGGCCTTCGAGGAGCGTGCCCGGGTCGGCCTGGGCCGCGAGGACGGTCGGCGCCAGGCGGCGCAGGCGCAGCGGCGCGGACCGCCTGTCCGCCAGGATCTCGCCGAGCACGGCGTCGTCGTCGCAGCGCACGTACGCGGAGGCCGCACCGATCCGCAGATGGCCGTGCCGGCGGGCGACGTCGTCGATGAGGTAGGCGAGGGGCTGCGGGACGGGCGTACGGGAGTGCTGGGCGAGGAAGGTCTGCAGGTCGGACGCCGTGCGGCCGGAGTCGAGCGCGCGGCGCACCGAGCCCGGCGTGAAGCGGTAGACGGTGGCGCCGCCCTTCGACTCGACGTCCGCGATCACGGAGAGGGCGTCCGCGAGCGGGCGCTCCAGGGGTCCCGGCGCGACCGCCGTGAGGTCGGCCTGGAGGAGGACGTGGTCGAGCGGCTCGGGCAGCAGCGGCGCGAGGAGCTTCGCGGCGCGGGCCGCGGTGAGGGCCGCTTCGGCGGGGGTGAGGGGGTGCGGGGCGGTGTGGTCGTCGTCCGCGGTCCGGAGCAGCGCCCTGCCGTGCGCCGAGAGCGCGCCGCGGCCGGTGACGCCGAGCAGCTCGGCCTCGGCCAGCGTCCACTGGGCGAGGCGGGTGCGCAGGTCGAGGGCGGCGGGGGACGGCCGCTCCCACGTGAGGCGTTCGATCACCGAGTCGGGCTCGGGGGAGGCCCCTTCCGGCAGCTCGGTGAGCAGCAGGGAGAGGACCCGGCCCCGTACCTCGGGAGCCGCCGAACGGTCCAGGTGCGGGCCGAGCGCGGACAGCGTTCTGTCCTTGCCGTCCCGGCCGCCGACCAGGCCCGCCGTGCGGGTCGCGGGCAGCCACGCCGCCGCGAGCCGCTCCCAGCGCTCGGCGGGCGGCAGCAGCACCCACTCGTCGTACGCGGGCGTCGCGGCGTAGCGCTCGTCGGCCTCGCCGTCGGAGGCCAACAGGCCTGCCGCGTAGGCGAGTTCGACCCAGAAGGCGGCGGTCTGCTCGGTGCTGTCGAGGGCGACGGCGGTGCGCTTGAGGTCGCGGACGCTCAGGCCGCCGGCCCGGAGCACTGCGGGCCCACCCTCGTCCCAGTCCTTCAGCAGCTCCTCGACGGTCGACACCGCCGTGTACGCCTCGGCCGCCGCGGCCGCGTCCACAACCTGTGGACGGTGCGTCGCCTTCTCCCGTACGGGAGGTGCGAGCGGTTCGAGGCCACGGTGGGCGCGGCCGCCGCGCAGATGCAGCGCCACCTCGCGGGGCAGCACCACGGTGCCGGGGTTCGTCGGCACGAGCAGCCCACGGTCGAGCAACCACCGCAGGTGCGCCGCCGGTTGGGCCGTGACCTGGCCGTACGGCGGGCCCCACACCAGCCGGTTCAGTACGTCGATGGACTCGGCCGGCGCGTCGTCGAGCAGCGCCGACATGCGGGTCGGGTCGGTGAACAGGGCGGTGAGCGCGGCCACGGCCGACACCGGGTCGTGCGTCGACGGCAGGCCCGCCGCCGCGACGATCTCCTGCACACGCCCCGGCGACATCCCGGACGTGACCTCCGCGACGGTCGGGCCGAGGCCGGTCGGGGACGGGTGCTGGGGGGTGGGCGCGAGCAGCTCGCGGGCGGTGCGGACGAGGCGCAGCTGGTCGTCGTCGCTGCCCCAGACGAGGGCCTGGTCGCGGAGGGTGGCGACGGCGCGGGGCAGCGCGGCGGCGGAGTCCTCGCCGGGCAGGAGCGTCTCCAGCGTGTCGTACGTCGTCGGGTCCGGGGCCACGGCGAGGGCCTGCGCCACCTGCTGCGTGTACCGGTCCAGGCGCTCGAGCGCGCGGATCACCGAGGCGCGGGTGCCGGCGCGGGTGGCGAGCTGCGTCATGTCGTTCGGCACGGGGCCGAGCAGATCCGGGCGGGCGCGCAGAAGCGCCGCGAGGGACCCGTCGTCGCGCGCGCGGAGCGCTTCCGCGAGGGAGCGGGGTGCTGCCGCGGTCGTCTGCTCGTCGCTCATCCCACCCACGTTAGCGGCCCAACCCCGCAGCACCGTCGTTACGCCCTCGGGGCTCCGCCCCGGACCCCGCGCCTCAATCGCCGGCGGGGCTTGATAGATCAAGCCCCGCCGGCGATTGATGGGCCGAGCCCGGCGGGGCCAGATATTTCAAGCCCGGCGGGACTTGATGGATCGAGTCCGGCGGGACTTGATGGCTTGAGCCCGGCGGGGCTGGATATTTCGAGCCCGGCGGGGGTCGGTATTTATAGCCCCGCCGGCGATTGAGGCGCGGGGTCCGGGGCAGAGCCCCGTGACCGGGGGACGGACGACCGTGACCATTCGCGATACGGACGACCGAACCCATTCGCGATACCGTCGACACGTCAACAGCACCACCCCGGAGGGGACTTCGTGGGGATCGAGAGTGATCAGATCGTCTTCGACTACCTGAGCAAGGTCGGAGACCTGGCCCAGTCACGGCAACTGCCGTCGTCGACCCGAATGCGCCTCGTCGCAGACCTCCGCACCGAGATCGACCGACGCCGCGCGGCCGCCGGCGCCGAAAGCCCGGCCGCCGTCCGCAAGCTGATCGGCCGGATCGGCACGCCGGACCAGATCGTCGCCGGCGCGAAGGACGGCGACGGCACCTACGACTTCGGCCCCGCGGGCGACGCACCCGAGCAGAGCAAGGGCACGCTCGGCCGGATCGTGCCGAAGGCCCGCGTCCGCCGCAAGGCCGTGCCGGACGAGCCACCCGTGGACGTGGCCGCGGACGAAGGACCGGCGCCCGTGCACCTCGCCGGCACCGACGAACTGGGCACGCTCGAGGCCGCCGACTGGTGGCGCACCGGCGGCGGCATACCTGGCACCGAGGTCGACGACGTGCCGGGCTTCGTCGGCGGCATAGAGATACCGGACATACTCAAGCCGCCCGGTGAGGGCCGCCGCGGCCCCGACCTCCGCAAACGCCCGCTCCCCGAACCGGCCCGGGCCGAGGACGAGTACACGTACGAGGACGACGACGAAGAAGACGACGGAGAGGTCGACGGCGTCGAGGGCACGGCGTCAGGAACCGCCAGGTCCCGCTTCCGGTTCCGCCCCCGCCGCCCGGCCGTCCGCGTCCCCCGCGCCTCCTTCGGCCGCTCCTTCAACCAGCCCTTCCTGCTGCTCGCCGCCCTCGCCCTGGTCGTCGGCGCCGTACTCGGCAACATCCTCGTGCTGCTCATCGGCTGGGCCGTCATCTATCTGTCCCGGCAGCTGACCATCGGGCAGAAGAAGTGGGCGGTGTTCGGCCTGCCGGGGCTCGCCGTGGTCACCGGCATCGTCTGGCTGTGGGGGCGTGGCGACGGCCGGTGGGGCGACCCGATCCCCGGCGGCAGACTGAGCGGCGCGCTCGACGAGACGTGGCCGTGGGTGCTGCGGTGCGCGGCGTTCGCCACGGCGCTCTACCTGGTGTGGCGCGCACGCTCGCCCCGGGTCTAGCCCAGCCCAGAAGACTCACCGCGCCAGATCCGACTCCAGCTCCGAGAGGATCTGGCCGGCCGCCGTGTAGCCGACGCCCTCGGCCCACAGCCCGTCGTCGACGTTGTAGACCCGGCTGTCCCGCACCGCCCTGATGCCGCGCCACTGGCCGCTCGTGGTCGCCTCCGCGACCTTGGCCAGGCCCGGATTGCCGTACGTGGACGTGAAGATGGCGTCCGCGTCCGCCTTGCCGATCTGCTCGGGCCCCACGTCGTACGAGAGACCGCCCCGAGCCTGGTTCGTGATCGCGGGGCGGCCGAGGCCGACGTCGGACAGGATCGTGCCGGTGGCGGTCCGCCTGCCGTAGATGCGGATGTCGGAGCCCGCGACGAACCGGACGACGTTGACCTCGGTCCGCGCCGCCGCGCCCGCCCCGCCCACGGCCTTGGTGACGGCGGCGACGCGGGACTTGTACTCGGCCGCCACCTGCCGGGCCCGCGCCTTCTCGCCGAGCGCGTCGGCGTGCACGAGGAAGTTCCGCTTCCACGCGTGGTCGGCGGCCCCGGTGAGGACGGTGGGGGCGATGGCGCCGAGCTGCTTGTAGCGCCCGGCGTCGTGGGCCTTGTCGCCGATGATCAGGTCGGGCTTCAGCCCGGCGATCTTCTTGAGGTCGGGGCTGCTGCGCTCGCCGACGTCGGTGATGCCCTTGGTCTTCGACGCGGGCAGGTACGCGGGGAGGGCCTGCTCACCGCCTGCCCGGGTGGCTCCCACGGGCCGTACGCCGAGCGTGATCGCCGAGTCGAGCCCGGCGGTGTTCAGGACGACCACGCGCTCGGGGAGGTTCTTGACCTTGACGTCGCCCATCGCGGTGCCGACCGTGTGGCTGCCGGAGGCCTTGGCGGCGGGCTTGGCGGCGCCCCCGCCGTCGTCCGAGCTGCAGGCGGAGAGGGTGAGCGAGAGGACGAGGGCGGCGCCGAGGGCGAGGCGGGTGTGGTTCATGGGCGCCCATGGTGCCCCTGGGACCGCCCGCGGGGAAGCCGTCACCGTGGAGATCGGCCTCGGGGCGGCCGACACCGTACAGGCAGAATGATCCCCATGGCTCCTCACACAGACCCCACGCCCAACGGCCCCACCGTCGGCTTCGATCTCGACATGACGCTGATCGACTCCCGGCCCGGCATCCGCGCCACCTGGGTCGCGCTGTCCGAGGAGACCGGGATGCGGATCGACGCGGACCTGATCGTGTCGCGCCTGGGCCCGCCGCTGACCGACGAGTTGGCGCACTGGTGCCCGCCGGAGCAGATCCCGGCGATGGCCGACCGCTACCGTGAGATGTATCCCACATACGCGATCGAGGCGACGCTGCCGATGGCGGGCGTGCGCGAGACCATAGCCGCCGTGCACGCGGCGGGCGGCCGGGCGATCGTCGTCACCGCGAAGTACGAGCCGAACGCCAAGCTGCACCTGGCGCACCTCGGCATCGACGCGGACGCCGTCATCGGCGACCTGTGGGCCGAGGGCAAGGGCCACGCGCTGCGCGAGCACGGCGCGAGCGTCTACGTAGGCGACCATGTCGGCGACGTACGCGGGGCACGCACGGCGAACGCCCTGTCCGTGGGCGTGACGACAGGACCGTGCGACGCCGCCGAACTGCGGGCGGCGGGCGCCGACGTGGTGCTGAACGACCTGACCGAGTTCCCGGCCTGGCTGGAGGGTTACGTCGCCGAGCGCGCCTGACGGCGTTGCGCCGCGACGCCGCGGAGCACTCCGGCCGCGGCGACGATGAACCCGACGCCCATCAGCATGCACACCGCATAGGAAATGGGCGGGAACGGGTCGGTGTGGAGGAACAACGGCGCCATCGTGACGAGGGTGGCGATCGCCCCCACGATGAAGACGATGCCGCCGGCTTTCACGAGGCCGTCGCCGGGGCCGGTCTCGGCCACCGCGGAATTGGCTTGGGTTTTGTCGCGCACCCAGCCAGGGTAGTTCCCAGCGCAGAGAGACAAACAGGGGCCAGGCACAGACCAGCACGGACCAGCGAGCGAACCCTCGGGAGACATCTTGTCACCGGCCCCGAGACCAATAGTCTTGGTGACGGCGGGTCGGACCACGGCCCGCTGTCCTGCTATCCAGCCGCTTTATCCCAGCGTTTTCTTCTAGTACGAGGACGAGGACTTCACGTGCCTACCGGCAAGGTCAAGTGGTTCAACAGCGAGAAGGGCTTCGGCTTCCTCTCCCGCGACGACGGCGGCGACGTCTTCGTGCATTCCTCCGTACTTCCCGCAGGCGTGGACGCCCTCAAGCCCGGCCAGCGGGTCGAGTTCGGGGTGGTCGCAGGACAGCGCGGCGACCAGGCGCTCTCGGTCACCATTCTGGACCCGACACCCTCGATCGCGGCGGCGCAGCGCCGCAAGCCGGACGAACTGGCCTCGATCGTCCAGGACTTGACGACGCTGCTCGAGAACATCACGCCGATGCTGGAGCGCGGCCGCTACCCGGAGAAGACGGCGGGCAAGAAGATCGCCGGCCTGCTGCGGGCGGTGGCGGACCAGTTGGACGTCTGACCCGCCCGCCCCACGGTTCCTACGGGAAGGACAGCGCGTCCGGCGCGAGCGCCGGGACCAGGCCCTCCGCGGCGGCCCGGGTCAGCAGACCGCGGATCGCCGCGTAGCCGTCCTCGCCGAGGTCGGCCGTGAACTCGTTGACGTACAGGCCGATGTGCTGGTCGGCGACGGACGGGTCCATCTCCTGCGCGTGCGCCATGACGTACGGGCGGCTGGCCTCGGGGTCGTCCCAGGCCATCCGCACCGACGTGCGTACGGCGTCCGCGTAGGAGCGCAGCTTCTCGGCGCCAAGCGAGCGCCGCGCGATGATCGCGCCGAGCGGGATCGGCAGGCCCGTCGTGGCCTCCCAGTGCTCGCCCATGTCGGCAAGCTTGTGCAGGCCGTAGTTCTGGTACGTGAAGCGGGCCTCGTGGATGACGAGCCCGGCGTCGATCTTGCCGTCGCGCACGGCGGGCATGATCTCGTGGAACGGCATGACGACGATCTCGCCGACGCCGCCACCGGGCACCACGTCCGCGGCCCAGAGCCGGAACAGCAGGTAGGCGGTGGAGGTCTCGCTCGGTACCGCGACGCGCTTGTCGGAGAGGTCCACGCCCGGCTCACGGGTGAGGACGAGCGGGCCGCAGCCGCGCCCGAGCGCGCCGCCGCAGGGCAGCAGCGCGTAGTCGTCGAGGACGTACGGCAGGACCGCGTACGACACCTTGAGGAGCTCGTAGGCGTCCTCGCGGCGTTCGGCGACGCCGTTGGTGATGTCGATGTCGGCGAAGGTCACGTCGAGCGCGGGGGCGCCGGGGACGCGGCCGTGGGCCCAGGCGTCGAAGACGAAGGTGTCGTTCGGGCAGGGCGAGAAGGCGATGCGGGTGGGCTCGGCCCCCGCTGCGGTGTCGGTCATGTGTTCTTCCAACTCTCCAGTACGGGCGCCATCTTCCCGAAGGCGGAGGCCAGCGCGGCGAGCGCGTCACCGATGCGCCAGGCGTCGCGGTCGCGGGGGCCGACGGCGTTGGAGACGGCGCGTATCTCCGCCACCGGCACGCCGTGCGCGGCGGCGGCCTCGGCGACCCCGAAGCCCTCCATCGCCTCGGCCACGGCGCCGGGGTGGCGCTGCGCGAGCAGCGCGGCGCGGTCGGCGGTGCCGGTCACCGTGGAGACGGTGAGCACGGTGCCGACCGTGGCGGAGGCGGCCGACGCGAGGTCCCGTACGAGGGACTCCGGGGGCGTGTGGGTGACGGTGCCGAAACCGAGTTCGGTGACGGGGACGAAGCCCTCGGCGGTCTCGGCGCCCAGGTCGGCGACGGTGATCGCGTCCGCGACCAGGACCGCGCCGGGCGCGGCCGTGAAGCCGCCGCCGATGCCGGCCGAGACGACCAGCGTGTACGGGCTGCCCGCGAGTTCGGCCTTCGTGAGCGCGGTCGCGGTGCCCGCGGCCGCGGCGGCGGGTCCGACCCCGACCGCTACGACGTCGAGCGTGGGGTGATCGTGCAGCGCGCCCGCCACCGCGTCCCGTTCGGCCGGGACGGCGGTGGCGATCAGTACGCGCGGAATCGCGGTATTCGTCAGCTGTCCTTCTCGAGCTTGAACGACCACAGGCCGTACGCCTTGGAGTTGCCGCCCGACAGGATCGTGACGGTGGTCGCGGAACCGGAGGCGCCGTACTGCTGGTTGAAGAAGACGCTGCCCGGAACGGTGCGGTAGGTCTTCTTGCTGGAGTCCGTGAGCGGCTGGCCGTTCATCAGGAGCGTCCAGCCCTTGTCGGCGATCTCCGGGTCGACGCCGAAGCGGACCGTGGCGTCCGCGTCCACCTTGATGGACTTGGCGTCCTTGTCCTTCAGGCAGCCCTGCAGCGCGGTCGGCTTCAGCGGGTCGCCGTCGTTGTAGCAGCTGGCCTCGGAGTTCACCGAGTTGCGGTCCACCGTGACGGTGGCGAGCGGCGTCGGCTTGTCGCAGGCGGAGAGGACGAGGAGCCCGGCGCCGACGGCACCGACGGCGGCAACGGCGCGGCGGTGGCGCGCAACAAAACGCTGGGAGGTCATAGGCGGAAGGCTATCTGGCGCCGCCGCTCCCGCTCCGAGTGGGGGAGCGGGTGTCGCGTTTGGGCACTGAAGGCCCTTCTACGCCACCCGGGCCCGGTGCGTGGGCCCGGAGTGGCGCGCGGACGCCAGCAGCCCGCGCACCGTGGACAGCCAGCCCGCCGCCACGATGCCCGCCGCGACACCCAGCCCGAGCACCCCGTTCAGCGGCAGTACGATCCCGATCGCGCCGCCCACCACCCACGCCATCTGCAACAAGGTCTCCGAGCGGGCGAACGCCGAGTTGCGCACCGCCTCCGGGACGTCCCGCTGGATCGTCGCGTCGAGGGACAGCTTGGCCAGCGCCTGCGCGAACCCGGCGACCGCGCCCAGACACGCCGTCATGAGCGCGCTGAAGAAGACGGCCGACAGGACGGCCACGCCGAGCACCACCACGAGCACCGTCACGATGATGACCTCGGGGGCCCGCGCCTTCAGCCACGCCCCGACCGCCGTGCCCAGCGCGTTCCCCGCGCCCGCCGACACGCCCACGATCCCGAGCGAGACGGCCGCGCTCTGCCCGGGCAGCGGATGCTCCCGCAGCAGGAACGCCAGGAAGAAGATCAGGAAGCCGGACAGACAGCGCAGCGTGGCGTTCGCGGCGAGGGCGTGCGTGACGGCCGGGCCGACCGTCCGCAGGCCCGGCTTGCGCGCCCTGGTCCGCGCGGGCCCGTGCAGATGCTCCTCGTCCGCCGCGAGCAGCGCCTTGCTCTCGCCCCGCGCCGAGTCCACCTTGTGCGGCATCGAGTACGACAGGAAGATCCCGCACACGTACAGCACGAAGGCCCCGTACAGCGGCCAGCGCGGCCCGAGCGCCTGCAGTCCCGCCCCGACCGGCGCCGCCGCGCCCGTGGCGAGCAGCCCGCCGAGCGTGACCCGCGAGTTCGCCTTCACCAGGGAGAAGCGGGGTGGCAGGAGGCGTGGCACGACCGCCGAGCGCACCACCCCGTACGCCTTCGACGCGACGAGGACGCCGAGCGCCGCCGGGTACAGCTGGAAGTTCCCGCCGACCACCGCGCTCGACAGCACGAGGGCGAGCAGCGCCCGCGCCAGCATCGACGCGGCCATCGCGGCGCGCCGCCCGTGCGGCAGCCGGTCGAGCAGCGGCCCGATGACGGGCGCGAGGAGCGTGAAGGGCGCCATCGTGATCGCGAGATACAGGGCGACCCGGCCGCGCGCCTCGTCCGTCGGCACGGAGAAGAACACCGTCGAGGCGAGGGCGACCGTGATCATGACGTCGCCCGCGCCGTTCAGCGCGTGCAGCTCGATGAGCTTTCCGAGCCCCGACTCGCCCGCGCCGTGCGCGTGTGTCGCCTTGCGGATGCCGCGTGCGGTGCCGGTGAAAGGGAGGTGCAGGGCACGGCCGATTTTGCGAAGGGGGCTCGGCGCGTCCGACGCGCGCGACGACGAACCCGACGACGACTTGAACGACGACCTACCGGCAGCCACCCAGCAATGGTGCCCCTTGTTCGGGCTTCTAGTGCCGTTATGGACACGCTGGTCGGCTTTCCGGCCAGGTGCGCCTCGTACGTCGGTGTGGGCCCAGAGCGCCGGAGGAGGTAGCGTGCGTAGCGCGCCCGCGGCGGTTGTTCTCGGCCGCGCGCCTCTCGGCCATCCCGCAGAATGGATGGCGTAGGCGCGCCCGGTTCGTCGGGTGCGGACGTCGACGCGGCCCTCCGGTCCGCTCCGTCCGCGCTCCCGCACACAGGACGGCGCACTCGTGAGACGGCGTAGGAGAGAAGCGATACCTGTGAGCGCAGCGACAACGCGAAGCCGCACCCCTGACCGTCTGTGCGCGGAGGCGGTGGACATCGCCCGGGCAGCGGCCGAGGAGGCCGCAGCCCCCGGTGTGGTCGGCGAGCACGTCGAGACGGTGGTCGAGGGCGACCGCGTCGTCACGCACCTCTTCGAGTGCAAGGAGTTCGGCTACCGGGGCTGGCGCTGGGCCGTCACCGTGGCCCGCGCCTCCCGTGCCAAGTACGTCACGCTCGACGAGGTCGTGCTGCTGCCCGGGCCCGACGCCCTCCTGGCCCCCGAGTGGGTGCCGTGGAGCGAGCGGCTGCGCCCCGGCGACATGGGCCCCGGCGATCTGCTGCCCACCGAGGCCGACGATCTGCGCCTGGAGCCCGGTTACACCGGCGAGGACACGCCGCCGCCGAACTCTCCGGTCTCGGACGACATGGCGGAGCTCGTCGAGGCGGAGGACGTCGAGATCACCGAGGGCCCGGTGGGCACGCTGCCGGTCGCGCCCACGCGTGGCTCGATCGCCGCGGTCGCCGAGGAGCTGGGCCTGCGCCGCGAGAGGGTGCTCTCCCGGTACGGGCTGCATGTCGCGGCCGACCGCTGGGAGGACTCCTTCGGAGCGAAGACCCCCATGGCCCAGGCGGCCCCCGCCACCTGCGTCTCCTGCGGCTTCCTGGCGAAGATCGGCGGCTCGCTCGGCCAGGCCTTCGGCGTCTGCGCCAACGAGTTCTCCCCGGCGGACGGCCGGGTGGTCTCCCTGTCGTACGGCTGCGGTGGCCACTCCGAGGCGGCCGTCATGCCGAAGGCCCCGCGACCGGCACCTCCGGTGATCGACGAGACGGTGGTCGACACGTTCCCGCTCCGCTTGGAACCGGACGCGGGCTCGGTCGGAGCGGTTGCCTCCGGCGATGGGGACGACGACTTGGGGCACTCGTAGGCTGCTTTTCGGCTTCCAGGGCCGAGCGGCTGATTTGAGCGGGTGGCCCATTTAGGCCCCGAGCGGCGGGTGGGCATTTCCAGCCCCTGCGGCGTTTGAGGCGCGGGGTCCGGGGCGGAGCCCCGCGTCGTCAACCCCGGTGCGGCTGCATGCGCACGGCAACACGGGGAACCCTGCGCGATACGGTTCGGCCGATCACGACCACGCCGCCCAGAGGAGTCACCCGTGAGCGTCAGCAGAATCGCGCGCCCCGCACCGGAGGGCGTCGACCCCTTCGACACCGCGCGCCTGCGCCACACCGTGCTCCAGGCGTGGTCCGGCAGCGCCGCCCGCTTCCGCGAGGACGCCAACGCCGAGGAGGACCTCGCCCTCGGCGGCTACCGCGACCGCCTCGTCGTCGAACTCGCGCAGAACGCCGCGGACGCCGCCGCACGGGCCGGCGTCGAGGGCCGCCTCGCGCTCACCTTGAAGGACGGCGTGCTCGCCGCCGCCAACACCGGCGCGCCCCTGGACGAGGCGGGCGTCGAGTCGCTGTCGACGCTGCGGGCCTCCGCGAAGCGGGAGGACACGAGCTGCGCGGTGGGCCGGTTCGGCGTCGGCTTCGCGGCCGTGCTCGCCGTCTCCGACGAGCCCGCGGTGGTCGGCCGGAGCGGGGGTGTGCGCTGGTCCCTGACGGACGCGCGGCTCGCCGCGTCGGACGCGGCGCTGCGCAGCCCGGACCTCGGCGACGAGCTGCGGCGCCGGGACGGGCATGTGCCGCTGCTGAGGCTGCCGTTCGCGGCGGAGGGCTCCGCGCCTGAGCCGTACGACACGGTGGTCATCCTTCCGTTGCGGGACGGTGCGGCGGAGGCGCTGGCCGCGCGGTTGCTGGAGGGTGTGGACGACACGCTCCTCCTCGCGCTGCCGGGGTTGACGGAGGTCGTGATCACGACGGAGTCGGGTACGCGGACGTTGCGCCGTTCGGAGGACGCGCCCTATGTCGTGATCACGGACACGGGGTCGACGTCTCGGGGCTCTGCCCCGGACCCCGCTGCTCAATCGCCGCAGGGGCTTAATTTGGCCCACCCGTCGGCGGGGCTTGAAAGGCCTGCTCAATCGCCGCAGGGGCTTGAGAACCGATACCGCACCGTCACCCGCACCGGCCCCCTCGACGCCGGCCTCCTCGCCGATCGGCCCGTGGAGGAGCGGTTGCGGCCGCACTGGGCCGTGACCTGGGCCGTGCCGGTCGACGACGACGGGGCGCCGCAGAGGCCGCGCAGCGAACCCGTGCTGTACGCGCCCACCCCCAGCGACGAGGCCCTCGGCGTACCCGCCCTGCTCATCGCCTCGTTCCCGCTGGACACCGCACGGCGGCACGTCGCCCCCGGCCCGCTCACCGACTTCCTCACCGAACGCGCCGCCGACGCGTACGCGGAACTGCTCGGCGACTGGAGCCCCGTGGGAACCGGCATCCTCGACCTCGTGCCGGGCCCGCTCGGCCGGAGCGAGCTGGACGGGGCCCTGCGCGCCGCCGTCCTGGAGCGGCTGCCGCGCACCGCCTTCCTGCCCCCGGCGATCGAACCGGGAGACCCCGAGGACGACCGGCCGATCTCCCTCAAGCCCCGCGACGCCGAGGTCGTCGAGGGCGCGGGCGCCGAAACCGTGCGGGTCCTTGCCGACGTGCTGCCCAGCCTGCTGCCCGCGGGCCTCGAACGGCGCGTGGAACTGCGGACGTTGGGCGTCGCCCGCGTCCCGCTGACCGAGGCGATCGACCGGCTGGCGGGGCTCGAGAAGGAGCCCGGCTGGTGGCGGCGACTGTACGAGTCCCTCGCCGGCGTCGACCCGGACCGGCTCAGCGGGCTGCCCGTTCCGCTCGCCGGTGGCCGCACCACCATCGGCCCGCGCCAGGTGCTGCTCCCCACCGCCGAGGCCTCCGCGGTCCCCGGTGAGGCGCTCGCCCGGCTCGGCCTCAAGGTCGCGCACGCCGATGCCGCCCACCCGCTCCTGGAGAAGCTGGGCGCCCTGCCCGCCACCCCGCGAGCCGTCCTGCGGACCCCGCAGGTGCGTGCCGCGGTCGCCGCGTCCCTCGACGACGACGCGTCCGCCTGGGACGACGAAACCACCCTGGACGCCGACGAGTTGGCCGACGTCGTCCTCACCCTCGTACGCGACGCGCACCTCGACGTCGGCGACGAACCGTGGCTCGGCGCGCTCGCCCTCACCGACGACGAGGGCGAACTCGCCCCGGCCGCCGAACTCCTGCTCCCCGGCAGCCCGATCGCCGAGGTGCTGCGCGAGGACGAACTGCCCTTCGTGGACGCGGAGTTGGCCGAGCGCTGGGGGCAGGGGCCGCTCGCGGCCTGCGGTGTCCTCGCGACCTTCGCGCTCGTCCGTGCCACCGACGTCGTCCTCGACCCCGACGAACTCGACCCGCGAGAGGGCGACTTCCCCGAGCCGGATGACGTCGGGCTCCTCGACGCCGTCGACGTGTGGTGCGAGGACGTCCTCGACCGGTTGCCCGACACCCCGGTCCCGCCGGTCGCCAACGAGGTGACCGCCGTACGTGATCTGGACCTGGTCGACGAGGACCGCTGGCCGCAGGCGCTCGCGCTGCTCTCGCAGCCGCCGCTGCGGGACGCCCTCACCCAGCCGGTCCGCGTGCTGCTGCCCGACGGCACGCATGAGCTGGTGCGTCCGTACACGGCCTGGTGGCTGCGCGGGAACCCGGTCCTGGGCGGGCGCAGGCCGGCCGGTCTGCGCGCCGAGGGCGGGGACCCGCTGCTCGTCGGCCTGTACGAGCCCGCCGACGCGGCCGGTTTCGACGACGAGCAGGTGCTGCGCGCGCTCGGCGTCCGCACCTCCGTCGCCGCGCTGCTCGACGAGCCGGGTGGCGCGGCGGAGCTCCTCGACCGCCTCGCCGACCCCGACCGTCCGGTCGACTCGGCGCAACTCCACGCCATCTACGGCAAGTTGGCCGACCTCGACCCCGAGCAGGTCACACTGCCGGACGAGTTGCGCGCCGTGCGGGACGGGGAGGTCGTGATCGTCGACGCCCGTGACGCCCTCGTCGCCGACGCCCCGGACCTCATCCCGCTCACCGAGGGCCGCGCGCTCCTCCCGGTCACCCCGTCGAAGGCGGCGCACCTGGCGGAGCTGTTCCAGGTGCGGCGCCTGAGCGAGGCGGTGGGGGCCGGGGAGGTCGAGGGCGGCGACGTGCACGACGTGCCCGAACCCGTGCGCGTCCTGCTCGGCCCCGGAACCCCCGCCTCGTACGTCGAGCACGAGGAGCTGTACGTCTCCGACGTCGAGGTCGACTGGTGCCGGACGGCCGACGGTGTGGTCCACGCGGCGACCCTGGAGGGCGTCGCGGCAGGCCTCGCCTGGGCGGCGGGCCAGTGGCCCCGACGCTTCGAGGTAGCAGCCCTCCTGGAAGACCCGTCCCGCACGTCCGAGCTGGCCCGCGACCGCTGGTTCGACTAGCTGCACGGCACCGGCGCCACGGTCCCGGGGCTCCGCCCCGGACCCCGCGGGCTCACGTCCAAGAGCGGGGCTTGATCGGTCACGCCGGAAAGCGACGCCCCACCCAACGCCACAAGAACTCCAACACGCCCGCCGCCACCCCCGCCACCCCGACGGCAGTCCACGGCATGGCTGCGCCCACCAGCTTCAGCGCGAAGAAGTCCTGGAGCCACGGCACCACCAGCACCAGCAGGAAGCCGAGACCCATCGCCGCGACAAGTCCCACCCGCCACCACGTGTACGGACGGGCGATGATCGCGAGGACCCACATCGAGATCAGGAAGAGCGTCAGCGTCGCCGAGCTGGTCTCCGCGGCGAGCGCGCCCGAACCCGCGTAGTGGTGCCGGGCGATCAGGTACATCGCGAACGTGGCGATCCCGGCGACGGCCCCGCCGGGAATCGCGTACCGCATCACCCGCCGTACGAAGTTCGGCCTGGCCCGCTCCTTGTTCGGCGCGAGGGCGAGGAAGAACGCGGGGACGCCGATCGTCAGGGTGGAGAGAAGTGTCAAGTGCCGTGGCAGGAAGGGGTATTCCACCTGGAAGCAGACCACGAGCAGCGCCAGGATCACCGAGTAGACGGTCTTGACCAGGAAGAGCGTGGCCACGCGCGTGATGTTGCCGATGACCCGGCGGCCCTCCGCGACCACCGAGGGCAGCGTCGCGAAAGAGTTGTTGAGGAGGACGATTTGGGCGACGGCCCGGGTGGCCTCCGAGCCCGAGCCCATGGAGACACCGATGTCGGCGTCCTTCAGGGCCAGGACGTCGTTCACGCCGTCGCCCGTCATCGCGACCGTGTGCTCGTGCGCCTGGAGCGCGCCCACCATGTCCCGCTTCTGCTGCGGCGTCACCCGCCCGAACACCGTGCCGTCGTCGAGCGCGTCGGCCAGCTCCTCCGGATCCTCGGGCAGCGTCCGCGCGTCGACGGCCCGCCCCTCAAGACCCAGCTTCGCGGCGACGGCCCCCACCGACACCGCGTTGTCACCGGAGATGACCTTGGCCCGTACGTCCTGCTCGGCGAAGTAGCGCAACGTGTCCCCGGCGTCGGGCCGCAGCCGCTGTTCGAGGACGACGAGGGCGGTCGGTTCGGCGCTCGCCACGACGCCTTCGCCCTCGAGCCCCTCCGGCGCGCGGGCGAGCAGCAGCACCCGCAGCCCCTGGAGGTTGAGCTCCTCGGTCGCCGCGAGCGCCGGGTCGTCCGCGGGCAGCAGCACGTCGGGCGCCCCGAGCAGCCACGCGTTGCCCGTCCCGTTGCCCTCGCTGAAGGCGGCGCCGCTGTACTTGCGCGCGGAGGAGAACGGTAGCGCCTCCGTGCAGCGCCACTCCTCGCTGTCCGGGTACGCGTCGATGATCGCCTGGAGGGAGGCGTTGGGCCGCGGATCGGACTCGCCGAGGGCGCCGAGCACCTTCCGTACGTACGCCTCGTACGTCTCGTCCCCGGCCCTGTCGCCGAGCAGCCGCAGCTCGGTGACGTCCATGCCGCCCTCGGTGAGCGTGCCCGTCTTGTCGAGGCAGACCGTGTCGACGCGGGCCAGACCCTCGATCGCGGGCAGCTCCTGCACCAGGCACTGCTGGCGGCCGAGCCGGATCACCCCGATTGCGAACGCCACCGACGTCAGCAGCACCAGGCCCTCCGGGACCATCGGCACGATGCCGCCGACCGTGCGCGCGATCGAGTCCTTGAGGTCGTTGTCCTTGACCACGAGCTGGCTGAGGATCAGGCCGAGCGCGGTCGGGATCATCATCCACTGGACGTACTTGAGGATCGTGGAGATGCCGCTGCGCAGCTCGGAGTGGACGAGCGTGAACCGGCTCGCCTCCTCGGCCAGCTGCGCCGCGTACGCCTCACGCCCCACCTTCGTCGCGGTGAACGCGCCGCCGCCCGCGACCACGAAGGAACCCGACATGACCTCGTCGCCGGGCTGCTTGAGGACCGGGTCGGCCTCGCCGGTCAGGAGCGACTCGTCGATCTCCAGGCCGTCGGCCTCGGCGCAGCTCCCGTCCACGACGATCTTGTCGCCGGGCCCGATCTCGATGAGGTCCCCGAGCACGATCTCGGAGGTGGGGACGGCGACGGTGACCCCGTCGCGCCGCACCGTGGGCCGCGCCTCGCCGATCACGGCGAGCGAGTCCAGGGTCTGCTTCGCCCGCCACTCCTGGATGATGCCGATCCCGGTGTTGGCCAGGATCACGAAGCCGAAGAGGCTGTCCTGGATCGGCGCGACGCAGAGCATGATCACCCAGAGCACGCCGATGATCGCGTTGAACCGGGTGAAGACGTTGGCGCGCACGATCTCCACCACGGACCGCGAGCTGCGCACGGGTACGTCGTTCACCTCGCCGCGTGCGACGCGCTCGGCGACCTCGGCCCGGGTGAGGCCAAAGGCCCGTGACGGAGCCGGCGCCGGGTGGCCCGGGTCGAGTTCGGCTCCCGCGTCGATATCCGTCATGAAAACGACGGTACGGGCGATTTAGGGGGTCTACCCCTCGGGTGTGGAAGCCTCACGGTCCGTGACCGCCGCGGCGGCCGCCCGCTTGAGCGCGGCGTCACGCCCCCGGACGTACCAGATCCCGATCAGGCCGAGACCGGCACCGGCCAGGCAGCACCACACCCACCACGTGATCCCGCGGTCCTCGAACCACCCGTAGAACGGCAGCTGCGCGAGGAAGAGGACGAACCAGAGGATCGTGCCACCCGTGATGGTGGCGACCACGGGCCCCTCGAGGGGTTCGGGTGCCTCATGCTTCGGGATCCACTTCGCCATGTGCACAGCTTACGAGGACCCACCGACAACCCGGTACAAGCCCCTCACCGCAAGGGTCTACGCGCGGAGATAGCAAATTCGGCCTCATATGTTCATACTGAAACAGCCTGAGACTGGCCACTTATGTTCGTATGAAACACCAGCGGAAACGTCGGGGTAACCCGCAGGTGACCACACGACCACCAGACTCGATCACGAACCCCGCCCGCATTTCACTGCTGAATACCGCTGAGGTCATCCATGTCCACTTCGGCCACCACCCCGGTCGATGTCAACGACTCGCCGCCGCCGGCCCCGAAGAACGGCTTCGACCGCTACTTCAAGATCACTGAGCGCGGCTCGACCATCCCGCGTGAGATCCGTGGCGGCCTCGCCACGTTCTTCGCAATGGCCTACATCATCGTGCTGAACCCGATCATTCTCGGTGGCGCGAAGGACATGTACGGGCACCAGCTGGACAACGGCCAGCTGGTCACGGCGACCGCGCTGACCGCCGCGTTCACCACGCTGCTCATGGGCGTCATCGGCAATGTGCCGATCGCGCTCGCGGCGGGCCTCGGCGTGAACACGGTCGTCGCCCTGCAGCTCGCGCCCCGCATGTCCTGGCCGGACGCGATGGGCATGGTCGTCCTCGCGGGCTTCGTCGTGATGCTGCTCGTCGCCACCGGTCTGCGCGAGCGGGTCATGAACGCCGTGCCGTACGGCCTGCGCAAGGGCATCGCGATCGGCATCGGCCTGTTCATCCTGCTGATCGGCCTCGTCGACTCCGGCTTCGTGACGCGCATGCCGGACGCCGCGCAGACCACGGTGCCGCTTCAGCTCGGCACCGGCGGTCACCTGATGGGCTGGCCGGTCCTGGTCTTCGTCCTCGGTGTGCTGCTGACCCTGGCCCTGCTCGTGCGCAAGGTGCCGGGCGCGATCCTGCTCGCGATCGTCGTCATGACCGTCGTCGCGCTGATCATCAACGCCATCGCGGACATCGACCCCGCCTCGTGGGGCCTGACCGTGCCGTCCTGGCCCGGCAACCCGGTCGCGAGCCCGGACTTCTCGCTCATCGGGCAGGTCAGCCTGTTCGGCGGATTCCACAAGGTCGGCATCCTCACCGGAATCCTGTTCGTCTTCACCGTGCTGCTGTCGTGCTTCTTCGACGCGATGGGCACGATCATGGGCATCAGCGACGAGGCCAAGCTGACCGACGAGCACGGTCAGATGCCCGGCATGAACAAGGTCCTGTTCATCGACGGTGTCGCCGTCGCCGCCGGTGGCGCCTCTTCGTCCTCGGCCACCACCTGCTTCGTGGAGTCCACGGCCGGCGTCGGCGAGGGCGCCCGTACGGGCCTCGCCAACGTGGTCACCGGCCTGCTGTTCGCGGTCGCGCTGTTCCTCACGCCGGTCGTCACGATGGTCCCGTCCCAGGCGGCCACCCCCGCGCTCGTCGCGGTCGGCTTCCTGATCCTGGCCGGTGGAATCCGTGAGATCGACTGGGACGACTGGACGATCGCCATCCCCGCGTTCATCACGATGCTGATGATGCCGTTCACGTACTCGATCACGAACGGCATCGGCATGGGCTTCATCAGCTTCACCGTGCTGCGCGTGGTCGCGGGCCGCGCCAAGGAGGTGCCGGCCGCGATGTACGCCGTCTCCGCCGTGTTCGTCTTCTACTACCTGATGCCGGCACTCGGCCTTACGTAGTGCGGCTTTACGTAGCGCCGCCTTACGTAGTGCGGCCCTACGTGGTCACGTCTCCGTAGAACCGCTCCGTCTCCTCGACGGCAGTCTTGAAGCGTTCGTCGAAGTCGTCCCGAATGAGCGTCCGGACCACATAGTCCTGGACGCTCATTCCTCTTTTCGCGGCATGCACCTTGAGCCGGTCGAGCAGCTCACCGTCGATCCGCAGACTGAGCACTGTCGATCCCATACGGACAGGGTTGCGGGCGCCCCTGATCTGTTGCGTCACTTTCCGCATCCGGCTCACTCATATGGGTGATGAAACTTTTCTGCAGCCCCCTGCGCGGGCGTGCGCGTGGTCGGGATCACTGACCCGTCGCGCCCCCCTGGTAGTCGTTAGACACAGTAATGAGTTACGCTAACGAACATGCCAGACCTCTCCCATGGCGACGATGCAGCCGCCGTGAACTCCCTGCGTTCCGCAGTGATGCGCCTGTCGCGTCGACTCAAGCACCAGCGGGTCGACGAATCGCTGAGTCCCACCGAGATGTCGGTGCTCGGCACGCTCGCCGGATGTGGCTCCGCGACGCCGGGTGAGCTGGCCCGCAAGGAGCATGTGCAGCCGCCGTCGATGACCAGAATCGTCGCGCTCCTCGAGGCCAAGGGACTGGTCCGGCTGGAGCCTCACCCCGAGGACCGCCGGCAGAAGGTCGTCACGTCCACCGAGCGGGCGGAGACCATGCTCGCGGAGAGCCGCCGCAAGCGGAACGCGTGGCTGGCGAACCTCGCCGAGGGGCTCGACGAGGACGACTGGGCCAAGCTGCGCGCGGCCGCACCCGTCCTGGAGAAGCTCGCGCACCTCTGAGCCCGCCTCGGAGCGCCCCTCCGAGCACGACGAACACGACAGCCACGACCTAGTACGACGACAGAACACGACGATCGAGCACGACGAACGAGCACGACGAACGAGCACGACGAACGAGTACGACAGCACGACCGAGCCGACGACGACGCAGGACGACCGCCGAGGAGGCGAACCTACTTTGAGTACGGGATCCGGAGCAGACTCCGCCCCCGCACCAGCCGCCCACGACCCGAACGCCCGCCCACGTAAGCCCTCGATGTTCGCCAGCCTGAAGGTACGCAACTACCGGCTGTTCGCGACCGGGGCAGTCGTCTCCAACACCGGCACCTGGATGGCCCGCATCACCCAGGACTGGCTGGTGCTCTCCCTCACGGGATCCTCCGCCGCCGTCGGCGTGACGACGGCCATGCAGTTCCTCCCGATGCTGCTCTTCGGCCTGTACGGCGGTGTGATCGCCGACCGGTTCGCCAAGCGGAACCTGCTGTTCTGCACGCAGGGCGCGATGAGCCTTTCCGGCCTCTTCCTCGCGGCGCTCACCCTCACGGGCAACGTCCAGGTGTGGCACGTCTACCTCGCGGCCTTCTTCACGGGCCTCGTCACGGTCGTCGACAACCCGACGCGGCAGTCGTTCGTGTCCGAGATGGTCGGCCCCGACCAGGTCCGCAACGCGGTCTCCCTGAATTCGGCCAACTTCCAGTCCGCCCGCCTCATCGGCCCGGCCGTCGCCTCCGCGCTGACCGCCGCGGTCGGCCCCGGCTGGGCGTTCCTCGCCAACGGCCTGTCCTTCCTCGCCCCGCTCACCGGCCTCATGCTCATGCGCACGCACGAGCTGCACGAGACCAAGCGGGCGCCGCGCGGCAAGGGCCAGCTCAAGGAGGGGCTGCGCTACGTGTCCCAGCACCCCGAACTGATCTGGCCGATCGTCCTCGTCGGCTTCGTCGGCACCTTCGGCTTCAACTTCCCGATCTGGCTGAGCGCGTACGCGGACGACGTGTTCCACGGCGGGGTCGGCCAGTACGGCCTGTTCAACACGCTCATGGCGATCGGCTCGCTGGCCGGCGCGCTGCTCGCGGCCCGGCGCCGCTCGACCCGTCTGCGGGTCCTGGTCGGCGCGGCGATCGGCTTCGGTGTCCTGGAGGTCGCGGCGGCGTGGGCGCCCGGCGTCTGGGCGTTCGCCCCGCTGATCGTGCTGCTCGGCATCCTCGGCCTGACGGTGAACGTGACCGCCAACTCCACGGTCCAGATGGGCACGGACCCCGAGATGCGCGGCCGCGTCATGTCCCTGTTCATGATGGTCTTCACCGGCGGTACGCCACTGGGCGGCCCGCTCTTCGGCTGGCTCGCCGACCAGTACGGGGTACGGGTGAGCTTCGCCCTGGCCGGTGTGATCTGCGCGGCGGCGGCGGTCGGCGTCGGCCTGATGCTGGCCCGCGCGGCGAACCTCCGCCTGAAGGTGGACCTCCGCCGCGGCGAACGCCACGTGCAGTTCGTGCCGCGTGAGCTGGCGGCGGCAGCGTGACCCACTCCGGTGTGCCAAGCCCCTGGGGCGGGCGTGGGGCTGAAAGGTGAGGCTCTTCACCGCTGTGCTGCCGCCGGTCGACGCGCTCGCCGAACTGGGCGACGCCGTCGGCACGTTGCCGCCCGCGGAGGACGGCATCCGCTGGACCGAGCGGAGCGGCTGGCACATCACGCTCGCCTTCTACGGCGGCGTACCGGAGGACACCGTGCCCGAGCTGTCCCGCCGCCTCGCCCGCGCAGCGACCCGCACAGGGGCGTTCACGCTGGCGCTCGGCGGCGGCGGGCACTTCGGTGGCCGCGCCCTGTGGACGGGCGTGAGCGGCGACGTGGCGGCGCTGCGCAGGGTCGCCGAGCGCGCGGAGGCGGCCGGCCGCAAGTCGGGTCTCGAAATGGAGCACCGGCGCTACCGCCCGCACCTCACGCTCGCGCGCAGCCGGGAGACCCGGGACCTCGGCGCCTACGTGTCCGCCCTCGACGGCTTCGTGGGCACGCCCTGGACCGCGACGGAGCTGACGCTCGTGCGCAGTCTGCTGCCGAGGTCGGGGGTGCCGGGGGAGCGGCCGCGCTACGAGAAGGTCGCCGGATGGCGGTTCGCGGACACGCGTTAGTCTCGTTGACGTGGACCCGAAGACCCGTAACCGGATCATGGCCGGTGTGCTCGTGCTGATGTTCGTCGTCGTGGCTGTCGCGGCGGCCGTCGGCCAGTAGTCGACCGAAGGCCGCCGCGTACCGGCGGGGCCGATTACCAGGCGAACGCCTCGGGGGACGGGCCCGGGCCCGGGAAGATCTCGTCCAGGCCGGACACGACCTCCTCGCTCAGCTCCAGCTCGACCGCGCGCAGCGCCGAGTCCAGCTGCTCCTGCGTGCGCGGGCCGACGATCGGGCCCGTGATGCCGGGCCGGGTGAGCAGCCAGGCCAGCGCCGCCTCGCCGGGCTCGATCCCGTGCTTGTCCAGCAGATCCTCGTACCGCTGGACCTGCTCGCGCACCTTCGTGTTCTCCAGCGCGGTGGCGGAGCGGCCCTGCGACCTGCGCTTGCCCTCGCTCTCCTTCTTGAGCACGCCGCCGAGCAGCCCGCCGTGCAGCGGCGACCACGGGATGACGCCCAGGCCGTAGTCCTGCGCGGCCGGGATGACCTCCATCTCGGCACGGCGCTCGGCGAGGTTGTAGAGGCACTGCTCGCTGACGAGGCCCACGCGGCCGTGCGCCTTCGCCAGCTCATTGGCCTGGGCGATCTTGTAACCGGGGAAGTTGGAGGACCCGGCGTAAAGGATCTTGCCCTGCTGGATCAGTACGTCGATGGCCTGCCAGATCTCCTCGAACGGCGTGTGCCGGTCGATGTGATGGAACTGGTAGATGTCGATGTAGTCGGTCTGGAGCCGCTTCAGCGAGGCGTCCACGGCGCGCCGGATGTTCACGGCGGAGAGCCGGTCGTGGTTCGGCCAGACCTCGCCGCCGTCGCCGGCCATGTTGCCGAAGACCTTCGTGGCGAGCACGGTCTTGTCGCGCCGCCCGCCGCCCTTGGCGAACCAGGTGCCGATGATCTCCTCGGTACGGCCCTTGTTCTCGCCCCAGCCGTACACGTTGGCGGTGTCGAAGTAATTGATGCCGCTCGCCTGCGCCGCGTCCATGATGGCGTGGCTGGCGGCCTCGTCGGTCTGCGGACCGAAGTTCATGGTGCCGAGGACGAGTCGGCTGACCTTGAGTCCCGTGCGTCCGAGCTGTGTGTACTTCATGAGTGCTAAGCCAAGGACGTGGAGTGCGCTCTAGGCAAGCGGGTTGGGACTTCGGGCAGTCAGTCGCGGGGGAATTCGGTGGTGTCGAGAGTGAGGCCGACAGGGGTGTCGGTCATGCCGACGTCGGTGCCGAAGGCGACGGTCAGCTCGGACACGTACTCGGCGCCCTTGGGCTGGGTGTAGAGGTGGCACTTGCCCTGGTAGGGGTCGGCGACCAGGTAGACGGGGACTTCCGCGGTGGCGTAGGCGGTCCTCTTGGGGCCGTAGTCGTTCTGCGCGGTGCCCTTGGAGATGACTTCGGCGACGAACACCACGTCCTGCCAGAGCCACAGACCCTTGGCGTTCTTCTCGGCGGTCTCGGACACCAGGGTGACGTCGGTGGCGAAGCCGTTGAGATTGCCCGGGTAGTCGATACGGACGTCGGACTTCACGCGCTTGCGCGGGTACTTCGTGCGCAACTGCTCGAAGATGTCAGCGATGATCTCCCAGTGCGTGTCCCGCTGCGGCGACATGTAGACGATCCCCTCGACGATCTCTGCCTTGTAGCCCTCGGGGATGGTCATCTGGTCGAACATCTCGTCCAAGATCTGCTCGTTCACCGTCGCCATGTCGATGTCGATCCTGTCGATTGCCTCGGCGGTCATCGCGGCGCTCCTCCCCGGCCACTCGACCGATGCGGGCAGCCGCGCGGTACAACGATACGCAGAGTGACCCCGTCACAGCAGGCCGCGTAACTGCGAAAACGCTCGAACGTGCGCCCTAACGGACCTGTTGGAGCCCCCGGTAAGGACCGCCGATCCCCCATGCCTGATGCAGCGCGTCCGCGTACGCGGCGGCCAGCTTGTGCTCGCCGGAGGCGTTCGGGTGGGTGCCGTCGTACGTGTCGTGGTGGATGTCGTACGACTCGGGGACGGAGGCCAGGAGCAGCGGGGAGCGGGGCTCGTCGAGGTCCGCGACCGCCTTCGCCAGGAGGGTGTTGAAGTGGGCGACCTCCGCGGCGAAGGGGGCGTCCGTCTCGGCCCTGACGTTGGGGATCACGGGGAGCAGGACCATGCGGACGGCCGGGTTCGCGCGGCGGGCCTCGGCGATGAAGCGGCGCAGGTTCGCCGCCGTCTGTTCGGCGTCGGTGTAGAAGCCGAGGTCTATCAGGCCGAGGGAGACGAGGAGGACGTCCGCGCGGGCGTCGGTCACCGCCTGGGCGATCGCGGGCGCCATGTGCTGCCAGCCCTCGCCCCAGCCGGCGAGATGGTGCTGCGGGAAGTCCGGGTCCGCGTACGCGTGGCTGTCGCCGTACAGGGCGGTGCGGGGGCCGACCAGCGCGTGCGGCACCGAATGGGCGCGAAGATGCTGCCAGAAGCGCAGGCGCCAGGTGTGCTCCCCGGCGCTCCCAATGGTCATCGAGTCGCCGACCGGCATGAACCTGAGCATCCGCTCATCATCGTCGATCACGCCGGGTGCGTGCGTGTGAGCCCCAACACGCCTGGCAAGCTGGGGGCATGCGTGCGTATCTGGGGGCGGCCGGGGTCGCCGCAGTCCTCCTTCTCGGCGCGGCTTCCGGTCCCGCGGTCGCCGACTCCCGTTCCGTCGGCTCCGACGGGTTCACGATCCAGGACCCGCGGATCACCGAGTCCAGCGGCCTTGCCGCCTCGCGCGCCCACCCGGGCATCTACTGGACGCACAACGACAGCGACGACGGCGCGTTCCTGTTCGCGATCGACGGCAGGACCGGGAAGACCGTCGCCACGATCACCATGAGCGGCGTCGGCGCCCCGCGGGACGTCGAGGCGATCTCGATCGGCCCCGACGGGAACATCTACGTGGGCGACATCGGCGACAACCTCGGCGGCAAGTGGGACCACGTGTGGATCTACAAGCTGCCCGAGCCGAAGAAGCTCACCGACCAGACGGTGAAGGCCACCCAGTACGACGTGAAATACGCCGACGGCGCGCGTAACGCCGAGGCGATGATGGTGCATCCGAAGACCGGGCGCGTCTACATCGTGGAGAAGGGCGAGGACGGCGGCGGCCTGTACGAGGGCCCGGCCACGCTGAACCCCTCCGCCACCAACACCTTCAGCCGCGTCGCCGACATCGACCTGTGGGCGACGGACGCCGCGTTCTCGCCCGACGGCAAACAGCTCGCCGTACGCGGCTACTTCGGCGGCATCTCGTACAAGTGGAACGACGGGAAGCCCGAGCGCCAGGGCCGGCTGAGCGTGCCGATGCAGCCGCAGGGCGAGTCGGTGACGTACACGCCGGACGGAAAGACCCTGCTGTACGGGAGCGAGGGGCAGGGCAGCGAGGTGGAGCCCGTGGAGGTCGAGGGCGCGGGCGACTCCGGAGACGGCTCGAACTCGTCCTCCGATCAAGGCGGTTCGGGCGGCGATGACGGCGACAGCGCCATCACCGGCAAGGCCGGCGCGGTCGGTGCCGTCGTCGTCCTCGTCCTGCTGTTCGGGATCGGAAGGCTGTTCCGCCGCCCCAAGAACCGCTGAATCAGCCGTCGGACTCGTCAGTCGCCATACGTCCGCTTCGGTGTTCTGTCACGGCTTGCCGCGTGCCGCGACGAGGACGTCGAGCCCGTCCAGGATCCGCTGGAGTCCGAACTCGAAGTGGTCGAAGCCGGGGGCGAACGTGTCCTCGGACAGGGACGCCATCACCGGGTAGCGGCCACTGGCCATCGCGGCCTCCAGGGTGGGGCTCTGCGCCTCCCAGAACGCGGCGTCCGTCATGCCCGACGTCGTCTCCGCCTCCTGCTCGTAGATGCGGGTGCGCGCGACCCCGGACACGTAT
Organism: Streptomyces sp. UC4497; assembly: GCF_054871485.1. Classification (NCBI taxonomy): domain Bacteria; kingdom Bacillati; phylum Actinomycetota; class Actinomycetes; order Kitasatosporales; family Streptomycetaceae; genus Streptomyces; species Streptomyces sp. UC4497. The sequence goes on along the minus strand of NZ_JBTYHB010000036.1, from coordinate 23,366 downwards.
CCGTCGACCATGACCAGGACGGAGAGCAGCTCCGGATCGGTGAGGCCCATGGGCTTGATGCGGGCCATCATCTTCTCCATGCCGGACAGCGCGCCGGGGCCGAGCACGGGCCGGGCCTGGTTGACCTGGAGCAGCCAGGGGTGGCGCTGGTAGAGGGCGAGGGTCTCGCGGGCCATCGTGGCGACGGCGGCCCGCCAGCTCCCGTCGCCGAGCGCGGCCGGGTCCTCGTGCGGGGTCTGCACCCGGTCCAGCATCAGGTCGAGCAGCTCGGCCTTGCCCGGTACGTACCGGTACAGCGACATGGTGCCGGTGCCCAGGTCGGTGGCGAGCCGACGCATCGAGACGGCGCCGATCCCCTCGGCGTCCGCGACCTCGACGGCGGCCTCGACGATCCGGTCGAGCGAGAGCGCGGGCTTCGGCCCCCGGCTCGGCCGGGCCCCCGTGCCCCACAACAGCTCCATGCTGCGCCGGATGTCGCCGCTGCCGGAGGTCTCGGCGCTGCTGTTCGTGCCCTTGGTGCCGCCCTGGGTGCCGCTCGTCATGGGGCTCAGCGTAAACCTCTGGCGAAAAACTGAGTACGGTGTACTCTGATTTGGGTACGGCGTACTCAGTTTGCGGAGGGGTGGGTGTTCCGATGGCGACGTGCGGAGGAGGAGTCGTGACCGACGGGGATCACGATCACGCGGTGCGGGCCGAGGGGCTCGTGAAGCGGTACGGGGACAAGCGCGCGCTCGACGGGTTCGACCTGACCGTGCGGCGCGGCACGGTGCACGGCCTGCTCGGGCCGAACGGGGCGGGGAAGACGACGGCGGTGCGCGTGCTCGCCACGCTGCTGAAGTTCGACGAGGGGCGGGCCGAGGTCGGTGGCGTGGACGTGGCCTCCCGGTCGCGTCAGGTGCGCCGCCGCATCGGGCTCACCGGGCAGTACGCGGCGGTGGACGAGGTGCTCACGGGGCGGCAGAACCTGGAGATGTTCGGCCGGCTCTTCCATCTCGGCGGGCGCCGGGCGAGGGTGCGGGCGGCCGAGCTGCTCGACCAGTTCGGGCTCGCGGACGCGGGCGACAAGGGGGTGGACGAGTACAGCGGCGGCATGCGGCGCCGGCTCGACCTCGCGGCGTCCATGATCCTCACCCCGGACGTGCTGTTCCTGGACGAGCCGACGACCGGGCTCGACCCGCGCGGCCGGGGCGAAGTGTGGGAGAGCGTCCGGGAGTTGGTGGCGGCGGGCACGACGGTGCTGTTGACCACCCAGTATCTGGAGGAGGCCGACAGGCTGGCCTCGCGGATCACCGTCATCGACCAGGGGCGGGCCATCGCCGACGACACCCCCGAGGGGCTCAAGCGGTCCGTCGGCGGGGACCGGGTCGAGGTCGTGGTGGCGGAGTCGGGCGATCTGCCGCGCGCCGCGAAGATCCTCGCCCGGAGCGGAGCCGACCCGGTCGTCGACGAGGAGGCGCTGCGGGTGCACGCGCCGGTCGCCGACCGGGTCGCCGCGCTCACGGACGCCGCGCGCACGCTCCAGGACGAGGGCGTCGCGGTCGAGGACATCGGACTGCGCAGGCCGAGCCTCGACGACGTGTTCCTGCAACTGACGGGGAGGGCCGCGTGATGAGCGGCGGTACGAGCGGCATGAGCGGTACGAGTGCCTACTGGGCGGTGGCCGACTGCTGGAACGTGGTCCGCAGGGGGCTCACCCACTACCAGCGCCAACCGGTCAACATCGCCTGGCAGTTGGGCTTCCCGATCCTGTCGGTGCTGCTGTACGGGTACGTCTTCGGCAGCGCGATGGTGGTGCCGGGCGGCGGGGACTACCGGGACTTCCTGATGCCGGGGATGTTCGCGATGACGATGGCGTTCGGCTTCATCAACACGGCGACGCTCGTGGTGCACGACGCGACGAAGGGGGTCATCGACCGGTTCCGCTCGATGCCGATGGCGCCGTCGGCGGTGGTGGCGGGGCGCGGGGTGACCGATCTGCTGGTCTCCTGCGCGGAGTTGGCGATCCTGATGCTGACGGCGCTCGCGATCGGCTGGCGCCCGGACGGCGGGGTCGTGGGCGGGCTCGCGGCGTTCGCGCTGCTGCTGTGGCTGCGGTTCGCGCTGATCTGGCTGGGGGTGTGGCTGGGCCTGCTGGTTCCCAACCCGGAGGCGGCGGGCGGCCTTTTCGCGGTCGCCTTCCCGCTGACGATGATCTCCAGCATCTTCGTCGCGCCGCAGCTGATGCCGGATTGGCTGGGGGCGGTGGCGGCGTGGAACCCGATCTCGTCGACGGTCACGGCATCCCGCGAACTCTTCGGCACGCCGGTCGGGGCGGGGGATTCCTGGGTGGAGCAGAACGCGGTGCTGATGGCTGTGGTGTGGCCGGTGGTACTGACGGCGACGTTCCTGCCGCTCGCCGTGCGGCGCTTCCACCGCTTGAGCCGTTGACCGGCACGGTGGTTGCGGCCACGGGGCTCTGCCCCGGACCCCGCGCCTCAATCGCCGGCGGGGCTTGAAATACCAAGCCCCGCCGCCGATTGCACCATCCGCGCCCGGCAGCCGGTTGAGCAATTTAAGCCCCTGCGGCGATTGAGCAGCGGGGTCCGGGGCGGAGCCCCGGGGCCGTGACGCCGGATGGGCTAGAGCTGGCCGATGACGTAGTCGATGCAGGCGGTGAGGGCCTGGACATCCGCCGGGTCGATCGCCGGGAACATCGCGACGCGCAACTGGTTGCGCCCCAGCTTCCGGTACGGCTCCGTGTCGACGACCCCGTTGGCCCGCAGCACCTTGGCCACCGCGGCGGCGTCGATACCCTCGTCGAAGTCGATCGTGCCGATGACCTGCGACCGCTTCGCCGCGTCCGTGACGAACGGCGTCGCGTACTTCGACTCCTCGGCCCACGAGTACAGCCGCGAGGACGAGTCCTTCGTCCGGGCCGTCGACCAGTCGAGGCCGCCCTGGCCGTTGATCCAGTCCAGCTGCTCGGCGAGCAGGAAGAGCGTGGAGAGCGCCGGCGTGTTGTACGTCTGGTTCTTGCGGGAGTTGTCGATCGCCGTCGGCAGGGAGAAGAACTCCGGGACGTGGCGGCCGGACGCGTGGATGCGCTGGGCGCGCTCGATCGCGGCGGGGGAGAAGATGCCGATCCACAGGCCGCCGTCGGAGGCGAAGGACTTCTGCGGGGCGAAGTAGTAGACGTCCGTCTCGGCGATGTCGACCGGGAGGCCGCCGGCGCCGGAGGTGGCGTCGACGAGGACGAGGGAACCGGAATCCGCTCCGGCCACGCGCTTGATCGGCGCCGCGACGCCGGTCGAGGTCTCGTTGTGGGTCAGGCCGTAGACGTCGACACCGGCCTCGGCGACCGGCTCCGGGTGCGTACCCGGGTCGGAGGAGATCACGGTCGGCTCGGCCAGCCAGGGGGCCAGCTTCGAGGCCTTCGCGAACTTGGAGGAGAACTCGCCGAAGTTCAGGTGCTGCGACTTGTTCTCGATCAGGCCGTGCGTCGCCACGTCCCAGAACGCGGTGGAGCCGCCGTTGCCGAGGATCACCTCGTAGCCCTCGGGCAGCGAGAAGAGGTCCTTGACGCCGTCGCGCACGCGACCGACGAGGTTCTTCACGGGGGCCTGACGGTGGGAAGTACCCATCAGGGACGTACCGGTGGCGGCCAGGGCGTCCAACGCCTCCGTACGCACCTTGGAGGGGCCAGCGCCGAAACGTCCGTCGGCGGGCTTGATGTCAGCGGGAATCTGGATCTCAGCCACGAAATGGAGGGTAGCCCGAAGGAGAAACGCGGCCGAAACCTGTCCGTCGGATGAGACGAGAACGGACAAGGGGTGGACCTGTGCGATGCGACGGGCGGGTCCTCAGGGCCCCGCGACCTCGTGGGCCAGCGCGATCAGGTCCGGCACGGACGGGTGGCCGGGGCCCTGGCGGCGGACCAGGAGGACGGGGAGGTCGGGGGCGTCGGTGAGGGGGACGTAGGTGACGCCGGGGTACGGGTGCATGCCCACGGTCGCCGTCGACGTGACGCCCACCGCCCGGTCCGCGGCGATAGCGGCGAGCCAGTCGTCGGTGTTGGCGACGGTGAGCGTCGAGGTGGGGCGTTCGGCGGGCGGCCACAGGTCGAGGGAGGTCGTGCCGGAGACCGTGTTCAGGGCGATGACCTGGTCGCTGAGGTCGGCGAGCGCGAGCCGCCGGTGGCGGGCGAGCGGACTGTCGGACGGCACCGCCGCCACCCGCGCCTCCAGGTGCAGCAGTTCGGTGACGAGGCCGGGGGTGTCGACCGGGCCGCGCAGGAGGGCGAGGTCGACGGCGCCGCGCGTGAGCCCTGCCGTGCGGTCGTCGACGCGCAGCAGCTCCAGCGGGACCTCCGGGTGGGCGCGGCGCCAGCGGCGCAGCAGCGGCGTCGTGAACTCGCCCGCCGCCGACCAGGCGTGGCCGAGGCGCAGCGGGCGGTGCGGGGCCCGGGCGGCGGCGAGCGCGTCTTCGAACGCGGCGACGGCGACGGCCGCCTTCTCGTGGAACGAGCGCCCCTCGGGGGTGAGGTCGAGGTGATGGGTGGAGCGGTCCACGAGCCGTACGCCGAGCGCGTCCTCCAGAGCGGCGAGGGTGCGCGAGACGACCGGCTGGCTCAGGCCGAGGCGCGCGGCGGCGCGGGTGACGCCGCGCTCCTCGGCGATCGCGAGGAAGCAGCGCAGGTGGCGCAGCTCCGGTTCCCTGCTCATCCGCGATCCCTGATCATGTGCGTCCCGTGGTCATGTGCGCGGAGCATAACGGGAGCGCAGAAAGTATTTCACGGGGCATGCCGGACGGATCTAGCGTGAAGGTTCAAGGCGGTCGGCAAGTTCAGTAGACTGTCCGCTGCTGTCCAACGTATTGCACTCGAACGTATTGCACTCAAGAGGGGGTGGACCGTGAGCGGCCCGCAGACCGAACCCGTGGCCGTGGCGCATGACGCCGCCCCGGCCGTGACCGCGAGCGCCGGCGCGGAGCCGCCCCGCCGCCGCGGCTCGCTGGGCCCGGTCGGCCTCGTCCTCGCGGGGTGCATCTCGGTGCAGTTCGGCGCGGCGCTCGCGGTGAGCCTGATGCCGCGCGCCGGAGCGATCGGCGTCGTCACCCTCCGCCTCGTCGTGGCGGCCGTGGTCATGCTCGTCGTCTGCCGCCCCAGGCTGCGCGGCCACTCGCGCTCCGACTGGGGCACGGTCGTCGCCTTCGGCATCGCCATGGGCGGCATGAACCTGCTCTTCTACCAGGCGGCGGCCCGTATCCCGCTCGGCATCGCGGTCACCTTCGAGGTGCTCGGCCCGCTCGCCCTCTCGGTCTTCGCCTCCCGCCGCCTCGTCAACGTCCTGTGGGCGGGGCTCGCGCTGTGTGGCGTGTTCCTGCTCGGCGGGGCGGGGGACGGGCTCGGCGGACTGAACCTGGCCGGTGTGGGCTTCGCGGTCGCCGCCGGCGCCTGCTGGGCGACGTACATCATCTTCAGCGCCCGCACGGGCCGCCGCTTCCCGCAGGCGGACGGGCTCGCGCTCGCGATGGTGGTCGCGGCGGTGCTCTGCCTGCCGCTCGGCATCGCGACGGCGGGCCCGAAGCTGATCGACCCGGTGACCCTCGGCCTCGGCGCGGCCGTCGCGATCATGTCCTCGGTCCTCCCGTACACCCTCGAACTCGTCGCGCTGCGCCGCCTGCCCGCGTCCACGTTCGCGGTGATGATGAGCCTCGAACCGGCGGTCGCCGCGCTCTCCGGCTTCCTCGTCCTGAGCCAGGACCTGGCCTGGTCGGAGGTCCTGGCCATCACCTTCGTGATCGCGGCGAGCATGGGCGCGGTGCGGACGCAGGTGGGCCGCAAGAAGGACCCCGCGGTCGCGCTGCACGAGTGAGGGTCACTGCTTGCCGGTGCCGACCGGGTCGACGGTGACCTTGGTCTCCGTGTCGGCGGAGACCGGGAGGTTGAGGCCGACCTTCAGGGACGCGGAGTGGGTCTCGTTGGGCGGGGTGACGTCGATGCTGGTGACGTCCACGCCGGAACCGCCGGAGTTGTTCGGCGGGTAGTGGAGGGTGAAGCGGGTCGTCTCGCCGTTGCCGAGGACGACGGACGGGGACGACATGCTGCTGCGCTGGGCGCTCAGCGGGCCGGAGGCCTCCTCGGAGCGGAGGTCGACGCCCGGAAAGCCCTTGAGCGAGCAGGCGTCGCTGGTGTTGCGCATGCTGACTATGAGCGTGCCCTCGCCCATGCCGTGCGCGGAGTCGAACGCGAGGTTCGCGGTCTTGCACGGGCCGGTGTTGATCTGACCGTGGCCGGTGCCCTCGGCGGCCTTCGCGGCGTCCGGGTCGTCAGGGGTGTCCGTGCCCGTGTTCGAGGCGTTCTTGCCGGAGGCCTGGCTGTTGCCGCCGGAGGACGACGAGGAGGAGGTGGCGGACGAGTCGTCGGTCGTGCCCGCGGCGGAGTCCTCGTTGCCCTGGCAGGCGGTGAGCGAGAGGCCCGCGGCGAGGGCGACGGCGGCGAGGGTGAGCTTACGAGCGCGCATCGTTTTCGTCCTTAACTGTTGGGTCGTAGTGCGTTACTGATCACCAGGACCCACCCGGCCCGTCGATCGTTCCGCCCGATCGCCGCCTCATACATGGCTGTTACACAGGACTGTCCGCCCGTCATCGCCGGGACAGAGCCGTGACGTTGAGGATCTTGAACTCGCGCGCCGAGTGTGGACCAGAAGCGAGCCGAGTGCCGACGGGACAATCAGGAATCGAGAAGCGCGGAGGCGAAGTCGCTTCTAGCCTCTTCGTCATGAACATCACCATTCATACGAGTTCCCTGCCGCACGACGACCCGGACGCCTCGCTCGCCTTCTACCGCGACGTCCTCGGCTTCGAGGTCCGCAGTGACGTCGGCCAGGGCAGGATGCGCTGGATCACGGTCGGCCCGCCCGGTCAGCCCGACACGTCCATCCTGTTGGCGCCGCCGGCCGCCGACCCGGGCATCACCGAGGACGAGCGCCGCAGCATCACCGAGATGATGGCCAAGGGCACCTACGGCTGGATCCTGCTCGCCACCCCGGACCTCGACGCCACGTTCGAGAAGGTGCAGGCCGGTGACACCGAGGTCGTCCAGGAGCCGACCGAGCAGCCGTACGGCATCCGTGACTGCGCCTTCCGCGACCCGGCGGGCAATCTGATCCGCATCCAGGAACTGCGCTGAGGGCCGCGCATGTGTCAGCCCGAATGGCGCCGCGCACGCGTCGAGGCGCAGCACTTGAGTGATCTCGCACGGCTGCGCCGCGTCCGTGACCGCATCGACCGGGAGTACGCGCAGCCGCTGAACGTGGAGGCGCTCGCCCGCGACGCGCACATGTCCGCCGGGCACCTCAGCCGGCAGTTCCGGGCCGCGTACGGCGAGTCGCCCTACTCGTACCTGATGACGCGGCGCATCGAGCGCGCGACGGCGCTGCTGCGGCGCGGCGACCTCAGCGTCACCGAGGTCTGCTTCGCGGTGGGCTGCGCGTCGTTGGGCACCTTCACCACCCGTTTTACGGAGCTGGTCGGCATGCCGCCCGGAGCCTTCCGGCGCCTCGCGGCGGACGCGGCGGCCGACCGTGACGGCGCCCCGGACGCGGCCGATGACATGGGGCCCGCGGTCGTGGTGGAGGGGATGCCGGCGTGCGTGGCGAAACAGGCGACGAGACCGGTCAGGAAGCGGGCGGCTCCGGGCGCGGAGCGGCCCATGGCGTGACGGCCATGCCCCCGGCACCGTCGACGGCTTCCTCGGCGGCTTCCTCGGCGGCTTCCTCGGCGGCGTCCTCGGCGGCGTCCTCGGCGGCGTCCTCGGCGGCGCAAGGATCGGCTCAAGGGCCGGACCAAGGGCCGGCCCAAGGATCGGCTCAACTTTAATGCAAGCACGCTTGCTTGTTTCTTGGTCCGCTGCCATGCTCCAGGCGCGCCGCACACCGCCGTGCCCGGAGGGGAGCGCACCGTGTCCGAACCGTCCGCCGTGTTCGAGGACTTGCGGGACGAGAGCGAGGAACTCGACCGGATCGTGCGGGAGTTGAGCCCGCAGCAGTGGGCCGCACCGACCCCCGCACCCCGCTGGACCGTCGCCCACCAGATCGCCCATCTCGCCTGGACCGACCGCGCTGCCCTGCTCGCCATGAGCGACGCCGACGCCTTCGCGGGCGAGGTGGAGAAGGCGATCGCCGCGCCTGAGTCCTTCGTCGACGAAGGGGCCGAGGAAGGCGCCCGCCAGGAACCGGCCGCGCTGCTCGCCGGCTGGCGGGAGGGACGCGAGCGGTTGCAGAAGGTGCTGCGCGCCGCCGCGGCCGACAAGACCCGGTTCCCCTGGTACGGGCCGCCGATGTCCGCCGCCTCCATGGCGACCGGCCGGCTGATGGAGACGTGGGCGCACGGCCAGGACGTGGCCGACGCCCTCGGGGTCGTACGGACGCCCAGTGACCGGCTCCGGCACGTCGCCCGGATCGGCGTACGCGCCCGGAAGTTCGCCTTCGACGTGCACGGGGTCACCGCGCCCGACGCCGAGTTCCGCATCGAACTCGTGGCGCCCAGCGGCGAGTTGTGGACGTACGGACCCGAGGATGCGGCCCAACGGGTCACCGGTACCGCCCTCGACTTCTGCCTCCTCGTCACCCAGCGCGCGCACCGCGCCGACCTCGACGTACGCGCCGAGGGCCCCGACGCCGACCGCTGGCTCGACATCGCGCAGGCCTTCGCCGGGCCACCGGGGAAGGGGCGCGCGCCGAAGGAGGCCCGATGAGCAGGCCTCCGCTGCGGATCGGCAACGCCTCCGGGTTCTACGGCGACCGGTTCGACGCCATGAAGGAAATGCTGACCGGCGGCGAACTCGACGTCCTCACCGGCGACTACCTCGCCGAGCTGACCATGCTGATCCTCGGCCGCGATCGCCTGAAGAACCCGGATCGCGGCTACGCCCGCACGTTCCTGCGGCAGTTGGAGGAGTGCCTGGGCCTCGCCGTCGAGCGCGGCACCAAAATCGTCGCCAATGCGGGCGGTCTCAACCCGGCCGGACTCGCCGACGCCGTACGGGAGTTGGCGGCTCGGCTGGACATACCCGTACGTGTCGCACACGTCGAGGGCGACGATCTGCTCGGCGCCGGCCGGTTCCCCGGCGTCCTCACCGCCAACGCCTACCTCGGCGGCGCCGGCATCACTGCCTGCCTCGACGCGGGCGCGGATGTCGTGGTCACGGGGCGGGTCACCGATGCCGCGCTGGTGACCGGGCCCGCGGCCTGGCACTTCGGCTGGGCGGGGGACGATTACGACCGGCTCGCGGGGGCCGTCGTCGCCGGGCACGTCCTCGAATGCGGGACGCAGGCGACCGGCGGCAACTACTCCCGATTCGCCGACCGCGCCCACCAGTTGGCCCGCCCCGGCTTCCCCCTCGCCGAGATCCACGAGGACGGTTCCGCCGTCATCACCAAGCACCCCGGCACCGGCGGCTTCGTCGAAATCGGCACCGTCACCGAGCAGCTCCTGTACGAGACCGGGAGCGCCCGGTACGCCGGGCCCGACGTCACCTCCCGCCTCGACACCGTCCGCCTGGAACAGGAGGGCCCCGACCGGGTGCGCATCCACGGCGTACGCGGCGAGGCCCCACCGCCCACTCTCAAGGTCGGCCTCAACCTGCTCGGCGGCTACCGCAACGAGGTCGTCTTCGTGCTCACCGGCCTGGACGTCGAGGCCAAGGCGGAGCTGGTGCGGCGGCAGATGGACGAAGCGCTGCGTACCGCCAAGTCGGCTCCTGCACACGTCCGTTGGGAGCTAGCCCGTACCGATCGGCCCGACGCCGACACCGAGGAGACCGCGAGCGCGCTGCTCCGCCTCGTCGTACGCGACCAGAACCAGGACGCCGTCGGCCGGGCCCTGAGCGGCGCCGCGGTGGAGCTGGCGCTCGCCTCCTACCCCGGCTTCCACGTCACCGCCCCGCCCGGCAAGGGCTCCCCGTACGGGGTGTTCGAGGCGGCGTACGTGGAGCGGGGCGAGGTTCCGCATGTGGCGGTGCTGCCGGACGGGGAGCGGCGGCCTGTTCCCGTACACGTACCGGAGACCCGCCCGCTCGTCCCCGTCGAGGACCCCGCCCTCCCGGAGCCTCCGCCCGCCGGGCCCACGCGCCGCGTTCCCCTCGGCCTGATCGCGGGGGCCCGCAGTGGGGACAAGGGCGGCGACGCGAATGTGGGGGTGTGGGTGGAATCCGCCGCGGCGTGGCGCTGGCTGGCCCACACCCTGACGGTGGACCTCTTCCGCGAACTCCTACCGGAGACAAATCAAGCCCCGCTCGTGGACGAGAGCCAGCGGGGTCCGGGGCAGAGCCCCGCGTCCGCAACACCGGTTCCGGTGGATGAAGGCCGACTGACCGTAACCCGCCACCCGCTCCCCAACCTCCGCGCACTCAACTTCACCGTAGAAGGCCTCCTCGGCGACGGCGTAGCCGCAGCACACCGATTCGACCCCCAGGCAAAGGGCCTCGCCGAATGGCTCCGTTCACGCCACCTCGACATACCGGAGGCCCTCCTGTGACCGTCCTGGCCAGCGCACTGGACACCCGGTCCGACGACTACGCCGGCCGGCGCACCGCCCTCCTCGACAAGCTCACCGCCCTCGACGCCGAGCACGCGAAGGCCGTCGCGGGCGGCGGTGAGAAGTACGTCGAACGGCACCGGGGGCGCGGCAAGTTGCTCGCCCGGGAACGCATCGAGCTGCTGCTCGACCCCGACACCCCCTTCCTCGAACTGTCCCCGCTCGCCGCCTGGGGCAGCGACTACGCGGTCGGCGGCTCCCTCGTCACAGGGATCGGCGTCGTCGAGGGCGTCGAGTGCCTGATCACCGCCAACGACCCGACCGTGCGCGGCGGCGCCAGCAACCCCTGGTCCCTGAAGAAGGCGCTGCGGGCGAACGAGATCGCCCACGTCAACCGGCTCCCGGCGATCTCGCTCGTCGAGTCCGGCGGCGCCGATCTGCCGTCCCAGAAGGAGATCTTCATCCCGGGAGGCGGGATCTTCCGGGACATCACGCGGCTCTCGGCCGCCGGGATCCCCACCGTCGCCGTCGTCTTCGGCAACTCCACCGCCGGAGGCGCGTACATCCCCGGCATGTCCGATCACGTGATCATGGTGAAGGAGAAGGCGAAGGTCTTCCTCGGCGGGCCGCCGCTGGTCAAGATGGCGACCGGCGAGGAGAGCGACGACGAGTCGCTCGGCGGCGCCGAGATGCACGCCCGCACCTCCGGGCTCGCCGACTACTTCGCCCACGACGAGCAGGACGCGATACGCCAGGCGCGGCGCGTCGTCGCCCGCCTCAACCACCGCAAGGCGTACGCCGATCCAGGGCCTGTGGAGCCGCCCAAGTACGACCCCGAGGAACTCCTCGGCATCGTCCCCGACGATCTGAAGGAGCCCTTCGACCCGCGCGAGGTCATCGCCCGAATCGTCGACGCCTCCGACTTCGACGAGTTCAAGCCCCTCTACGGCACCAGCCTCGTCACCGGATGGGCCGCTCTCCACGGCCACCCCGTCGGCATCCTCGCCAACGCGCAGGGCGTCCTCTTCAGCGAGGAGTCGCAGAAGGCCGCGCAGTTCATCCAGCTCGCCAACCAGCGCGACATCCCGCTGCTCTTCCTGCACAACACCACCGGCTACATGGTCGGCAAGGAGTACGAGCAGGGCGGCATCATCAAACACGGCGCGATGATGATCAACGCCGTCTCCAATTCGCGCGTGCCGCACCTCTCCGTGCTCATGGGCGCCTCGTACGGCGCCGGGCACTACGGCATGTGCGGGCGCGCCTACGATCCCCGTTTCCTCTTCGCCTGGCCCAGCGCCAAGTCCGCCGTCATGGGTCCGCAGCAGCTGGCGGGCGTGCTGTCGATCGTGGCGCGGCAGTCCGCCGCCGCGAAGGGGCAGCCGTACGACGAGGAGGCCGACGCCGGGCTCCGCGCCATGGTCGAGCAGCAGATCGAGGCCGAGTCGCTGCCGATGTTCCTGTCCGGGCGGCTCTACGACGACGGGGTCATCGACCCCCGCGACACCCGGACCGTGCTCGGCATCTGCCTGTCCGCGATCCACACCGCACCGTACGAGGGCGCCCGCGGCGGCTTCGGCGTCTTCCGGATGTAAGGGGCCCGCACCGATGATCACCAGTGTGCTCGTCGCCAACCGCGGCGAGATCGCCTGCCGCGTCTTCCGTACCTGCCGTGAGCTGGGCATACGTACCGTCGCCCTGCACTCGGACCCGGACGCCGACGCCCTGCACGTACGCGAGGCCGACCTCGCCGTACGGCTGCCGGGGGCCACCCCCGCCGACACCTACCTGCGCGCCGACCTCGTCGTGAAGGCCGCCCTCGACGCGGGCGCCGACGCCGTGCACCCGGGGTACGGCTTCCTCTCCGAGAACGCCGACTTCGCCCGCGCGGTCACCGACGCGGGGCTCACCTGGATCGGGCCGCCGCCCGCGGCGATCGAGGCGATGGCGTCCAAGACGCGGGCCAAGGAGCTGATGGGCGTCGCGCCGCTCGGCTCCGACATCACGGCCGACGACCTGCCCGTCCTGGTCAAGGCGTCCGCCGGTGGCGGCGGGCGCGGGATGCGGGTCGTAAGGGAACTCGGCGATTTGGAAGGAGAGTTGCAGGCCGCGCGGGCCGAGGCGCTGTCCGCCTTCGGCGACGGCGAAGTCTTCGTCGAGCCGTATGTGGAGGGCGGGCGGCACGTGGAGGTACAGGTGCTCGCCGACGCCCACGGGACCGTGTGGATCCTCGGGACGCGGGACTGCTCGCTGCAGCGGCGACACCAGAAGGTGATCGAGGAGGCGCCCGCGCCGGATCTCATACGTGGCGTATCAGATGTCATATACGAGATGGCGGAGCGAGCCTGCCGGGCCACCGGATACGTCGGCGCCGGCACCGTCGAGTTCCTCGTCGCCGACGGACGCGCTCACTTCCTGGAGATGAACACCCGCCTCCAGGTGGAACACCCGGTCACCGAGGCCGTGTTCGGGATCGACCTCGTCGCGCTCCAGCTCCGCGTCGCCGAGGGCGAGGCCCTCGACCCCGAACCCCCGGCCCCGCGCGGCCACGCCGTAGAGGCCCGCCTCTACGCCGAGGACCCCGCCGCCTCCTTCGCCCCGCAGACCGGAACGCTGCACCGGCTCGCCGTGCCGGACGGCGTCCGCCTCGACACCGGCTACACCGACGGCGACGCCATCGGCGTGCACTACGACGCCATGCTCGCGAAGGTCGTCGCCCACGCCCCCACCCGCACCGCCGCCGTCCGCGCCCTCGCGGGGGCCCTGGAACGGGCCGAGGTGCACGGGCCCTTCACCAACCGCGACCTGCTCGTACGCTCCCTGCGGCACCCGGAGTTCGCCGAGGCCCGCATGGACACCGGGTTCTACGAGCGGCACCTCGACGAACTGACCGCCCCGCACGAGGACCCGTACGCGCCGCTCGCCGCCGCCCTCGCCCAGGCCGTGGGCCGGTCCAGGTTCGGCGGCTTCCGCAACGTCCCCTCGCAGCCCCAAGTCAGGCGCTACCGCGCCGAGCCCTCCGGCGCCGAGCACGAGGTCCGCTACCGGCACACCCGCGACGGCCTCGCGGCCGACGGCGTACACGTCGTCGACGTCACCCCGCACCTCGTCGTACTCGAAGTCGGCGGCGTACGAAGGAAGTTCACGGTCTCCACGTATGGGGGCGCCGCCGATGGGAGTGCCGCGTACGAGGGTCACCAGGTCTACGTGAACGGCCTCGCGCTCACCGCCCTGCCCCGCTTCACCGACCCCAGCGAGCAGCGCGCCCCCGGCTCCCTGCTCGCGCCCATGCCCGGCACCGTCGTCCGCGTCGCCGAAGGGCTGACCGAAGGCGCCGCCGTCACCGCCGGGCAGCCCCTGATCTGGCTGGAGGCGATGAAGATGGAGCACCGCATCCTCGCTCCCGCCTCCGGAACGCTCACCGCCCTGCACGCCGCCGTCGGCCGCCAGGTCGAGGTGGGCGCGCTGCTCGCCGTAGTCCAGGAGGAACAGTCGTGAACGCTCCCGCCGCTCCCGCCACCCCCGTCCTCGAAACCGAAGAGCACCAGGCCCTGCGCGCCGCCGTCGCCGCACTCGGCAAGCGGTTCGGCCGCGACTACATGACCCGCGTCACCGATGCCGGCGGCCACCCCGAGGAGCTGTGGTCGGAGGCCGCGAAGCTCGGCTACCTCGGCGTCAACCTGCCCGAGGAGTACGGGGGAGGGGGCGGCGGGATAGCCGAACTCTCCATCGTCCTGGAGGAGTTGGGGGCTGCCGGGTCGCCGCTGCTGATGATGGTCGTCTCGCCCGCGATCTGCGGCACGGTCATCTCCCGCTTCGGCACCGAGGAACAGAAGTGGGCCTGGCTCCCCGGCCTCGCCGACGGCAGCCGCACCATGGCCTTCGGCATCACCGAACCCGACGCCGGATCCAACTCGCACCGCATCACCACGACGGCCCGCCGCGACGACGACGGCTCGTGGGTCCTGAACGGGCGCAAGGTGTTCATCTCCGGCGTCGACATCGCGGACGCGACGCTCATCGTGGGCCGTACCTCCGACGCCCGGACCGGAAAGCTCAAGCCCTGCCTCTTCATCGTGCCGCGGGACGCGAAGGGCTTCGGGCGGCGGCAGATCGACATGGAACTCCAGGCTCCGGAGAAGCAGTTCGAACTGACCCTTGACGAGGTGCGGCTGCCCGCGGACGCTCTCGTGGGTGACGAGGACGCAGGACTGCTCCAGCTCTTCGCCGGGCTCAACCCGGAGCGCGTCATGACCGCCGCCTTCGCCATCGGCATGGGCCGGTACGCGCTGAAGCGGGCCGTCGAGTACGCGAAGGAGCGCACCGTGTGGCAGGCCCCCATCGGCTCCCACCAGGCGATCGCCCACCCGCTCGCGCAGAGCCACATCGAGCTGGAGCTGGCCCGCCTGATGATGCAGAAGGCGGCCCGGCTCTACGACGCGGGCGACGACATCGGTGCGGGCGAGGCGGCCAACATGGCCAAGTACGCCGCCGCCGAGGCCTGTGTGCGCGCCGTCGACCAGGCCGTGCACACGCTCGGCGGCAACGGCCTGACCCGAGAGTTCGGCCTCGCCTCGCTCATCACCGGCTCACGGGTGGCGCGGATCGCCCCGGTCAGCCGCGAAATGATCCTCAACTACGTGTCCCACCAGAGCCTGGGTCTCCCCAAGTCGTACTGACAGCAACTTCCGTTCTGCAGCGAGGAGTTCGACATGGTGTACGTGAGTGAGTACGCGGACGTCGCGGTCGTCGACGAGCCCATCCACGACGCCGTGCTCGGGGGCGCGGCCGCCCGCGGCGACGCCCCCGCCCTCGTCGACGGGGTGGCCGGCACCACGCTCTCGTACGCCCAACTCGACGTGTTCCACCGGAAGGTGGCGGCGGGACTCGCCGACGCGGGCGTGCGCAAGGGCGACGTGGTGGCGCTGCACAGCCCCAACACGATCGCCTACCCGGTGGCGTTCTACGGCGCCACGCGCGCGGGCGCCTCCGTGACCACCGTGCACCCGCTGTCGACGCCGGAGGAGTTCGCGAAGCAGCTGCGCGACTCGTCCGCGAACTGGATCGTCACCATCACCCCGCTCGTCGAGGCGGCCCGCGCGGCGGCCGAACTCGCGGGCGGCGTACGGGAGATATTCGTCTGCGACCCGGCGGGGACCTCGGGCCACCGTTCGCTGATGGACATGCTCGGCACCGCGGCGCCCGAGCCGCGTGTCGCCATAGACCCGGCCGAGGACGTGGCCGCGCTCCCGTACTCCTCCGGCACCACCGGCACGCCCAAGGGCGTCATGCTCACCCACCGCAACATCGCCACGAACCTCGACCAGCTCCAGCCCGTCCTCCCGACGGGCCCCGGCGACAGCATCCTCGCCGTCCTGCCCTTCTTCCACATCTACGGCCTCACCGCGCTCATGAACGGCCCGCTGCGGCAGGGCTCCACCGTCGTCGTACTGCCCCGCTTCGACCTCGAAACGTTCCTCGCGGCGATCGAGAAGCACCGCATCACCCACCTGTACGTCGCCCCGCCGATCGTCCTCGCCCTCGCGAAACACCCGGCCGTGGAGGGCTACGACCTGTCGTCCTTGCGCCATGTCATCAGCGCCGCCGCACCCCTCGACGGCGAACTCGCCCGCGCCTGCGCGCGCCGCCTCGGCCTGCCGCCCGTCGGCCAGGCCTACGGCATGACGGAGCTGTCGCCGGGCACCCACGTCGTCCCGTACGACGCGAAGAACCCGCCGCCGGGCGCGGTGGGCAGGCTCATCGCCTCGACCGAGATGCGGATCGTGTCCCTCGACGACCCGGCGAAGGACGTGGCGCCCGGCGAGCCCGGTGAGGTCCTGATCCGGGGGCCGCAGGTCATGAAGGGCTACCTCGGCCGCCCCGATGCCACCGCCGACATGATCGACGCCGAGGGCTGGCTGCACACCGGGGACGTCGGGCGGGTCGACGCGGACGGCTGGCTGTTCGTCGTCGACCGGGTCAAGGAACTCATCAAGTACAAGGGCTTCCAGGTCGCCCCCGCCGACCTGGAAGCGGTGCTGCTCGCCCACGAGGGCATCGCCGACGCGGCGGTCATCGGCGTCCTCGACGACGACGGCAACGAGGTGCCGAAGGCGTTCGTCGTCCGCACGGACCCGGCGCTCGGCGCGGACGCGGTGATGGCGTACGTCGCCGAACGCGTCGCCCCGTACAAGAAGATCCGCCGCGTGGCGTTCATCGACGGGGTGCCGCGCGCGGCCTCCGGGAAGATCCTGCGCCGCGAACTCAGGGAGATCTGATGGCTGTTGAGAACGGACCGGGGCCCGGCAACCTGGTGGACCTGGTGAGGCACGCCCACGAGCGCGGCGTCACCACCCTCACCCTCCACTCGCCCGCCAATCGCAACGCCCTGTCGTCGGAACTCGTCGGAGAACTGGGGGACCGGCTGCGGGACGCGGACAAGGACCGCGACGTACGAGCCGTCGTCCTCACCCACACCGGCGGCACCTTCTGCGCGGGCGCCGACCTGCGGGACCCTCCGGACCCGGACGCGCTGGTGGGACTGCTGCGGCAGATCGTGGAGCTGGGCAAACCGGTCGTCGCGCGGGTCGACGGGCACGTACGGGCGGGCGGCCTGGGGTTGGTGGGGGCGTGCGACATCGCGGCGGCTTCCACGGCGTCGTCCTTCGCCTTCACCGAGGTACGCATCGGGGTCGCGCCCGCCGTTATCTCGATGCCGCTGCTGCCGCGCGTCGATCCGCGGGCGGTGGCCCGGTACTACCTGACGGGCGAGCGCTTCGACGCGGCGGAGGCGGCGCGGATCGGGCTCGTGACGGTGGCGGGGGAGGACGTGGACGAGGTACTGGAACCGATGCTGGGTGGGTTGCGGAAGGCGTCCCCCGAGGCCCTGACCGAGACGAAGAAGCTGCTCACGGTTAAGGTCCTGGAGGCCTTCGACCGGGACGCGGAGTCCCTGACGGCGCTGTCCGCGCGGCTGTTCGGCTCCGCGGGGGCCCGCGAGGGCATGACCGCCTTTCTCGAACGACGGGATGCCGCATGGGTGTTGTGACGCTGCCGAAGCAGGACCGTTCGCGGGTGACGCGGCAACGGCTCCTGGAGTCCGCGGTCGCCTGCCTCGCCGCGCACGGCTGGGCCGGGTCCACGGTCTCCGTCGTCGCCGAACACGCCGGCGTCTCGCGCGGCGCCGCCCAGCACCACTTTCCGACCCGTGAGGACCTGTTCACCGCGGCCGTGGAGTACGTCGCCGAGGAGCGGTCCACCGCTCTGCGGGGGCTGCGTCCGCAGGGGCGGGCGGAGGCGGTGGCGGCGCTCGTCGACCTCTACACGGGGCCGTTGTTCCGGGCGGCGCTGCACCTGTGGGTGGCCGCGTCGAACGAGCCGCAACTGGGTGGGCGGGTGACCGAGTTGGAGGCGCGGGTCGGGCGGGAGACCCACCGGATCGCGGTGGAGCTTCTCGGCGCGGACGAGTCCCTGCCGGGGGTGCGGGAGGTCGTCCAGGGCCTCCTCGACATGGCCCGCGGCCTCGGCCTCGCGAACCTCCTCACGGATGACAGGGGGCGGCGGGAGCGGGTGGTTTCCGAGTGGGGGGCCCTGGTCGACCGGATCCTGGGCTGACACCTAGCCCGTCCCTGTACCGGCACCGTCCCGATGCCACGGGCTGGCTGCAGAGGCTTGATACACCGGCACCGCCCTCACGCCACGGGGCTTGCCGCAGGGGCTGATGTACCGGCACCGTCCCCACGCCACAGGGCTCCGCCCCGGACCCCGCGCCTCAATCGCCGGCGGGGCTTGATTGGCCCTGGCCGCGCGCCTGAATCGCCACAGGGGCTGATGTACCGGCACCGTGCTCACGCCGCGGGGCTCGCTGTACCGGCACCGTGCTCACGCCACGGGGCTCTGCCCCGGACCCCGCGAGTCTCGTCCGAGAGCGGGGCTCGAAAGAGCCGATCTCCCCCGCCCATCTCCCACCCACCCGCCCCCTCCGGGGGCTCCGGCCCAGAGCGTGCCCCACGCCACGGGGCTCCGCCCCGGACCCCGCGCCTCAATCGCCGGCGGGGCTTGATTTGCCCTGGCCCCACGCCTCAAACGCCGACGGGGCTGAAGGCCCGGGACTCTGCCGCGGCCCCGCGAGTCTCGTGCCAGAGCGGGCTCGATTTGCCCCGGCTCCCCACCCGCCGCGGTCGACCGCACCCGACTTGGGCGCCCCACCGCCAACCCCGGCTCCCCACCCGTTGCGGCCGACCGCACCTGACTTGGGCTACTCACAGCCAACCCCGGCTCCCCACCCGTTGCGGCCGACCGCACCTGACTTGGGCTACTCACCGCCAACCCCGGCTCCCCACCCGGGACGGTCGACGCCCACCGCCTTGGGCAATCTGCCGCCTGGGGCGGCAGGGTGGGCAAGGCGGCGCCCCGGTGCAGGCTGCAGCTGACGAGGGCGCCGACCGCGGCACCGCCAAAGATCACGGTGCCGCGCAACAGGAACCAAGGGCGCCGACCCCGGCACAGGCCCAGAACTCCGGCTAGCGGGCGATGTTGCCGTAGCCGCCGATCTCCTGCGGAGGACGCGACGCCGGCCCCACGTACCGCGCCGAGGGGCGGACGAGGCGGCCCGTGCGCTTCTGCTCCAGGATGTGGGCCGACCACCCCGCCGTACGGGCACACGTGAACATCGACGTGAACATGTGCGCCGGCACCTCCGCGAAGTCGAGCACGATCGCCGCCCAGAACTCCACGTTCGTGGCCAACACCCGATCGGGCCGCCGCGCGTGCAACTCCGCCAACGCCGCCTTCTCCAACGCCTCCGCCACCTCGAACCGCGGCGCCCCCAACTCCCGCGCCGTACGCCGAAGTACACGCGCGCGCGGATCCTC
Source organism: Streptomyces sp. UC4497 (assembly GCF_054871485.1). Taxonomy (NCBI): domain Bacteria; kingdom Bacillati; phylum Actinomycetota; class Actinomycetes; order Kitasatosporales; family Streptomycetaceae; genus Streptomyces; species Streptomyces sp. UC4497. Next base: position 3,978 of record NZ_JBTYHB010000036.1, on the reverse strand, counting down.
CGCCCGGTACACCCGGTGCCCGAACCCCATGAGCCGCTCACCCTTGTCGAGCGCCCGACGCACATACGCCTCCGCGTCCCCGGTCCGCTCGATCTCCTCGATCATGCCGAGCACCCGGGACGGCGCACCACCGTGCAGCGGCCCGGACATGGCCCCGACGGCCCCGGACAGCGCACCCGCCACATCGGCCCCGGTCGAGGCGATGACGCGGGCCGTGAACGTAGACGCGTTCATGCCGTGCTCGGCGGCCGACGTCCAGTACGCGTCGACGGCCGCGACATGCTTCGGGTCCGGCTCCCCGCGCCAACGCTTCATGAACCGCTCGACGACCGTGTCCGCCTTGTCGATCTCCCGCTGCGGCACCATCGGCAACCCCTGCCCGCGCGCGGACTGCGCGACGTACGACAGCGCCATGACGGCGGCGCGCGCGAGGTCGTCGCGCGCCCGCTGCTCGTCGATGTCGAGCAGCGGCTTCAGGCCCCACACGGGGGCGAGCATGGCGAGCGCCGACTGCACGTCGACGCGGATGTCACCGGAGTGGACGGGGATCGGGAACGGCTCGGCCGGCGGCAGGCCCGGGTCGAAGGCGCCGTCGACCAGCAGCCCCCAGACATTCCCGAACGACACGTGGCCGACCAGATCCTCGATGTCGACGCCCCGATAGCGCAGGGCACCGCCTTCCTTGTCCGGTTCGGCGATCTCGGTCTCGAACGCGACGACACCTTCGAGGCCTGGAACAAAGCCGGGGGTGAGGTCGGACATCGGGCGGCTCCTCTGGATGCGTGGGCGGGTCCGGGTGCTGGATCACCCGTGGTCTGGTCTGTACGGGGTACACCCGTGATGCCCCGTACGGCAGGCGGCTGAACCGTTCGGCCCCTGGAACATAACCCTCCGTGCCACAGTTGGCGAGGGCTCGCGGCACTCAGTGCCATGGCTCACCCTGGGTGCGTCTGTGCCCATCCGTCCGGCAGGATGACGCCGTGAGCGCCCACGACGATCCCGAACTCGACCTCGCCGACATGCGCGAGCAGTACCGCGCCAAGGACGGCGGCCTGCTGGAGGGGGACCTCGCCCTGCACCCGATGGAACAGTTCACGCGCTGGTTCAAACAGGCGGCGGCCCCCGGCTCCCCGCTGCCCGAGCCCAACGCCATGGTCGTCTCCACCGCCGACGCCGAGGGCCGGCCCAGCTCCCGTACGGTGCTGCTCAAGTCGTACGACGAGGCGGGCTTCGTCTTCTACACCAACTACGGCTCCCGCAAGGCCCGGGACCTCTCCGCGAACCCGCACGTCGCGCTGCTCTTCCCCTGGCACCCGATGGGGCGCCAGGTCCTGGTGACGGGGACGGCGGAGCGTACGTCGCGGGCCGAGACGGAGGCGTACTTCCACACGCGCCCGCACGGCTCCCAGCTGGGCGCGTGGGCCAGCGCGCAGTCGTCCGTGGTCGCCTCGCGGGAGGAACTCGACGCGCGCTACGCGGAACTGGCGGCCCGCCACCCCGAGGGCACCGCCGTCCCGGTGCCACCCCACTGGGGCGGCTACCGGATCACTCCGGAGACCATCGAATTCTGGCAGGGCCGCGAAAACCGCCTCCACGACCGCCTCCGCTACGTCCGGGAGACCGATTCCCCGACGGCTTGGCGCACAGAACGCCTGAGCCCGTGACGCACCAAGCGCCGCTGCTCTCAAGCCCCGCCGGCCTGTTTTCAAGCCTCCGCGGCGATTGAGCGGCGGGGCCCGGGGCAGCGCCCCGCGACCTCAACCCCGGCTCCCGGCCACGTCACAACTCCGCCAGCACCCCGTCAAGGAACGGCTCCACCGCGGAGCGCCACGCCTCCGGCTGGTCGTAGTGCACAAGATGCCCGGCGTCAGCCACCTCCGCATACACCCCGCGAGGCAACACCCGCACCATCTCCTGCGCCTCCGCCCGCCCCAACTCCCCGTCAAGCCCGCGCAGCACAAGCGCAGGGCACTGGACCGCCGCCAGCTCCTCCCAGTGCGCGTCGAACACCCACGTGGAGCGCGCCTCCAGCATCTGCCGCCGCGAGAACACCGGCCGCCAGCCGTCCGCCGTCTCCGTCATCACCTCGGCGTAGAACTCCCCGCGCGCGGGGTTGGGCCGCTCGACCCAGGGGTCGTCCTCCCCGAACCACTTCCGTACGTCCCCGAGCGTCGCGAACGGCAGCGGCCACGCCTTGAACCAGTCCTCCCACTCCCGCTGGGAGGCCGCCCCGAGCGCGGAGGCCCGCATGTCGCAGATGACCAGGCCACGGACGAGGTCCGGCCTGCGGGCGGCGAGCTGCCACGCCGTGAGCGCTCCCATGGAGTGCCCGATGAGGACGGCCGGTTCGAGGCCCAGCTGGACGAGTGCCGCCTCCGCGTCCAGGACGTACGCCTCCCGGTCGAACGGGCCTTCCGGCGGCTTGTCGCTCTGCCCGTGCCCGCGCTGGTCAAGGGCGACCGCGCGATGTCGCTCCGCCAGCCAGCGCGTCGTCCCCGCCCAGTGGGACGCCCGCCCCATGAGCCCGTGCAGCAGCAGAACTCCGGGATTGTGCCCGACCTCGCCCGTCTTGGGCGGGTCGGCGAACTCCCAGGCAGCCAGGTGGATCCCGCCTGCCCCGGTCACGTCGATGCGCCGTGCCATAGGCCCTGGCACCCCCTCGTGGTCGCGCCTGCAGTCGCGTACCCGCGCACGCTATCGAACCTGTTTTCGAAAGCGCGGTGCTCTCGGACAACACCCCTCATTTGAGTGACAGAACTCAAGGAATGACCGGCGCTGTCGAGGGGATCTCTTCAGCGGGAGGCGGACCGCTCGGGGAAATCGGTCCGAGGGGAGCGACCCTGGGAGCTCGGGGCTCCGGGTCGGAACAGGGGAGGACAGGCCCCGGCGTCGCAAGGCGCCGGGGCCCTCTGTCTGCGGTGCGGCGTTCGACGCCGCCTCCGGTGCACCCCGTGCCCCCCAGGCCCGTCGCGCCCCGATCGGCCGGTCCATGCGGCCCCCTCTGGTCATATGCCTCACGCGACAGCCTTGCACGCCGAGCGTCCGATCGCTGCCGTTCCGCACAGTGAATCTTGTTTTCTGCGCGGAAGTGCAGCATGTGCGGATACAAGTCAACTTACCCGCACGACACGGGAGTTGACGCCCGGCCCGCAGGCGGTCGCCCGGCTCAGCGCTTCGCTACGAAAACGGTCAGCGCTTCGCTACGAAGACGGTCAGCGCTTCGCCACGAAGACGTGCGAGGCGATCTCCGCCTCCAGCTCCGCCGCCTCACCGCTGCTGCCCACAAGCACCCCGCCCGGCGACTGCGTCACGCTGACCACCGAACCCGGCTGCACACCCGCCCGGCGCAGCGTGTACATCAGCTGCGCGTCCGTCTGGATCGGCTCGCCGATGCGGCGCACCACGACCGTCTTGCCGTCGGCCCCCGGGTCGAGGTCGGACAGCGAGACCATCCCCTCGTCCAGGAACGGGTTCGCCCCGTCCTTCTCGCCCAGCTCCTCCAGGCCCGGGATCGGGTTCCCGTACGGCGACTCCGTCGGGTGCCGGAGCAGCTCGAGGACGCGGCGCTCCACCGCCTCGCTCATCACGTGCTCCCAGCGACAGGCCTCCGCGTGCACCTGCTCCCACTCCAGGCCGATCACGTCCACGAGCAGACACTCCGCGAGCCGGTGCTTGCGCATCACGCGCGTCGCGAGCCGCCGGCCCTCGTCGGTCAGCTCCAGGTGCCGGTCGGCCGCCACGGCGACCAGGCCGTCCCGCTCCATGCGGGCCACGGTCTGGCTCACCGTCGGCCCGCTCTGGTCGAGCCGCTCGGCGATCCGGGCGCGCATGGGGACCACACCTTCCTCCTCCAGCTCGAGGATGGTGCGGAGGTACATCTCCGTGGTGTCGATCAGTCCGGACATACGTGCCCCTCGTGTAGCTCTCTAGCTCCGCGGCAGCTCCGCTGGCTGTCCGCGCAGCGCGTGTGCTGGCCCC